>JALQUF010000149.1 GCA_023263855.1 Yoonia sp. | reverse complement strand
ACGCGTCGAGTATTGGTTGTAAAGTGATGCCAGCCGCTTCGCCATTTATATGGCCCTGAATGAAGTACTCGATACCCACTATTTGATCCTTCTGCCGCCCTAACACTGGGCTAGGATCATCGACTTCGCTCAATTTTTCAACGACCGTTTGTCCCGCATAGCGGACACCTGAAAACGCAAAACGCCGCCCTGAGATCGGAGCGGCGTTTGCAAATCGTAGCGTGGGTGAAACCCACGCGTGTCTTAGAATCCAAGACCTGCGTATTTGTTCTTGAACTTGGACACACGGCCACCAGCGTCCATCAAGCGTGTGGAACCGCCGTTCCATGCAGGGTGCACGGAGGGGTCGATATCAAGCGACATGGTGTCGCCTTCTTTGCCCCATGTGGATTTCATCTGCACCACTGTGCCATCGGTCATTTTGACGTCGATGATGTGGTAATCGGGATGCGTATCTTTTTTCATGATGGCGATCCTTATGCTTCTGCGCCCTTGGGCGCTTTGTAGTTGGCGACTTCTGCGATACGTGCGGACTTACCGCGACGTGAGCGCAGATAGTACAGCTTGGCGCGACGCACGCGACCACGGCGAACCACGGTGATGCTGTCGATGTTGGTGGAATGCAGTGGGAAAACACGCTCCACACCTTCGCCAAAGGAAATCTTGCGCACTGTGAAAGAGCCGGCAATGCCTTTGCCGTTCTTGCGGGCGATGCACACGCCTTCGTAGTTCTGCACACGGCTGCGTGTGCCTTCGGTCACTTTGTAACCGACGCGGATGGTGTCACCCGCTTTGAAGTCTGGAATATTCGCGCCAAGGGCTGCGACTTGTTCCGCTTCGAGTTCTGCGATCAGGTCCATCTGAAACGCTCCTTAAAATGCTTGCGGTACTCCGCAATGTTTGTTTGCGTGCCCCAGAGCTCTGTGTCGTTCCCGGGTCCAGTTACCTGCCCGCCAGAGATGCGTCATCATTTCTTTGTTGTGGCTGTCCGGCCTGTCTGGTGAGGGGTGCACCAACGAAGGTGCGCTCATGATCCAGATGGTTCCATAAACCAACACCCGGAATCAGCGTGCTGACCGGGAATGCTGCCGTATAGGCGGATGCGCTGAACGGATCAAGGGGGATCGACGGAATATCGGGCAGCAAGCCACCTTATTTCTTTGACTGCTTTTCCCACAGGTCAGGCCTGCGATCCTGCGTGATTTTTTCCGACATCGCACGCCGCCATGCCGCAATCTTGGCATGGTTGCCTGACAGCAAAACCTCGGGGATCGCATGGCCCTGCCAAAGGGCGGGTTTTGTAAACTGGGGATGTTCCAGCAAGCCGGATGAAAAGCTTTCTTCGATAGCGCTTTCCGCATTGCCCAAGACGCCAGGCAGCAGACGCACTGTAGCGTCAATCATCGCTTGCGCTGCAATTTCACCGCCAGTCATGACGAAATCACCAAGGCTGACTTCCTGAATGCCAAAGTGCTGCAAGACACGCTCATCCACGCCTTCAAACCGACCGCAGAGCATGGTAACGCCGTCCATCCGCGCCCAATCGCGGGCCATGGCCTGATCAAACCGGCGACCGCGCGGTGAGAGGTAGACCAGAGGGGCCGTGCCCTTGGTGCCTTGGCGCGCGTCCATGATCGCTTTTTCAAGCACATCGGCGCGCAAGACCATGCCAGCCCCGCCGCCCGCAGGCGTATCATCGACATTGCGATGCTTGCCGATGCCGTAGTTGCGCAGATCATAGGTTTGCAATTGCCACAGGCCGTCTTGCAACGCCTTACCTGTCAGGCTTTCGCCCAAAACGCCCGGAAACGCCTGCGGAAAGAGCGTTATGATCTGTGCCGTCCACGATCCTGCAATATCCGGCGTGTCGGTCATCAACTCGCGCGGTTTCAGCGTCGGACGCACGGCAATGCGGCCTGCGGATTTTGGCGTTTTCTCAGTCATCTGATGCAAACAACCCGTCGGGCGGGTCGGCCACGATGCGTTTTGCGGTCAGATCAACGGTGGGCACCGCGGCTTGTGTGAAGGGCAACAGCACCGTTTCAGCTTGCCCCGGCGTCGTGATTTCGAGCAGATCGCCCGCGCCGTGATCCATCACGTTCTTGACCGTACCCAAGGTCGCGCCGCCTGTGTCCACGACGGTCAGCCCGATCAGGTCGGCGTAGTAGTATTCATCATCCGGCAGCGATGGCATCACCGCGCGTTCTGCATAAAGGTTGGTGTTGCGCAGCGCGTCCGCGTCTTCTTTGGTGACAACGCCGTCAATCCGGGCAGTAAACCCGTTCTTGAGTTGGCCTGTCAGGACAATCTGCGCAAAAGCGCGTCCGTCTTCGCTATAAAGCGGGGCATAATCCGCAATTGCCTGCGGGTCGGCGCAATAGGACTTCAGGCGCACTTCGCCCTGAACGCCAAATGCGCCACCAATGGCGCCCACAATGACACGATCGCTCATCAATCAAACTCCGGTCCGACGCAGATGTTTTCAATCCATAGCCCGCCACCGCTTTCGCAGATGCCCTGGCTGCCCTGACGTTCAAACAGCATGCCTGCCACAAAAGCAAACATCACCAAAATGATCGTGCGCAACAAGCGGAACATGGATGTGGTCCCAAACGGGAAGGGGTGTTGCCCCGGCGAAAGCCGGAGCAACGATCAGAGGTTTACTCTTCTGCCGCAGCTTCTTCTGCTGGTGCATTTGCAGCTTCTTCAGCCGCAGCCGCTTTGGCCGCTTTTTCTTCAGCGCGTGCCTGAGCCGCTTTGCCAGGTGTACCCTTCTTGGGGTTGCTGCGGTCTTTCTTGGGCAGTTCGCCTGCAGCTTCCAACATGCGTGACACACGGTCGGTCGGCTGTGCGCCTTCGCCCAACCAGTACTTGACGCGCTCCATGTTCATCTTGACGCGCTCTTCGCTGTCTTTTGGCAGCATCGGGTTATATGTGCCCAGCTTTTCAATGAAGCGGCCATCGCGTGGCATGCGGCTGTCGGCAGCCACGATTGCGTAAAATGGACGTTTCTTTGAGCCGCCACGGGCCAAACGGATTTTCATAGCCATCAGAGTTTCTCCTTAAAGATGGGGGCGAGGGCGCGAACCCTCAGGATTGGTGTTGTTTGTGGTGTTGGATGACTTCCTGAATAATGAAGTTCAGGAATTTCTTGGCAAATTCCGGGTCCAGATCGGCCCGGTTTGCAAGATCGGTGAGCCGCGCGATCTGGCTTTCTTCACGCGCGGGGTCGGATGGGGGCAGGTCGTGTTCAGCCTTCAGCTTACCTACGGCCTGTGTGTGCTTGAACCGCTCGCCCAATGTATAGACGAGGATGGCATCAAGCCGGTCGATGCTTTCGCGATGTCCTTTTAGGATATCGGCGGCACGGGTGGTTGTGTCGGTCATTGGACATGTCCTTGTGCAGGATTGCGGGTGTGACGGTAGACAAGCGTGCCAGTTTCCTCTGGCGCTTTGGCATCCGGGTCCAGTACAGCACCCAGTTTTTCGGCCACGCGTATAGAGGCTATGTTCTGCTCACCGATATAGCTGACGATGCTGGCCAGATCGGTCGTCGCGAATGTATGGTCGATGATTGCCCGGCCCGCTTCTGCGGCCAAGCCGAGGCCTTTGAACCCGTCATAGATGAACCAGCCACATTCGGGCTCGGGGAAATGCGGGGGATGCACAAGGCCCGCGCCCCCTGCCAATTGCCCGTCCATCTCGATCGCGAGTGTTCCAAAGCCATAGAGCGCCCAGCTTGCCGCGTCATTTGCAAACCAGCACCAGGCTTTGTCCCGGTCCAAAGGCCCATCCATATGGATCGCCCGGTCGCTGGCCATAAAGGCCGCGTAGCTTTCAAAATCATCGCGGTGGTAGGGCCGCAGGGTCAGCCGCGTGCTGTACAATGTCGGGGTCATGCAAGGACCTCGGCTGTTTGGGCCACGGCGCGCGGATCATGATGCGCAAGGTGCCGGAAGATGATGCAGTTTTCGCCATCGACGACATCGCGGCCTTCTTCTAAGGCACCAAGGCGCGTGGCCAAAGCCAATGAACGCGTGTTGGTGGGAGAGATGAGCGAAATCAGCGGCGCAAGTCCCAGTGTCCGGCCGGCCCAATCGCGCACGGCGCAGGCTGCCTCGAACGCGTAAGAACGCCCTTCGAAGCCATCAAACATATGCCACGCCATTTCCGGCTGCGGCCATTCGATGTGGTTGATAATGCCAACGCGCCCCGTGGCTATTCCGCTGTCGCGTTCTGTGACCGTGAAAAACCCGTAGCCGTGCCAGTGCCAATGACCGATCCCGGCGATGAAGCCACGCCAGGCGTCCCGCTCGGTCGCCACACCACCGACAGCTTCCATCCGCTCGGACTGTGTTGTCCAAGCGGTGAACGGCGCAAGATCCCGCTTTTGCGGGCCGCGCAGCACAAGCCGTGAAGTGGTCAGGGTCGGGGCGGGGGTCATCGTTTACTTCTTTTTCCCAAAACCGGACAGACCGGGGGGCAGTTGCATACCGCCGCCACCCAAGCCGGGCAGACCACCCGGAGGCATCTTGCCTTGCAGCGCTTTGGCGGCTTCGGCCATCGCCTTGGGGTCGTTCATGTCGGGCATGCCGCCTTCGGGCATGCCGCCGCCTTTGCCGAACATGCCTTTCATGGCCTGTTTCAGCATCCCGCCTTTGCCCATCTTCTTCATCATATCGGCCATCTGGCGGTGCTGTTTGACCAGCTTGTTCAGCTCCGAGACTTCGAGCCCCGCACCTTTGGCGATCCGCTTTTTGCGGCTGGCAGCAAGCAGATCAGGATTTGCGCGCTCTTTCTTGGTCATCGAATTGATCAGGGCGATCTGGCGTTTGAGGACGCTGTCATCCATGCCCGAAGCCGCCATCTGTTTCGACATCTTCTGCGCGCCGGGCATCATGCCCATCATGCCTTCCATGCCGCCCATTTTCATCATCTGCTCAAGCTGCATCTTCAGATCGTTCATGTTGAAGCGACCTTTCTGGAAGCGCTTC
>JALQUF010000148.1 GCA_023263855.1 Yoonia sp. | reverse complement strand
CGCACGGGGTGCACAAACTTGAGCGGCACAAACATGGTAATCGCAAGGCTGCCAACCAGTACCAGCGAAACCCAGAAATTGGGCTGCAAGGCAAAGATCACCAGCACCAGCATATTCCAGCATCCCGGAAAGCCGGAAAAGGAGTTATCCTTTGTTTTCATGCGTGTGTCGGCAAAATACATGGCCGATGTGAACGTAATGATGATGATGGCAAACCAGCCGGTCCATCCCGGTAACAGACCCGACTTGAACAGGGCGTAGGCGGGAACAAACACATAGGTCAGGTAATCGATGATCAGATCAAGCAAGACGCCATCAAACGCGGGCGAATTGGTTTTCACATCATATTTGCGCGCCAGTGGCCCGTCGATGCCATCCACGGCAAAGGCGACGACCAGCCACAAAAACATGAGGCTCCATTGCTCTTCAACGGCGGCCAGCATCGCCAGCATGGCAAACACGGCACCGGTTGCGGTCAGCAGGTGAACAAGAAGGGCTTTGGTACGAACTGTCATCACACTGTCATGGGGGAAAAGCGGCAAAGGGGCAACCGATTGTCAGGCTTTGGGATGCGCCTTGTCGTAGACCGACATCAGATGTGCGGCATCAACTGCGGTGTAGGCTTGCGTGGTTGAAAGCGACGCATGGCCCAACAGCTCTTGTATGGCGCGCAGATCGCCGCCAGCCGCCAAAAGATGCGTCGCAAAAGAGTGGCGCATCGCATGCGGCGTTGCGGTCGCTGGCAGACCCATTTGCAGGCGCGCCTGTTCCATCACTTTCTGGATTGCGCGCGGCGACAGCACGCCGCCGCGGATCGCCCGAAAGACCGGATCATTCTCAGCGACAGGATAGGGGCAGAGCCGCAGGTAGGCGTCAACTGCATCACGCGCCTGTGCGATGACCGGAACGATCCGCTCCTTGCCACCTTTCCCGGTGATGCGCAGCACCGGCGGCAGTGGGACATCTGCACCTGTCAGGCCCAAAGCCTCGGATATGCGCAGACCGCACCCGTATAAAAGCGTCACCACGGCGGCATCCCGTGCGGCGACCCACGGCTCGGTTGATTGCAGTTCGACCGTCGCGATCATCGCGGATGCGGCATCGACCTCAAGCGGGCGGGGCAGTTTGCGCTGAAACTTTGGTGCCCGCGTGGACAGCACGGCGGTCGGCTCAAACCCTTCACGTTCCGCCAGCCAGCGATAGAAGGATTTGACCGCCGACAATGACCGTGCCAGTGACCGCGCCCCCACACCACGCCCGCGTTCATGGGCCATCCAAGCGCGCATATCGCGGACGCTTACCCGGGCAATCGGGCCCAGCCCCTGACTGCCCCCGTTGTGCTGGGTCATGAACGACAGAAAGCCCAGCACGTCCGTCTGATAGGCCTTCAGCGTGTTCTCTGCCGCGCCAACCAGCGCGCGCTGACCTGCCAGCCAAGCCGTGAGCGCGTCAGATAAAGCGGGCGCAATCATAGGGTCAGGCCAACCAGCGGCGCACGACCCGTTCAAATACGCCGACAAAGAACGTCAGCAGGTCTGTGCCTTGTTGCGGGGTGAATTGCTGCGCATCTTCGCTGCCCATGACCAGCATCGCGGGCAGGCGATCTGGGCCCAGGTCAACCTTCAGGCAGGCTTCGGATTTGATGAATTCGGCGCGCGCGCCATAGAGACTGCCGCCAACCTTGTGAAATTCGCGCAGTGTGACCTGCCGGGCGGGCATGTTGCGGCCAAGGGTGATATAGCCCTCAACAAAGCCTTCAGGCATGATCGCGACCGCGTCACCGGCGCTTTTGTGCGAATCCTGCAGGTTGCTTTCCAGCACCAAACGGACGGCATCGACGCGCAGGATGTCGGCGACTTCACCCGACAAATCTGCCAGAAAACGTTCAAACGTGCTGGCATCCAGCATACGCAGAATAGCGCGGTGGATCTGGTTGGTGCCGGCCAGATTGTCATAGGCTGCGGCGATCACATTGCGGTGGGTGTCCTCGAGACGGTCGAACCGCGCCTCCAACCGTTCCATCGCGACGGAGCGCAGATCGACGATGTTGCCTGCGGATTGGTCTGCATCTGCGCCAACAAGGGCGCGCATGACATCGGCATCTTCCAAAAGGACATCGGGGTTTGCGATGATCTTCTCACGAAGGTCATCGGCCATCAGTGGTTTATTCATGAGCCTGCTCTGCTTTTTGGTTTTGTGCCATGTTAGCAGAGGCTTGCAGGCTTTGTCGCAAGGTTTTTGCGCACAAGTCCCGGGGCGTGGCACTTTTGCCCTATTGGGCGGCAGTAAGGTGGATCATGATCCACCTTACCTGAAGATCAGTTACATGATCTTGATACCTGCCTTCTCAGCATCCGCCATAAACGCAGCCAGACCTTTATCCGTCAGCACGTGGTTTGCCATCGCCTTGATCACGGCAGGTGGGGCAGTGGCCACATCTGCACCGATCTTGGCACATTCGCTCATGTGGTTGGCCGACCGGATCGACGCGGCAAGGATGTTGGTTTCAAACCCGTAGTTGTCATAGATCGTGCGGATATCTTCGATCAGTTCCAGTCCGTCCATGTTCAGATCGTCCAGACGCCCGATAAACGGGCTGATGAAAGTTGCACCCGCTTTGGCGGCCAGCAGAGCCTGATTGGCCGAGAAGCAGAGCGTCACGTTGACCATCGTGCCCTCATCCGAGAGCGTTTTGCAGGTTTGCAGGCCAGCCCATGTCAGCGGCACTTTCACGGCGATATTGTCGGCGATCTTGGCCAGCTTGCGGCCCTCGGCCAGCATGGTTTCAGCGTCAAGTGCCACAACCTCGGCCGACACCGGCCCGGACACCATGTCGCAAATCTCTTTGGTCACTTCCAGAATATCGCGTCCGGATTTGGCGATCAGCGAGGGGTTGGTTGTGACCCCGTCTACCATGCCTAGGTCATTGAGTTCCTTGATCTGGTCGATCTCGGCTGTATCTACGAAAAACTTCATCTCTTCACTCCGCGCATGGGTTGGTGTTTGTTGGTCCAGCGTTTACCTGATCCGCAAGACGGCGGAAACCCTTTTAAGGCGGATATGACAGACAGCTTTTATCACGAAGGTGCCCTTGTCGGGGTTCTGACGGCCCAACCGCTGGACCGGCTGCTTGATTACAAAGCGCCCGAGGGCGGCTGCCATTTGGGTGCCTTTGTCGAAGTACCTTTGGGTCCTCGCAAGGTGCTGGGCGTGGTCTGGGGGCCGGGGCAAGGCGACTATGACCGTGCCAAGATCAGGTCGGTCAATCGCGTGCTTGATGTGGCCCCAATGCGCGGTGAAATGCGCGTCTTTCTGACCCGTGCCGCTGAATATACGCTGACGCCCATGTCCGCGATGCTGCGTCTGGCGACCCGCGCGCCGGGCCTGGGTGATGCGCAGGCGATGCGTAAGGTCTACAGGCTGGGCGATCGCGTTCCAGACCGCATGACCGGGGCCCGTGAAAAGGTGTTGGACGTTTTGCGCGATTATGGCGGGTTATCTTTTACCTTAGGCGAAGTTGCCGAGATGGCAGGTGTGGGAACATCGGTGGTGAAAGGTCTGGTCAAGCTTGGCGCCGTGTCCGAGGAGGAAGCCCCGCGCGACACGCCCTATCCGCAGCTTGATCCGGACTATGGCGGTAAGGACCTCAGCGCTGATCAGGCCGCGGGGGCCGAGACCCTGCGCGCGGCGTTGCGCAGTGACGGGTATGGGACGACGTTGCTGAAGGGTGTGACAGGGTCGGGCAAGACTGAAGTCTACCTTGAGGCCGTCGCTGAATGTTTGCGCATGGGCCGGCAAGCGTTGGTTCTGCTGCCGGAAATCGCGCTGTCGGGTGAATTTATCAACCGCGTCGAGGCCCGGTTTGGGATGAAGCCCGCCGAGTGGCATTCAGGCGTAACCATGACAGAACGCCGCCGGTGCTGGCGCATGGTCGGACAAGGGGATGCGCAGCTGGTCGTCGGCGCGCGCTCAGCTTTGTTTTTGCCGTACCAGAACCTTGGCCTGATCGTTGTCGATGAGGAACACGATACGTCCTACAAACAAGAAGACGGGGTTCTGTACAACGCCCGCGACATGGCCGTTCTGCGTGCTGCAATCAACGGGGCGCAGGTGGTGCTGGCCTCTGCAACGCCTTCGCTGGAAAGCTGGGCCAATGCCGAGGCAGGCAAGTATCAGCGGCTTGAGCTGACATCGCGGTTTGGCGCGGCTGTGATGCCGAAGATGGCGGCCATTGATATGCGCGCAGAAGATATGCCGGGGGGCACGTGGGTTTCACCCACCCTACGCGACGCTATTCAAGAGCGGTTGGACAAGGGCGAGCAATCGTTGGTCTTTCTCAACCGGCGTGGCTATGCGCCGGTCACGCTGTGCCGGGCCTGTGGGCATCAGATCGCTTGCGATCATTGCGATGCGCGGATGGTGGAACACCGGTTTCTCAAACGGCTGATGTGTCACCAATGTGGTGAAACCAAACCGATCCCGACCGCCTGCCCGTCATGTGGAGCGGAAGACCGGCTGAGCGCGGTTGGCCCCGGTGTGGAACGTATGGGCGAAGAGGTCGCAGCACTGTTTCCCGATGCGCGGATTGTCGTTTTGTCGTCTGACCTCTACGGCTCTGCCCGCGCGATGAAAGCGCATATCGAAGAGATCGCAGAAGGCGGCGCGGATATCATCATTGGTACGCAGTTGGTGGCCAAGGGCCACAATTTTCCGCTGCTGACTTTGGTTGGCGTGATCGACGCTGATCTTGGGTTGCAAGGCTCAGACCTGCGGGCGGCAGAACGTACCTTTCAGCTGATGCGACAGGTTGCTGGCCGGGCAGGACGTGCCGAAACCCCCGGCGAGGCGCTTTTGCAGACCTATCAGCCCGAACATGCGGTGATCCGCGCCATTCTGGCAGGGTGAAGATTCGGGGATTTTTTGTCAGTCGGAAGTGGATATGGATTATGAAATGACACGCATCAATTATTTGAAAAAATAACATTTATAATAATTATAATTTCCACAATTTTTTAATCAAGCTCCCGCCGA
>JALQUF010000147.1 GCA_023263855.1 Yoonia sp. | reverse complement strand
ACCACGACCTGCACCGGTGTGGAAATGTTCCGCAAGCTGCTGGACCGTGGTGAAGCCGGCGACAACATCGGCGCCCTGCTGCGCGGCATCGACCGCGAAGGCGTTGAGCGTGGCCAGATCCTGTGTAAGCCAGGTTCCGTGAAGCCACACACCAAGTTCGAAGCCGAAGCCTATATCCTGACCAAGGAAGAGGGCGGTCGTCACACACCATTCTTCGCCAACTACCGCCCACAGTTCTACTTCCGGACCACTGACGTGACCGGCACAGTTGAGCTGCCAGCAGGCACAGAAATGGTGATGCCGGGCGACAACCTGAAGTTCAACGTCGAGCTGATCGCACCGATCGCGATGGAAGACGGCCTCCGCTTCGCGATCCGCGAAGGCGGCCGCACCGTCGGCGCGGGTGTTGTATCGAAGATTGTAGAATAATCGGACCACGCGTGGGTTACACCCACCCTACGTAGGGTGGGTGCAACCCACCGCATGAACCGAGATAAACGAAAGGCCGCTCCAGAAATGGGGCGGCCTTTTGCAATTCACCCGACAGCGCTTCTATCGCGCGGCATTTGTCCTCTTTCGGGGCACGACTGCCTATGGGCCGGGTGGCAGGCCGACCAGCCTATCTGCGGTGGCCATCGTCTCATTCATCTGTTCACGCAGGCGACCCCGCAGGTCGCTGAGTGCAGCGGCGTCCATTTTGCGCGGTACGCCTTCAGGAAAGCGTCGAAAAACATAGGCCCCCTGACCAAAGGGGCGCGGTACCAGCATCTGATCCCAAGATTGCAGGCGTCGTCCTTTGGCGGTCGAGAACGCGTAACAAAACACCGGCATCCCGGTCGTGCGTGCCCAATCGATTGGTGCATCCTTGATCTCTAGCGCGGGCCCTAACGGCCCATCGCCGGTCATTCCGATGCTGATGCCTTCTTTCACACGTTTCAGAACGGTCCGCGATGCCGCGCGATTAGACAGTTTCCGCGACATTTCGATCGGTTGCAGCCCAACCCGCCGTTGCAAGGCGCCAGAAACGCGCCCGATGGGCGATTTGTCGTAAAGACTGGATAGCGGGCCATCGCCGACAGGCCAGTGCAGCGCGCCCATCACCGAGCGGCTGTGCCACATAATTAGCAAGACCGGGCCGTCCGCCAAAGCTGCCCGCAGCTCATCCAGCCCCTGAACTTCCCAGCGGGTTGTGCGATTGCAAAATGCCAAATAGCGCCCAACGATCCCGGCCAGGACAGTCGCCAGGAATTCCGATTTTTCGATCCGTTTGCGTAGAGACATGAGCGGGCAGGGGCCTTTGGTTGCCGATTGCGCCCTTGTTGTCGCATTTCTGGGTCTGAACACAAGTGTGACGCACTTATCCCCCTTGATCCCGCTTTGGTTTCAGACTAACCCGACACCCGGTCGTAGGGGTATAGCTCAGTTGGTAGAGCGGCGGTCTCCAAAACCGTAGGTCCCGGGTTCAAGTCCTGGTGCCCCTGCCAGACCACATCACCGACACCCGCGCGTGGAGGATGAAACCGATCTCATGACAGCCAAGTCTCTTTCCATCGCATTCCATATCGGAGCGCATAAGACGGCGACGTCGCATTTGCAGCGCTCCTTAGCGCGCGCGCGCGATAGTTTGGCGGCTGAGGGTGTCCGGTATTATGGGCCAGATCATTTCCGCCTGCCGGGCCGGACGATCCCGGCGTTGTTCGGGTTTCGCCCCGGGGTGGCGGCTGGTGGTGCCAAACGCCCCGCTGCCGAGCAGTTGGCGCTGCTGCGCAAGGACGCGAATCGCCTTGTTTTGAGCGAAGAGAATTTCATCGGGCCACTGAACCAGCCGCACGGGCGTTTTATGAAGCATCGCTATAAAGCGGCTGGTGAGCGCCTGACGCAACTGGCTACAGCGATTGATCACAAGGTCGACGTGTACCTCGCCATTCGCCGCCCCACGGCCTTTATCAATTCGGCCTATTGCCAGATGCTGTTGGGCGGTCGCGTGCAGCCTGTCGAAGTGTTCCAAAGGCGCAATCCGTTAAGCAGTGTTGATTGGGTCGATCTGATTGCTGGCCTGCGCGCAGCACAGGGTGTCGGGGCGGTGATTGTCTGGCAATATGAGGACTACGGCGCAATTTTCCCCAAAATTATGGCCGGTCTCGTGGGAAAGGGTGCCGCGCACTGTGTCACCCCCAGACCCCGGCGTATCAATCGGGGGTTATCTGCGGCTGCGGTGCAACATGTTTTAGACGCAGACAGGGCAACCGAAGAGAAAATCGCTAGAGCAGCGCGGCAAATGATGCCCATTGAAGACGGCTACGCCCCGTTCGATGGCTTTGCCGCAGAAGAACACGCCATCGCTGATGCGATCTATGCGCGCCAATTGGCGACAATCGCGCAGATGCAGGGGGTGGACCTGTTGCAGCAGGACGCAGGTGAACCTAGCGACGGTTCGTGATACCTGCAAACGGGCTTGAATTTGCGCAGCAGAGTCCGTAAGTCCCTCTTGTTTCGATAAAGGACGCGCGCATCATGGCCATTGCCAACCCAGTGAAGTTTATTCAGGAAGTCCGCTCCGAGATTTCCAAGGTCGTTTGGCCAAGCCGCCGTGAGGTGATCATGACGACGATCATGGTGTTCATCATGGCGACAGTGACTGCGATTTTCTTCTTCTTGGTTGATCTGCTGATCCGCACAGGCCTGAATGGTGTCCTGACCTACTTTGGCAGCTAATCGGACCGGATTTTCCGCAGGCCTCTTGAAAAGCGGGTGAGGCAGCGGTAAGAGCCAGCAACTTTCGGAAAATGGCGTGCGGCGAATCGAGTTGCACGCCGCTTTTATTTCCGGGACTCGCGGTTTGATCCGCACGAATGAAATGTAATTGGGGCCTTTATGGGCTCGTGACGACAAGGTGCTCTGACAGATGGCCAAACGTTGGTATTCGGTAAGCGTTCTCTCAAACTTTGAAAAGAAGATTGCAGAGGCGATCCGCCAGAAAGCGGAAGAGCAGGGGCTCGACGAACAGATCGACGAAGTGCTGGTGCCGACCGAAGAAGTCATTGAAATCCGTCGCAACAAGAAAGTGACTGCCGAGCGCCGCTTTATGCCCGGCTACGTTTTGGTCCACATGGAAATGTCGGACGAAGGCTACCATCTGATCAATTCGATCAACCGCGTCACAGGGTTCTTGGGCCCACAAGGCCGCCCGATGCCTATGCGTGATGCCGAAGTACAGGCCATCCTTGGCCGCGTGCAGGAAGGCGAAGATGCGCCACGCACGCTGATCCACTTCGAGATCGGCGAGAAGGTCAAGGTCAACGACGGCCCGTTCGAAGACTTCGATGGTCTGGTTGAAGAAGTCGATGAAGAAAACCAGCGCCTGAAGGTGACGGTGTCGATCTTTGGCCGGGCCACCCCGGTCGAACTGGAATTCACGCAGGTTACGAAACAGTAATCCGTGTGTTCAGACGTGGGAGGGGCAACCCGAACCACGGCATAACCGCCCCATAAGGGGCAATGTAGGGCAGACACTTGTCTGCCGCTGAAAAGGAGAAGCCTTATGGCTAAAAAAGTAGTGGGTCAGCTGAAACTGCAGGTTCCTGCAGGCGCTGCAAACCCGTCCCCACCTGTCGGTCCGGCGCTGGGTCAGCGCGGCATCAACATCATGGAATTCTGTAAAGCGTTCAACGCCAAGACAGAAGACATGGAAAAGAACGCCCCGTGCCCGACGGTCATCACATACTACGCTGACAAGTCGTTCTCGATGGAAATCAAGACGCCACCAGCGTCTTACTACATCAAGAAAGCGGCCAAGCTGAAGTCCGGCTCCAAAGAGCCAGGCAAGTCTGTTGCGGGTTCCATCACTGGTAAGCAGGTACGTGAAATCGCAGAAGCCAAGATGAAGGACCTCAACGCGACGTCCATCGAAGGCGCAATGCTGATCATCGCGGGTTCTGCTCGCTCTATGGGCATCGAGGTGAAGTAATGGCAAAGTTTGGTAAGCGTACAACTGCGGCACGCGCCGCATTCGAAGGCAAGCACAACGTATCTGTGTCCGAGGCCGCATCTTTGGTCAAAGACAACGCCAAGGCGAAGTTCGACGAAAGCATCGAAATCGCAATGCAGCTGGGTGTAGACCCGCGCCACGCAGACCAGATGGTCCGCGGCACGGTTTCCCTGCCACACGGCACAGGTAAAACTGTCCGCGTTGCTGTTTTCGCCCGCGGCGACAAAGCTGAAGAAGCAAAAGCAGCTGGTGCAGACATCGTTGGCGCAGAGGACCTGATGGAAACTGTTCAGGGCGGCACAATCGACTTTGATCGTTGCATCGCCACACCTGACATGATGGCTGTTGTTGGTCGTCTGGGTAAGGTTCTGGGTCCGCGTAACCTGATGCCAAACCCGCGTGTTGGCACTGTGACCATGGATGTCAAAGAAGCTGTGGAAGCAGCAAAGGGCGGTCAGGTGCAGTTCAAAGCGGAAAAAGCCGGCGTTGTTCACGCTGGCATCGGCAAAGCCTCTTTCTCTGCCCAGCAGATCGAAGAGAACATGAAAGCGTTTGTCGACGCTGTGGGCAAAGCCAAGCCATCTGGTGCCAAAGGCACATACATGAAGAAGATCGCCGTCAGCTCTACAATGGGCCCAGGTGTTTCGATCGACGTGGCTTCGGCAACTGGCAACGACTAAAACCGTGTATCGGTTTTCAGAATGAGAAAAGGCGGTCCAACGGGGCCGCCTTTTTTCGTAAATGACGGGACGACCGGTGGTTTGAGGCGGCGATATTTTTGCCCCAACCGATAAATCTAAATTTCCCCTTCACATCCTCGCCAATGCCCCCTATATCGACCCTCGCAGAATAGCGTGCGATTCCTCGCGCGCTTTTTTGCTTCGTCCGAGACGGTGGGTTGGCCATAGGCCGCTAATTCCTGCCTGAGGCGGGAAAAACCAGATTTCTGAGGCTCGCCTCTGTCACCTCTGGGACGCCCCGTTTGCATAGGACTGTAGATGTTGGGCGTCAGAGCCGTTTGACAAAATTGAGCCGGGGGAAACCCCAAACTTGGAGTGAAACTGTGGATAGAGCACAAA
>JALQUF010000146.1 GCA_023263855.1 Yoonia sp. | reverse complement strand
ATAATCATAAAAGCTGACGAAATATTCGACTGAGTTATCGGGACAAAAGCTTTTGAACTCTCCATACAGCTGCGCTGCAAGGGTTTTATTGGGTGCCAGAATAATCGCGGGGCGTTGGGTTTCCTCGATCAAACGGGCCATAGTAAAGGTTTTGCCGGTGCCCGTCGCGCCCAAGAGCACCTGATCGCGTTCGCCGGCCAAGATCCCTGCGGAGAGTTCCTTGATCGCAGTGGGCTGGTCGCCTGCGGGTTCGAATTCGGTTTTCAGCACGAATTGCTTGCCGCCTTCCAGCTTTTCGCGGGTTTTGACGTCAGGGGCGGGATTCGACAGGAACTGCTCGGGGTCACGTTTGTCGGTCTGGGCATAGGCCATGGGATCGGGTCCTTTGGGGTCAGGCCTATAGTTGATGTGTTTGCCAAGGGGTTCAAGGGCGCTGGCGGGCTGGAGGTGGGGATAATCGCGGCAAGGGAACCGGTGGTGTATCGCGAACTGGGCGCGGCCAGAGTGTTGTCTTGCTAATCGCGATTGTGTGAGTTTTGCTTCACCTGCGGATCATGATAGGGATGCGCCCGTGTTTACTTTTGTTGTGTCAGCTCCGGTTCGCCTGTGTGCGCTTGCGTGTATTGTCTTTGGCAGCAGTGCTGCAGCAGAGGCCGATATTTCCTTCCAGTCGCCTTCGGGGAATATCCGCTGCGAAATGACCCGCGGTGCGCCGCTTGCGGTACGGTGTAATCTGGGTGTGGATCAGCAAAGCTATACCAACCGGCCTGCATCATGTGATGGTGACTGGGGGACAACCTTTGGTTTGGACCAGACCGGCCGTGGCCGCCTGGTTTGTGTGAGTGAAGGTAATCCCGCACCCCCGGCGCCCGATGTTTTGCCCTACGGACGGCGCGCTATTCTGGACGGTATTGTCTGCCGTTCCGAGATTTCAGGGGTCACATGTACCAATATCCAAGGTGGCGGATTCTCAGTGCGCCGTGCCGAGCAGCGGGTGTTCTGAGAGGTTTCTGAAGCCCGCATTCGGTTGACCTTTCAGCAGTGATGTCGCACTTCTTTTGTAAAAGAAAATGAGAGAGCCCATAGCCATGCCAAGCCATATTGACCCCGCCAAACTCGACCGTCTTGCCGAAGTGGCTGTCCGGACAGGTGTGAACCTGCAACCGGGGCAGGATCTGGTGATTACCGCCCCGATGGCCGCTCTTGATCTGGTGCGCCGGATTACGGTGCATGCCTATAAGGCGGGGGCCGGCATTGTGACGCCGTTCTTCAACGATGATGCCATCACCTTGGCACGCTACGAACACGCCCCCGATGAAAGCTTTGACCGGGCGCCGAACTGGTTGTTTGAGGGGATGGCGGCGGCCTTCAAAGGTGGTGCGGCGCGGATGGCGATTACCGGCGATGATCCGATGCTGCTGGCCGAACAGGACCCTGAAAAGGTGGCGCGTCTCAGCAAGGCTACATCTATTGCGGCCAAGCCTGCAATGAACCCGATTGTCGGCTTTGAAGTGAATTGGAACATCGTGGCGTATCCAGGTGCTGCATGGGCGGCAAAGGTCTATCCTGATCTGCCCGTCGATGAGGCACAAGGCAAATTGATGGACGCGATCTATGCGGCATCGCGTTTGGATGGCGATGACCCGGTGGCGAATTGGGCCGCACATACCGCCACATTGAAAGAGCGCGTCAATTGGCTGAATGCGCAGAATTTCGCGGCGCTGCACTATACAGGTCCCGGGACGGACCTGCATCTGGGCCTGGCTGATGGTCATATCTGGAAGGGTGGCGCATCACCTGCGCTGAATGGAGTGACCTGTCAGCCGAATATCCCGACCGAAGAGGTCTTTACCTGCCCACACGCCTATAAGGTCGATGGCACGGTCGCGGCGACCAAACCACTGGCCCATCAGGGCAATGTGATCGAGGATATCGCGGTGCGCTTTGAAGCGGGCAGGATTGTCGAGGCGACAGCCAGCAAAGGTGCGGATGTGCTCAATGCGCTGCTCAAGACAGATGATGGTGCGAGCCGGATTGGTGAGGTGGCACTGGTGCCCCATTCCAGCCCGATCAGCCAGTCGGGGACCTTGTTCTACAACACGCTGTTCGATGAAAACGCGTCCTGCCATATCGCGCTGGGCCAATGCTATGCCGATACGATTGCGGGCGGGTCCGAGCTTTCGCCCGAGGAATTGAAGCAGAAGGGCGGCAATCAAAGCATCATCCATGTCGACTGGATGATGGGGTCTGACGCGGTGGATATCGACGGTATCACCAAAACGGGTGAGCGGGTGCCGGTGATGCGCGGCGGTGAATGGGCGTGACGCGCAAATGCTTGCACTGCGCGCGCGTTTTGCACATATAGAACCCAGCCAAGGGAGACGCAGCCATGCGCGCACGAATCTATAAGCCAGCCAAAACCGCCATGTCGTCGGGCACGGCCAAAACCAGGCATTGGGTGCTTGAGCATGTGGCCGAGACAGCGCGCGAAGTTGACCCTTTGATGGGCTGGACGTCATCCTCTGATACGCAAGCACAGGTGAAGCTGGCGTTTGACACCAAGGAAGCCGCACTGGAATACGCTCGCGAGCACGGGATCGACGCCGTGGTCCGCGAGCCAAAGCCCCGCAAGGCCAACATCCGCCCCGGCGGCTACGGCGAAAATTTCGCGACCAACCGCCGCGGTGCCTGGACGCATTAAGGCCACGCATTTGTGCTTGCCAAACCGGCACCTTGCGCGCCATACCAGCGCCCGTGCGGTCCGATAGCTCAACTGGATAGAGCAGCTGACTTCTAATCAGCAGGTTGAGGGTTCGAGTCCTTCTCGGATCGCCAATTTTATGATTTAATATCAATTACTTGCGACGATTCTCAAGAAGAGCGAAAGCGCACTAAATTTTTCATGGAAGCACTAAGGAAGCACCGTGACGCAGAAATCCGGTGTTGCCGTATCGTCACAAATCGCCTGTTTGGGTGTGAGAAAACGCGTCTAGTGAGGCCGTAAGTGAGGTGGGAACGCTCCTAGACTCGCCGTACATGAGGTGACAATCAAGTCAGTTGGCGTCTGCCGCGCTGGGGCAGCGTGAAACTCAAAGTAGGCATAACGGTTCGAGTGGTGCTTGCCATGCGATTCATGGATGGCGGCCTGACGCATGAGATTTGGTAGCCCTGCCCGCAGTATAGATGGTCTGTCATAGTAATAGTTCTGGCAGAGTACTTGGCGTAGCTATTGCAACACTAACAGCTCGGCTACAGGTTGTTCTGAACAGGAACGCTCAAGAGATCGACCACAAATGAATGAATACGACTACTCAGATTTCGATTGGGATTTCCAACCGAACGACGTCTACGACGTAAGCTTCCGTGAAAAGTTTGTACGTGAATTTCGTGTTGAGAAGAGTCTTGCCAACGATTTTTTCACCCATCTCGAAGAAGGTATTAACCAAGCAAAGGTGCAAGCCGCTATCCGTGAAAAACTACAATCTGAAAAATCTGCTCTTGGTGCTTGGACAGCAGTTTCGAATAGTGCAACGAAGTTGATGAATGACTTAGATAAGGCTGAGGAGGTTTTAGACTTTGGTCCGGCAAGCGACCTTGGATGGCACATGATGAACCAAACTTCAGCAGGCAAACTGATTAGTCGCCACGAGCCAGAAACCAGCGAAGAAGAGGCCATACAAGACGCGATCGTTGATCACTACCAGTCCGAGGCAAGGAAAATCGTTGATGCAATCGCGAATTTTTCAAAATTGGCCGACGAGCTAGTTGAGGAACTACCATTACCTAAACGCGGCCCAAAGCGGGATTGGGAGCTGTTTTTTTGGGTTCAAGAGATTAGCACTTCTTGGGATATCTATTTAGGGAGGAAATTCACTCGGGATGTCGACGACAGTGGCGAGCCGATATCAGAAGCGGCGCAGTTTGTGGCGATGGCTACCGAAGGAACACCGTACGAGAAAACTGCGGCGCTCAACATGATGAAAAAGGTAATATCTAGATCTCGCAAAGCCAACATTCACTAATTACGCCCATTTCAACCTCTAAACTGTTCCAGTGAATTCGCGTGATCTTTTGCCTGCTTTGCGCTGTATTGGCCCACATCAAGGACAAGATGAAAGGCGCAGTTTGTGCAAGTGAATGTTGAGAACTCTGCTTCTAAAGAGCAGCTACTGAATGAAACCCAAGCGGCAGATATTCTCTGCTACAGTGTTCGGGTGCTCCAGAACTGGCGTCACCGCGGCGGCGGTCCGCGTTTCGTTAAAGTCTCTGCCCGTTCAGTGCGATACCGCCACAGTGATCTAATCCAATGGATTGAATCGCGAACGGTCTCAAACACCTCGCAAACCATCTAACACATTCAGTTTTGCCTCAGAGGGCTTGGCGGCAACTCTGAGGATTTTGGGGCCGGAAGGTCTTCAAACAGGGCGCGCGTTCAAACGCGAGTGCGCGCCCTTTCTTGTGCCGTCATATCAAACTGAAAAGGGCTCAAAATGAGTAATTCACCTATCAAGAAATTCAGGCTTGGCCTGATTACCGTGGCGATCTGGGACAATGACGGCTTTTACTCCGTCGATTTGTCGCGGTCATACAAAGACAAAAACGGCAATTGGCAAAGCACCACGAGCTTTGCACACGGCGATCTTTTGAACGTCGCTAAATGCGCCGAACGCGCAGAAATCTGGGTCGGACGCCAGACCAATGATCAGCAGTCGACAGGAGCATGAAATGACCACGGATAATAAGAAACTAAACCGGCCCCAAAACTCTAGCCGCCCCGCCGGAGGCGCAAGTGCAGCCAATGACAATCGCTCATCCGTAAAGGGACGCGTCAAAAGGGGGATGATTGTAGCACCCCCCTCTGGAAATACACCACAGCCTGAACCCCATCTTGTCGTCCACCGTGGGTTCGACACACTGGCATTGGCGATCAAGGCAAACATTTCCAGCATTCTTTTCGACTTCCTTGACGCGGAATTGAAAGTGGCAGTGGAGGAACGGCGCGAAGTCCTGATCACATACGCGGGACTTAACTTTCTTCTGTCACCGCATGGTGGCTCTGGCTATCGGTTTATCCTGAAAGGT
>JALQUF010000145.1 GCA_023263855.1 Yoonia sp. | reverse complement strand
AATGCACGCAGACTGCTCTATAATGCACGCAGGAGATTCCCATGCGCCGCGCGTGTCAGATGAAAGGCGTGTCCGGGGCCGTCGGACGGATCCGAGCCACCAGTGGCAGGCCTCTGCCCTCGCCACCCGGCAGGACCGGCGCGAGGGGGGAGGCGCCCGTTTTCAACACCGACGTTGAACCGGTTCGCCAAGCCCTGATCCCTCTGGAGGAGCCACCGGGGACGACCGCCCCGGCCAAGCTGCCCTGCGGCGCAGACCGACCACGCTGCTTGGCCCGGATCATGCAACCACAGCGAAAGCCTGGAATGACGGACAGCACTGCAGGCTGCCGGCGCGTGAGTGACTGGCGGCCTTGGGCCAGGCATGTCGAACCACAGATCGCCTTCGCAAGGGGCGGGAAGCGGACGGTCACTGTAGTCCTAGCTAAGGTCTATTGTGCGGGACTTAGTTGCCATTCGTTGTCAGAGATGCGATTGATCAAATCCTTGAAATCTATGAACTGTCGAAGAGCAAAAAATGACTTTGATCCCAATCGAACAAAACCTCTTCGTTGTTGATCTACACTACGTCGTCCCATTCGACGAAATCGAACCGGAGCTCGAGTCCCATGTGGAATTTCTTGAAGAGAACTATGCCTCCGGCTGCTTTATTGCATCTGGTCCCAAAGTTCCTCGCACAGGTGGTGTAATCATCGCCACAGCCAAAACTCGTCAGGCCCTTGAACAAATTTTAGCTGCTGATCCGTTTAATTCAAAGAAACTGGCACGGTATACTGTGACCGAATTCCGGCCTTCCATGAAGGCCGCTCAGTTGTCAGCTTAGGCCGCTTTGGGCTCCTTCCGGTCATTCGCCGCACACAGCACGAACGTCCGCAAAGGGCCGTTCGCGTGGTTCGAAAATAAGTGCTTTTGGTTGAGAAATTTTGTTGGCTATCAGTTACGCCTCCTCGCAACGTGCCGCTCAAACACGACACAAAAACCTCCCGAACGGGCTGAACCAATGGTAGGTAGCCAAACCGAAGGTGCTAATATACTCATGTTACAACATACTAAATTTGGAGACCGCCTAATGAAACGATCGACTTTCGCCATTTTTGCACTGGCCCTTGTAACTGCCTGTGGCAACACACCTGCAATTGTCTCGGACTTTAATGGCAATAGCGTCAAGATCGTCACCAGTGGATTGGAAACTACAGAATATCAGCGATCAATTGCTCAGCCAGAAGCACAACGCATTTGTCAAACTCAGGGAAAGAACGCGGAATATGCGTCTACACGATCAAATAGCCAAACGTATGAGAACGAACACCTTTATCTCTGCATCTAAAGCCACCATTTAGTCGCGGATGTGCGCCTACTGACCATTTTGGCCAAAACGATCCCAGCTTCAGCTTCGCTTTCAGAGCTGCCGTATGCTCTATGGGTTTCTTTCACGAATGACCGCTTCGACGGGTCGCAACGCAGCATTGTCCCAGCGGCTGGATTTCTGGTTTGGGCCGATCTTACTCAGCCAGTTCATCCAAACTTACGCCGAGCGCATTGGCCACGGCCCGCAGGGTCGTGATCGAGCCCTGCTTACGACCGGTTTCGATCTCGGCGACGGTCACGCGGTTTACGCCTGCTTTTTCGGCCAGGGCAGCTTGCGTCATCCCACGCAGGTCCCGGTAGACGCGCAAAGCGCTTTCGCCGTTTAGCAGCCGGTTCACGTATTCCGCGGGGATCAGTTCATCCTCGCCCGCCGCAAGTGCGGCCTTTGCGCGGTCATAAGTCTGTAGGTCGGCCAGATCTTCAGCCGCGGCCCGCAAGCGATCATATTCTTCGCGCGGGATCGTCACCATCTCGTTCATGTCATGCCCCTTCAGTCATAGATGCCGCCCCGAGGCCCAATGTCCAGCACGGCCAGGACGTTGCCCTGATCGTCCATGATCACCCGCCAATCACCGACCCGAAGCCTTATCCCCTCTCGGCCTTTGAGGGGTTTCATGTTATTGGCCTGCGCGCTTGAACCCTGCGCATAGGCCTCAATCTTGGTGCGGATCAGCGTGGCCGTGTTCGCAGGCATCCGCCGCAAGACCTTGATCGCGGCTTTCGTGTAGCTGACCTGCTTCATGGTGTAGCTATAAGCGACATGACGTGTGAAGTCAACCAAATGTCGCCCTTGGCGACATACCTGGCCGGCCTGAACCGGCCAGGCACAGCTTACAGCTCGATCCCTTCCGACAAGGACAGCCCATCATCCAGATCAACGCCGAGATAACGCATAGTGCTGTCCATCTTCGTGTGGCCAAGCCGCAGTTGGACTGCGCGCAAGTTGCCGGTCTTCTTGTAAATCTGGGCAAGTGGTCCGGCGCATCGAATGGGTGCCGCAAGCGCTCGGGTCCAAACCTATCGAGCGCACCCAGTCGCGCATGATCCGGGCATAGTGCCGCGTGGACAGATGCGGGCTGGCCTGGAGACGGCTTGGCCAGAGATGCTCACAGCCAATCATTTCAGGAGCCTTGATCCATCGCTCCAGGGAGACGCGCGTCGTGTCGGTGATCTGGAAGTGGACAGACGTGCGTGTTTGCTCTGCGTGAGCGAAGCACGTTCTTTGACACCGCCTGCGGCGTAAACGTCGTTCACCCTGCTGCGCAGACAAGATCGCACCCCCGGAGTTTACTGTCGACGGCCATATTGAACAGCGCGAGATCACGCCTGTTGTCTGTCCTTTCCAAACGGACACGGATAGATCAGTCATGGTTGGTCAGAAGTGGGCGCTTCAGCCCAATGATGAACCTCTTGTTCCAGGGGGCACGCATGGAACGATGGGCGGGTAAGGTTTCGATGGACATGGTTTCTCTCCTGTCCTCCAAACCCAACCCATCCTCAGCTGGGCCGACGGCACATCGTAACACCGCCTCACATTTCCAAGGAGAGTCTTCGTATCGGGCGGTGCGGGTCGCGGCGTGAGTTCGGCGTCTTGGCGGGCGGACGACCCGCGTTGGAAAACTTCACCAAAACAGACCTTGTTGACACGGCATTCTGATACTTCGCCGGCCTACACTTCGAACTTATTCGGGCGCAGGATTTCGACGGGTTCGACATAGGCGATACCTGAGTAATTCTGGAAATATGCCTCGGACACCGATGTGATGATGGCTTCGGCTTTTGCCTTGTCACGGACGATTGCCTCGATCTTGACATTGGCCATCACGCCGCTGATCCCCGGTCGGATGGCGCTGCGCACACCCCGGCTTCCCTTTCCACCCGCCTCAACATGGGTATAGCCGGTTGCACCGCCTTGCTCGATCAGCTTGGTCACCCCATCTAAAATTGTCCGCTCGGTGATGATGACGATCTTTGTTGCTTGATACATGTTGTTACCTTTCTCACACGCCAATGAACATATCGGCCAAGATGATCCAGAGCGGGATAGACAGGATCGCAACCGGGGTTCCCAAGCCGGTCGACGTGCCGACATAGGACGAAGGATTGGCCTCTGGGAGGGCGCCGCGCAAGGTGGGCGGACCGGAAATATCAGAGCTTGAGGCCGCCATGACCGCCAGCAATACCACACCACCGCCGGAAAACCCGGTAATCTGGTGGACAAACAGACCCGCCGCGAAGCCGAACACCCCATGCACCAGAGGCGCAAGCAAGCCATAGGCGACATAGGCATGGGCGACACGCCGCAGCTCTGACAAACGGGCCCAGGCTTCCATGCCCATGATCAACATCAAGATCGACAGAAGGCCCCTGAACAGGATGTCATAGAAACTCTCGTAGACGCTGTCGGGCCGCGCAAAGATACCCAGAGCCAACCCAAGCAACAGTGCGGAAATGGCGGGGCTGCGGAAGGTATCGAGCAGAATGCCACGCACCATCTGTGCGTTGCTGTTGCCATGCCCTTCACCGACCGTAAGCGCTGCTGCGCCACCGGGCTGCCCAGAGATATTGGCGGCGGCTTTGCGCTCGGCGCTCAACCGCGCCAGAACGATGGCGGTGACCAATGCGGCAATATCCATGAAGGGATAAAGCGCGCCGATGAAGCCTTCATAGGCGATGCCCTCTTCGTCGAGCATGGCCATGCTTGCGGCCAATGTCGAAGCCGAAACGGCGCCAAAAAGACCCGCAGTTGCCATGGCATCCACCTGCGTGACACCGCGGAGCCGCGCCAGTGTCTGCCCGCCGAACAGGACGATTGCTATGCCGACAAGTGCAGCGGCAACAGCCGGGACGGCCAATTCTACAATATCGGCCGCCCTGACGGATATGCCGGCACCGAGTCCGACCTTCATCAGAAGGAGGAATACGATGAATTTATAGACCGGTTCAGGAATTTCGAGCTTTGATCCAAATGCCGCGAGCGCCATGCCGCCGATCAGAAACGCCAGTGTCGGCTTTTGCATCTGCGATACAAATCCGGTCAGAATGTCTGTGATCATATCCACAACGCTTGCCTCCTTGAATGGTTACACTCGAGGTAGAGCAGAGCCGGAGAAAGATAAAATATATGTTTTTTGGAATAACGTTCTATAAAATAGAATGGTTGATCAGCATCGCCAAGATCGGACCATGCCGGCGCGCAGATTCTATTTTGCAAGCCTTCCACCAGAGCCAGCCGCTCAAAACAGAGTGCGGGCAGTTTCGCGGAAGTCTTGGCTGACTGGCAGCAGCACCCACCACAACGGCTATCTGCGCAATTGCATCAAGTTAGCGCCCAGTCTACGAAGTGTGAATTTGCCTCCGCCACGATTTCACAAATGAAGCGAATGGCCGGTCTGACGTGCCGCACCGCAGCGTGCCAATCAGTGGGTGAGTGACCGCTAATGGGCAGATTGCACTGTTTCAGTCCTGATCGACGCCGCGGACGCGATGGCACCAAAGAGCTGAGCCTCCAACGACACGCCGGGTTGATGCGCGAAGCTTCCATGCAGGAGGGGCATGGCGATGACACCATCCAATCCGCTGACATGCCGGGGGATCAGGCCGAAGGCCGGGTTCAAACCGTAACCGAAGATCCAATTGACGACCTGGACCGCCCAGAGCAGCGCTACAAAGGCGACAAGCGCCGCGGTGCGCCCAAAGAAGACGCGCATGTGATCCCGGTTCATCATGTTGGCGACAGTAGACGTCACCACAGCGCCTTCAATGGTTTTCGCGCGCAGCACAGGGTGCCACCTCCGGGAAAGGGGGTCGCGGCGGCCAACCTCGGTAGGGCTCAAGCCAAGAGAATGGCTCCGATCTTAAACGGTGTTCCCAGGCCGCCGCGGCATGATTTCACGCTCGGGGCGCTTCAA
>JALQUF010000144.1 GCA_023263855.1 Yoonia sp. | reverse complement strand
CGACCGCCTGCCGCGCACCCTGTCCGGCGGCGAGCGCCAGCGCGTCGCCCTGGCCCGGTCCCTGGCCGCGAAGCCGCGGCTGCTGCTGCTCGACGAACCGCTCAGCGCCCTCGACACGAGCCTGCGGGTGCGCCTGGCGGCCGACCTGCGCCGCATCCTCACCGATTACGGGTTCCGCGGCTATCCTCTGCGCAAGGATTTCCCGACCACGGGCTATACCGAGGTTCGCTATGACGAAGAGAAGAAGCGCGTGGTCTATGAACCCGTGAGCCTGGTTCAGGAATACCGGCAGTTCGATTTCATGTCCCCCTGGGAAGGCGCGCAATATGTGCTGCCGGGGGATGAAAAGCAGGACGCCAAAGCATGATGGGCGGCGGTGGCGGTCTTCTCTGGTTCGTGGTGATCGGCGTGTTGATCGTCGTGCCCTTCTGGAAACTGCTGCCTCGCTACGGGCTGCCCAGTTGGGCAGCGCTTTTGACAATTTTCCCTCTGGTCGCCTTGGTCTTTCTCTGGATCATGGCTTTCAAGGACAACGGTGACGGAGGACGGTCATGATGGACGGCTCCAAATTCGACGATGGCAGCATCGACGCGGTTTCTGGCGAACAGAAAATCCGCAACTTCAACATCAACTTCGGCCCGCAACACCCTGCGGCACACGGCGTTTTGCGTCTGGTGCTTGAGCTGGACGGCGAGATCGTGGAACGCTGCGACCCGCATATCGGCCTGCTGCACCGTGGCACCGAAAAGCTGATGGAAAGCCGCACCTACCTGCAAAACCTGCCATATCTGGACCGCCTTGATTACGTGGCCCCGATGAATCAGGAACATGCATGGTGTCTGGCGATTGAAAAGCTGACCAAGACCGAAGTGCCGCGCCGTGCGTCGCTGATCCGTGTGCTTTATTCCGAGATCGGCCGCATCCTGTCGCACCTGCTCAACGTCACAACACAAGCGATGGACGTTGGCGCGCTGACCCCGCCACTGTGGGGCTTTGAAGAGCGTGAAAAGCTGATGATCTTTTATGAGCGGGCCTGTGGCGCGCGCCTGCACGCGGCATATTTCCGCCCCGGCGGTGTGCATCAGGACCTGCCGGATCAACTGGTTGAAGACATCGACGCTTGGGCGATTGAATTCCCCAAGGTGCTGGACGACATCGACGGGCTGCTGACCGAAAACCGGATTTTCAAACAGCGTAACGCCGATATCGGCATTATTAGCGAAGAAGATATTCAGGACTGGGGCTTTTCCGGCGTCATGGTCCGCGGATCCGGTCTTGCATGGGATCTGCGCCGCGCCCAGCCCTACGAATGTTATGACGAATTCGAATTTCAGGTCCCTGTCGGCAAGAACGGTGACTGTTATGACCGTTATCTCTGCCGGATGGAGGAAATGCGCCAGTCCACCCATATCATCCGTCAGGCCTGCGAAAAACTGCGCCATGAAAAGGGCGATGTGATGGCGCGCGGCAAGATGACCCCGCCCACACGCGGCGAAATGAAGACCTCGATGGAGGCGCTGATCCACCACTTTAAACTTTACACCGAAGGGTTTCACGTGCCCGCAGGCGAGGTTTACGCCGCAGTTGAAGCACCCAAGGGCGAATTCGGCGTCTATCTGGTTGCCGACGGCACAAACCAGCCCTATCGCGCCAAGCTGCGTGCGCCGGGCTATCTGCACCTGCAGGCGATGGACTATGTGTGCAAAGGCCACCAACTGGCTGACGTCAGCGCGATCATCGGAACAATGGATGTTGTATTCGGCGAGATCGACAGATGACACTGGGCGATCTGATCCTGGGGCTGCTTGTGGCCTTGGGGTTTTTCGTCTCGGCGCTGGTGTCGCGGATGTTCCGTCGGCCTATGGCTGGGATATTCATTGGCGGCGTCGCAGGATTGGCTGTGTCTGTGTTTATCCTGGTCTATGGTTTGACGGATGTGTTCAGCATCGCACCACCTGCGGCTGAGAATTGATTAAGGGAGCTTCGAAATGATCCGCTACCTCACCCTCGCGTCCTGTCTTGCACTTTCGGCCTGCGCGGTGCCGATCATCATGCCGGTGCCTTTGCCCGCACCAGAGCCTGAACCCTTGCTAGCACCACAATCCGCAAAAGAGCGATTTGCGACAAGTGTGGCGGCCAACGGCTGCGCACTGACCAGCGCCAACACCGACCTGATCATGGCCGATGCCGTACTGTCGCGCGAAGATCTTGCGCGGGTAATGACGGAATTGCGCGCCGAAGGGCGCGGCGAAATTGATGGTCAGGCCTTTCGCTTGACCACTGGGGCCTGCGCCTGACGACAAATCCCTTGCCCGGCGTGGCCGGTGTGTTAGGGGATAACCTGAAATTTGGTGAAACCCGTTTCACCGCAACGATGTGACCGGAAAGACCTGATGCTACGCCGCCTTTATCACGACCAGCCCGAGACATTCGCCTTTACGCCCGACAACCAGAAATGGGCCGAGGCGCAGATGAAGAAATTCCCCGAAGGCCGTCAGGCATCGGCGATCATCCCGATCCTGTGGCGCGCGCAGGAACAGGAAGGCTGGCTGACACGCCCTGCGATCGAACACGTCGCGGCGATGCTTGATCTGGCCTATATCCGGGCGCTCGAAGTAGCATCCTTCTATTTCATGTTCCAACTGCAGCCTGTCGGCTCTATCGCGCATATTCAGGTCTGCGGGACATTGTCGTGCATGATCTGCGGTGCCGAAGATCTGATTGGCGTCTGTAAAGACAAGATCGCGGATCAACCCCATGCGCTGTCGGCAGATGGCAAGTTTTCGTGGGAAGAAGTCGAATGTCTGGGGTCTTGCGCCAATGCGCCAATGGCCCAGATCGGCAAAGACTACTACGAAGACCTGACCGCAGAACGCTTGGGCGAAATCATTGACGAGCTGGCCGCTGGTCGCGTTCCGACACCGGGCCCCCAGAATGGCCGTTTTGCCGCCGAGCCGTTGAAAGGGCTGACCAGTCTGAAAGACTATGACAGCGGCAACACCAAGTATAACGCCAGCGCCCAACTAGCGACGGATATTGGCGATACGGTCAAACGGATTGACGGCACCGAAGTGCCGCTGCTGACCCCTTGGGTCAAAGATGGCAAAACCGCCAAGCCAAAGGGTGCAAAACCCGCAGCACCAAAGCCAGCGGCGGATAAACCCGCAGATGGTACAGGCGTGACCAAGCAAGAGGCTGTTGCCAAGTCCAAGGCAAAGCCAACCGGTGCATCCAACCCTAATCCGGTTGTGGAAACCGCGCCTGAAACCCTGTCTGCCCCGCGCGACGGTGCGGCGGATGACCTCAAGAAAATCAGTGGGGTTGGCCCCAAGCTTGAGGGCGTTTTGAACGAATTGGGCTTTTGGCACTTTGATCAGATCGCCAAGTGGACCGAAGACGAGATTGCTTGGGTCGACAGCCGTTTGAAATTCAAGGGCCGTATCACACGTGACGATTGGATGGCGCAGGCTGCCGCGTTGGCAAAGGGCAAGTAACGCTTATTGTTTAAGCGGTTGGCGCAGCTGCAGCGCGGCGCAGGCCGTCGTTTTGTGGTATTTCTTTACCAAACGTCAATTTTTCGGTTAAAGATAAGGCAGTACGCCTGATTGTGGCTTTTTGACGCAAGCACGGGCGCGATGTCTGCATGACCGTCAAACCGGTCAACCGAGGGAGAGAATACATGTTCAAAGAGACCAAACCTGCGCCGATCAGCGAAGGCATCATTGCCGTCGCCGCATTATTTGCCATTATCGCAGCCGGGGTTGCGTTCGTCCTTTATGATTTCTCGTTGTTTGCGTCGGCCTGTATCGGCGGGTTTGTCGGTGTGGTTGCGGCCATTGTGCTGGCCATTGGTTGGCGTGCGCCGGCACCAGGGCCAATCCAGGTTGAAGCCCCTGTTGCAAAAACAGCCGCCCCTGCGCCCACACCTGCATCACCGGCCCCGACAGCACCCCCCGTTGCTGAAGAGGCCCAGGCAGCGTCCGATGATGGCACCCCTGAATTTCTCAGCGCCGCACGCGAAGGTGGGCCTGATGATCTGAAGCAGATCAAAGGAGTCGGGCCGAAACTAGAAAAGACGTTGCACGGTATGGGGATCTATCATTTTGACCAGATCGCGGCCTGGGGGCCAAAAGAACAGGCGTGGATGGATGACAATCTTGAAGGTTTCAAAGGGCGCGCAACCCGTGACGACTGGGTCGCGCAAGCCAAGACACTTGCCGCTGGCGGGGAAACTGCGTTTTCCAAAAAGGTGGACAAGGGTGACGTTTACTAAAGCGACCCTGCCACGATGACCCAACACGGAAAGACAAATCAGGCCCGGGCAGGACAACGCGTCGCGTTGATCGTGGCCGGAACTGGTGTTTTTTGGGTGCTGGCGAACCTTGTTGGAGCAGAATATAACTGGTCAAACCGCACACGCGGGCTTTTTGATCTTGCAGCGCTCGCCGGATTCGGGTTTGCCCTGTGGCAGACCTACCAACTCTGGCGCGTGCGCCAAAACGACAGGGGCGATAACTGATGCTCAAAGATGAGAACCGGATTTTCACGAACCTTTACGGAATGCATGACCGCACGCTGAAAGGCGCGCAGGCGCGGGGCCATTGGGATGGTACTGCCGACATCATCAAAAAAGGCCGTGACTGGATCATCAATGAAATGAAAGCCTCTGGCCTGCGCGGCCGGGGCGGTGCGGGTTTTCCGACCGGTCTGAAATGGTCGTTCATGCCCAAAGAAAGCGACGGGCGGCCTGCCTATCTGGTCGTGAACGCTGACGAATCCGAGCCGGGTACATGCAAAGACCGCGAAATCATGCGCCACGATCCGCATACGCTGATCGAAGGTTGCCTGATCGCCAGCTTTGCGATGAACGCGAACGCCTGCTACATCTACATTCGCGGCGAATACATCCGCGAGAAAGAGGCGCTGCAAGCGGCCATCGATGAATGCTATGAAGCCGGTCTTGTCGGTCCGAATGCGGCGAAATCCGGCTGGCCTTTCGATATCTACCTGACCCACGGGGCAGGGGCCTATATCTGCGGTGAAGAAACAGCCCTGCTCGAAAGCCTTGAAGGCAAAAAGGGCATGCCGCGCATGAAGCCGCCATTCCCGGCGGGCGCGGGCCTTTATGGCTGCCCCACAACGGTGAACAATGTGGAATCAATTGCCGTTGTGCCAACAATCCTGCGCCGTGGCGGTGCTTGGTTTGCGGGTATGGGCCGGCCCAACAACGCGGGCACCAAGCTGTTCGCGATTTCGGGCCATGTGAACAACCCCTGCGTCGTCGAAGAAGAGATGTCGATTCCCTTCGAAGAATTGATCGAAAAGCATTGCGGCGGCATTCGCGGTGGTTGGGATAACCTCAAAGCCGTGATCCCCGGTGGATCGTCCGTCCCTTGCGTGCGCGGCGAAAACATGCGCGATGCGGTGATGGATTTCGACGCGCTGAAGGAAAAGGGCTCATCCCTTG
>JALQUF010000143.1 GCA_023263855.1 Yoonia sp. | reverse complement strand
CTTTGGTCGGTACCGTTGGTGCAACAGACCTTGACGACGACGAAATTGACTTCGGTGTTGGTGCTTCATACGACCTCGGTGGCGGTGTAGCGATTGCTGGCGGCCTTGGCATGATCGACGATGCATTTGCTGACGACGACAGCTGGATGGTTGCTGACATCGGCATCACAATGTCATTCTAATTCACACTTGTGAATTAGGTTGGAAGAGCGGGCGTTTTCGCCCGCTCTTTTCTTTTGCGCATCCCTGTTGCACATAGGCGGCAAAGAAGAGGTGCCTATGTCCCTATCAGAAATTACCGCCCGCGTTGCCACAGCTGCCGAACAGGCAGGCCGGTCAACGGATGACGTCAGCCTGATTGCAGTGTCAAAAGTGCAGCCCAATGCGCGTGTCGCGGCCGTACTGGACGAAGGCCACCGGATCTTTGGGGAAAACAAGGTGCAAGAGGCCGCAGGTAAATGGCCTGCTTTCCGTGAACTCTATGACGGAATCGAACTGCACCTGATCGGACCGCTGCAAACCAACAAGGCAAAACAGGCGATGCAGCTTGCGCAGGCGATCCACACCGTCGATCGCCCCAAGCTGGCCCAGACGATTGCCCGCCACGCACAAAACCTCGGGTTCTGTCCTGATCTGTTTATTCAGGTGAACACCGGCGAAGAACCCCAAAAGGCGGGTGTTCTGCCTGCCGAGGCCGATTCTTTCATCGCTGAGGTCCGCGCGCTTGATCTGCCGCTGCGGGGCTTGATGTGCATCCCGCCAGTCGAAGAAGAGCCTTCCTTGCATTTTGCGCTGCTCGCCAAGATCGCTGCGCGCAATGACCTGACGGGTCTGTCGATGGGCATGAGCAGTGACTTTGAAAGTGCAATCGCACTCGGGGCCACCCATATCCGTGTCGGCTCAGCCATTTTTGGCGAGCGTGTTTACGGGTGAGCAGCGACTACGATCCACCCCAAGACCCGCTTGTCATCCTGCATGACGATCATCAGGTGCTGCTGGTCGATAAACCCAGCGGTCTTTTGTCTGTGCCGGGCAAAGGCGAGCATCTCGCCGATTGCCTGATGGCCCGTGTGCAAAAGGTATTTCCCACCGCCCTATTGGTGCACCGTCTGGACCGCGACACATCAGGCGTGATGATCTTTGCGCTAACCCCCCACGCCCAGCGCCACCTTGGGTTACAGTTTGAAAAACGGCAAACCAAGAAGACCTATGTTGCGCGGGTCTGGGGCGAGATAGCGGAAAAGACAGGGACCGTTGATCTGCCCCTGATCGTCGATTGGCCGAACCGCCCGCGCCAGATGGTGGATCACGAGAATGGCAAGCAGGCCGTCACCGATTGGCGTGTCATACGCAGTAAAGACAATGAAACCCGGGTCAAGCTGATGCCACGTACCGGCCGCTCGCACCAATTGCGCGTGCATATGCTGGCGCTAGGGCATCCGATTCTGGGTGATCCATTCTATGCGGAAGGCGCGGCGCGGGATTATCCGCGCCTGATGCTGCATTCCGAAACCTTGCAATTCCGCCACCCCGATGGCGGGCAGGGTATGCGCATTACTGCAAAGTGCCCGTTCTAGCCCGCAACGAACTGCGTAATCGCGTCCACCTCAGACTGTGCGATCTCATGCCCGCCGGGGTGCCAGTGGACGGTAACATCAGCGCCCTGCGCTGTCAGATAATCCACAAAGGCCTGCGTCAGGGGAGCGGGACAAATCGGATCGCGTTCACCTGCGGTGATCAAAGTCCGGCGGCCCTTTAGCCCCGATTGGTCTTGAGGGGTCCAAGGGATCAGCGGATGCATCAGGACCAGCGTATCAACCAAGTCCGGTTGCTCCAACGCGACGGCGGCCAGAATGTTGGCCCCGTTTGAATAGCCCAGACCAATGGCATCTGGTGCGCTGACGTTCTGCTTTTCTGACCGGATGAAACCCGCCATCGTATCCGTGCGCGCCGCCAGATCATCCATGTCATAGACACCTTCACCCGTGCGCCGGAAATACCGCAGCGCACCATGCTCTGACACATCGCCGCGCGGTGATGTCACATGCGCCCCCGGGATCAGCTGTTCGGCAAAACCATGAAACTGGCCTTCATTCCCGCCTGTACCATGAAAGGTCAGGAACAGCGGTTGGCCCGCTGCCCCTCTCGTGCGTTTCGCGATGTAGGTCATGTCAGTCACCCAGCGGCTGCAAGTAGCCTTCAAGACGGGCCCGCAGATGTTCATGCTGGCTGGGCAGCTTCAACGCTTGGCCCAAATGCGCCATGTCTTCATCACGGTCAAAGCCGGGTTCATTGGTTGCGACCTCGAACAGCACACCACCCGGCGTGCGGAAATAGATCGCATAGAAGTAGTCACGGTCAATCACCGGGGTCACTTGATAGCCGGTGTCCAGCAACGCCTCGCGCACTTCCATCTGGCGCGCGCGGTTTTCCACCGCAAAGGCGATGTGATGCACAGACCCCGCCCCTTGCGCCGCGTGGCGCGCGTTGGGCAGTTCTTCGATGTCGATCGTGTTGGCATCATTACCGCCGGGGACCGTAAAGCGGGTGACGTTGTCGTGGCTGTCCAGTTTTTCGTAACCCATGAATTGCAACAGTTCAGCACTGGCCCCGACATCATTCAGGCGCATATCGGCAGAGTGGAAGCCATGGATGCCCATTGCCTCGCTCACACCGTTGCCTGTCCAAGGGGTGCGGTCGTCCTCACTTTCAACCAGCGCAAACTGGTCCCCATCGGGACCATCAAACAGCACGCGCTTTTCACCAAAGCGGGTATCCTGCGCAACGCCATCCACGTCGAAGGTGGCAAACCGGTCAAGCCAAGCCTGCGAAGACCCTGTCGGAATGCTGAACGCTGTGCGTCCAACCTCGCCAACGCCTTTTCCACCGCGCCCCGCATTCGGGAAGGGGAAATAGGTCATGACGGTTCCGGGCGACCCGGCCTCATCACCATAATAAAGGTGATAGACGTCAGGTGCGTCAAAATTCACCGTCTTCTTTACCCGGCGCAGGCCAAGGACGTTGGTGAAGAACGCATTATTTTCACGCGCATCGCTGGCAAGCGATGTGACGTGGTGCAGCCCTTTAATCTGATTAAGCATAGAACTCTCCTATTCCTTTGCAGGAATAGATAGCAGTTCTACACGCGCACGAAAGGCCGACAGGCGCACCTATTTGGTGCGCCTGTGCACATTATCTTACTCGGCGGCCCAGCCCGAGATGGCTTTGACTTCAAGGAATTCCTCAATCCCCCAAACGCCACCTTCGCGCGCGCGGCCCGACATTTTCACGCCACCAAAGGGCGATCCGGCGGCGCGACTTGTGCCGTTCATCTCGACCATGCCGGACCGCAGGGCCAAAGCCATACGGTTCCGCTTGGCGCCATCTTGGCTTTGGACATAGTTGGTCAGGCCATAAGGCGTGTCATTGGCGATCTTCACCGCGTCCGCTTCATCATCGAACGGAATGATCGACAGAACGGGGCCAAAAATTTCTTCCTGCGCGATCCGCATATCGTTGCTCACATCAGCAAAAACCGTGGGCCGGACATAGAAACCGCGGTTCATGCCCTCGGGCAGACCAGTGCCCCCCGCGACAAGGCGCGCGCCTTCGTTGATTCCCACTTCGATCATTTCCTGAATCTTGGTCCACTGGCTCTTGTTCACAACGGGGCCGATATGCCGACCGGATTCAGATGCAGGGCCGACCGTGATCTTGTTGGCAATCTCTGCCGCAGCCTCGACCGTTTGGTCATAGATGGACCGTTCAACAAGCATCCGTGTCGGCGCGTTGCAGGACTGGCCCGAGTTGTTCATGCAGTGCAGCACGCCACGCTTGACCGCTTTTTCATCAGCATCAGCAAAGATCACGTTGGCACCCTTGCCGCCCAGCTCCAGCGTCACACGCTTGAGCGTTTCCGCCGCGGCAACCGAAATCGCCTTGCCCGCGCGGGTCGATCCGGTGAAACTGATCATCGCCACATCTTCATGGCGGGACAGCTGGCTGCCCACACCGACGCCGTCGCCGTTGACCAGATTAAAGACACCAGCAGGCACCCCAGCATCATGCACAAATTCCGCAAAGAGCAGCGACGAAAGCGGCGCTTCCTCTGATGGTTTCAGAACCATCGTGCAGCCGGCCAGCAAAGCAGGGATCACCTTCAGCGTGACCTGATTCATCGGCCAGTTCCACGGCGTGATCAGGCCGACAACACCAATCGGCTCCATCGCGATGCGGTCATTGGGGGCGTGTGGGCCCAAGGGGCGCACCCATTCGATGTGCTCCATCGCGTCCAGTGAATTTTTCAGGTGCCACGGCAGACACGGCGCCTGACTGCTGCGCGCCATATCAATTGGTGCGCCCATTTCCATGCTGATCGCCTGCGCCATTTCCTCAACGCGCGCCTCGTATTGGGCCAGGATCGCTTTGACATATGTGGCCCGCTCTTGCGGGGGCGTGGCGGCCCAAGCCGGAAAAGCAGCCGCGGCTGCGGCGACAGCGGCGTCTGTATCGGCCTGATCGCCGAGGGAAATCACCGCACAGGCATCCTCGGTTGAAGGGTCAATCACATTATAGTCGTTGGCCACGACAGGCGGCACCCAAGCACCGTTGATATAAAAATTGCGGTTCTCAATCATGGCGGCTCTCCTTTGCTTCCCGGTTTATGTCGCATCGCATGCGATCTTTCGCAAGCGCCTGTGGCGTTGGTCTGCGGGGATACCTATATGAAGGGTGTAAAACACACGAGAAGGAGCACCAAAATGGGTTTGCGCATCAATGACACTATCCCCGACCTGACCGTTGAAACGGATCAGGGGACCTTTTCTTTGCACGATTGGATCGGCGACAGCTGGGCCATTTTGTTTTCACACCCCAAAGACTTTACGCCTGTGTGCACCACCGAATTCGGTGCGGTCGCACAATTGGCCGATGAATGGGAAAAGCGCGGGACCAAAGTGATGGGCATCAGCGTTGATGGTGTCGAAGAGCACAAGGAATGGAAAAGCGATATCGAAACCTTTGCAAAGGCAAAGGCCGGTTTCCCGATCATTGCGGACGAAGACCTGACCGTGGCCAAAGCTTTCGACATGCTGCCCGCTGACGCCTATCTGCCCGATGGCCGCACGCCAGCCGATAGCGCCACAGTGCGTGTTGTCTTTATTATCGGGCCTGACAAGCAGTTGAAGCTGTCGATGACCTACCCCATGAACGTCGGCCGCAACTTTGCCGAAGTGCTGCGCGCGCTGGATGGTCTGCAAACCGCAGCTGGCGAAGGTATCGCAACACCAGCCAACTGGAATGTTGGCGACGATGTGATCATTCCAACATCCGTCAGTGATGCAGACGCGACCGCCAAATTCGGCGACTTCAAAACGATCTTCCCATACCTGCGGACGACAAAGTTGAAAGCCTGATCATCACCAAGAAGAAAGGCCCCGGTATGAAAAACCCGGGGCCTTTTTTCGTTTTGCGCGCAGTTAATACGAATAGCTGACGGCGAAACCAATGAACGGAAACACCGGAAGATCCTCAAGATCGTCGTTCAGTTCTGCAATGTCATCTTGAACGTCTGGGTCGGAATTGTCAGATGACACTTCCAAGCTCGAAATGATCACGCCGACATCGCCCGAGATAGACCATCCCTGCGCGATTTCGGTGCTGAAACCCGTCGTGATCAACGGTGCCA
>JALQUF010000142.1 GCA_023263855.1 Yoonia sp. | reverse complement strand
AGTCAGGGTTGACCGGCACCGAGATAATCGCGTTGGCGCGCGCAATATCGTCGTTTTCCATGCCAGAGCGTTCGGGGCCAAACATCACGGCCACTTTCTGTCCCTCGGACACACGTCTGCGCGCGTCCTGCATCGCGGCCTCTGGCGTCAGGACCAGTTTGGTCAGGCCTCGCGGGCGCGCGGTGGTGGCATAGACATAGTCACAATCGGCGATTGCCCCTTGGGTATCATCAAAGATCTGCGCTTCATCCAAAAGCCGACCCGCACCGCTGGCCATCGCCACCGCCTTTTGGTTCGGCCAGCCATCGCGCGGCGCGATAATCCGCATACGGTCCAGACCAAAGTTCCACATACCACGGGCGGCGGCCCCGATGTTTTCGCCCATCTGCGGGCGGATCAGGACGAATGCAGGCTGAAGGTCGGCGCTGGGCATGAAAGTTCCTTTGCAAGAGTGCCGCCTGATACGCCGCCACGTCTGCCAAGACAAGAACCCCAAGACCCATAGCCATTCCGCATTTTCCCCGCTAAAACGCCCAGACAATTCAAAAATACCGGAATGCCCCCATGTCGGATGCCCAAGATCACCCGCAAATCTACCTGATCAGCCCGTCTGAGTTCGACTTGTCGACCTTTCCTGCACAGCTGGCCGCCTGCCTTGACAGCACAGAGGTTGCCTGCGTCCGCCTTGCGTTGGGCTCGACCGACGAGGGGCGCATTGCCAAGGCCGCCGATGCCCTGCGCGAAGTGACGCATGAACGCGATGTCGCCTTGGTGATCGACAGCCATATCCAGCTGGTCGAACGTCTGGGGCTGGATGGTGTGCATCTGAACGATGGCGCCCGCTCAGTGCGGCAGGTCCGCAAAGACCTTGGCGATGACGCGATCGTCGGGTGCTATTGCACCAACTCGCGCCACGATGGCATGACAGCGGCCGAATTGGGGGCCGATTATGTCAGCTTTGGTCCCGTCGGTGACACGCCATTGGGTGATGGCCGCAAGGCCGAGCTAGAGCTGTTTGAATGGTGGTCGATGATGATCGAGGTGCCTGTCGTGGCCGAAGGCGCGCTGAATGCCGACCTGATCCGTGCGCTTTCACCCCATACCGACTTTTTCGGGATCGGGGATGAAATCTGGACCGCCGAAAATCCGGCAGGCCAATTGGGCGAGCTACGCCGCGCGATGCTGGGCTAGTCCCGCGCGCACCTGTTCTTCCATCGCTTTGGCCAGTGCTTTGCGGCAGGCGAAGTCTGCGACCCTTACAGGTGCATGATAGATCACATGCACCGCACCCTGCCGCTTTGCCGCCAGTGTCGCCAAAAGATGCGGGCCAAACGCCATATCGCCCCACCACCCGTAAAAGCGCGGGTCAGCGCCCTGAGGGGCCTGATAGACCACCGACACAGCCTGCATCTGCAACGTATCGCGCAACATGGGATCAAAGAAGGCCGCGAAGAGTGCCGGCTTGAAGGGCAACACCTGAAGCCCGTCTGTTGATGTGCCTTCGGGGAAGAAAAGCAATTTGTGCCCCGCCGCCAACCGCGCGCGGAACACCGCAATCTGGTCGCGCACCGCACTGCGATCGCGCTGGATAAAGACCGTCCCTGTGGCGCGTGCCAGCCAGCCAATCCCCGGCCAACGCGCCACCTCGGACTTGGACACGAAATAGATACGTTTGCGCGCATTCAGCGCAAAGATATCCAACCAGGACGCATGATTGGCCACGACAGCCCCGGCCCCCTGCATCGGCGCCCCTTGTGAGGTGTATTTTATCCCCAGCAACACAAAGGCCGTTCGACAGACCACTTGTGTAATATAGGGGGTCACAGGGCGGCGCAGGCCACAGAAAGGTCGCTCAAAAAGGCGCACCAACAGCAAAAGCAGCAAACCACCGAAGACCAGAACGATCAACGGCACTGCACGCAGGACGACCCGCATCCACCCCAAAGCATCCGGCCTGCCGCCGGGTGGTGTGGTCTCACTGTACCAGGTGTCAGCCACGCACTGCTCCTTTTTGCAGAAACTTGTGCTGCAAGCCCTGAACCGCCGCGCGTTCCAAGATCACACAAATATCCACCGTGTTGAAATCATAGTCCACAAAGGCCCCCTCCCCCACGGTTGCCCCCAAACGCAGATAGGCTTTGATCAACGCGGGCATTTCCCGCACGGCGGCAACACGATCCAACTTGTCAGCGTCTTCGATCGCCATCGACAAAGCCGTCGGGCCGATGGCCTTAACGCGCAATGCCTCGCGTGCCAAATGCCGGTGGTGCAGCAGGCTCAGCGGGGCGGAAAGGGCCGCAACATCCGTCCCGTGAAATGAGGCGACCCCAAAAAGCAGGTCAATCTGACGGTCTGCCACATAGTCCGCCAACCCGGCCCAGAGATGCGCCATCGCCGCGCCGCCGCGGTACTGCGCATGCAAGCAAGACCGCCCCAACTCCAACAGCCGCATTCCGCTGCGCATAAACGGGGTCAGATCGTATTCTTCAGCGCAATAAAAGCGCCCTGCCGCCTGTGCCATCTCGGCGGTCATCACACGGTAGACACCGACAACCTGATCATTTTGCGGGCGTGAGGTGTCTAGCAGTAGAATATGATCAGCAAATGCATCGAAACGATCAACCTCTAACCGCGCGGCGTGATCAACCAAAGGCCCATCACCCCCCAATTCAGTTATAAACACCTCATAGCGCAACCGCTGGGCCGCAAGCCGGTCTTGTGGCGATTGCGCAAGACGGGTCACAAAGGTCGGAGCAGCCGTGGTCTTCATGTCATTCCGGATCGTCATCTCGTGGCATATCCAAGGAAATTAACCTTTTGGCAACCATTTCGCGGGAACACGGACAAAGAGGTCGCGTGATGGAACTTGCATTAGTCGCCTTTAGGTTGTATCTTATTCATTAACCAAAACGAGTAGAACGCGTTTCCCATCAATGACCACCTTGCCCATCTCCCGAAAATTCACGGTGATTTTGTCCCCGATGTTGGATTGCACCTGCCCTGTGCCCCACTCGGGCTGGTCGGGATGGCGCACCAGCATGCCTGGCTCAAGGATCGCGTTAAAGTCAGTCATACATCTTCTTTCACACTGGAGGCTGCATCATGCAACCTGATCTCGCGGCGTTGGTAGGCTCGCGCATTTGCCACGACCTTATCAGCCCAATTGGGGCAATCGGCAATGGAGTCGAGCTTTTGGCGCTGACCGACGGGGATACGGGCGCGGAAATGGAGCTGATTAGCGAAAGCGTGCAGAACGCCAGCGCGCGCATTCGGTACCTGCGCATCGCCTATGGGGCCGCCAGCGAAGACCAGATGGTCAGCCGGTCCGAGGTCCTCTCAATCCTGGCGGCAACGGCACGCAGTGGCCGCATCAACTATATCTGGCAAATCGATGGCGATCAGCCGCGCAGGCTTGTGCGCTGCGCATTGTTGATGCTGCAAGCGATTGAAGCGTCCTTGCCACTGGGGGGTGACATTCAGATCACCAAAGACGGCGAAACCTGGGGGATGCGCGGAGAAGGCCCGCGCTTGGCCGTAGATCAAGCGCTCTGGGACAACCTGCTGTCACCACAACCCGGCTTTCGCTACACAGCCGCACATGTACAATTTGCGCTGCTGCCCGGTGTCTTGGCCGAGGCGGGGCGTGCGCTAGAGTTCACCCACACCGCGGATCATCTGGTCGCCCGGTTCTAGGACCGGACCGCACCGTTGCCTGTGACAAGGTATTTGAAACTTGTCAGCTGTTCAGCGCCCACCGGGCCGCGCGCATGAAGCTTGCCTGTCGCGATGCCAATCTCGGCGCCCATCCCGAATTCACCGCCATCGGCAAACTGGGTTGAGGCATTGCGCATCAGAATGGCGCTATCAAGCTCTTTGAAGAAATGCGCCGCCGCCTGATCATCGGCGGTGACAATGGCGTCGGTGTGGTTGGACCCATAGGTCCGGATATGATCAATCGCCGCATCCACCCCGTCGACCAGTTTGGCCGCACAGATCATATCAAGGAATTCCTTGCCAAAATCATCCGGCTGCGCGGGGGTTGTGCCGCTGATTTTGGCCAGTTCGCCCTCTGCACGCACCTCGACCCCGGCTTGCAGCAAAGCCTCAACCAGCATCGCGCCGTGTTGCGTATAAAACCGCCAATCAATCAGCAAACACTCCATCGCGCCGCAAATCCCGGTGCGGCGCGTTTTGGCGTTCAGCACGATTTCAAGCGCCATTGCAGGGTCAGCCGTGGCGCCCACATAGATATGACAAATACCTTCCAGATGGGCAAAGACCGGCACCCGCGCTTCGCGTTGCACCAAACCGACAAGCCCCTTGCCACCGCGGGGCACGATCACATCAATATGGTCAGTGGCCGTGAGCATGGCGGACACCGCCGCGCGGTCGCGGGTTGGCACCAGCTGGATCGCCGTTGCAGGCAGCCCGGCCTGTTTCAACCCGGTTTGCAGGCAGGCATGAATCGCGGTGGATGAGTGAAAGCTTTCGGACCCGCCCCGCAAAATCACCGCGTTCCCCGATTGTAGGCAAAGCGCACCCGCATCAGCCGTAACATTGGGCCGGCTTTCGTAAATCACGCCGATGACACCCAAAGGCGTGCGCACACGCTGGATGTGCAAACCACTTGGCATGTCCCATTCGGTCATTACCTCGCCAACAGGGTCGTGTTGTGCCGCCACATTTCGCAACCCTTCGGCCATGGCGCGGATACGCGGCTCGTCCAGCATCAACCGGTCCATCATGGCGGGGCTCAGGCCCTTTTCTTCTCCATAAACCTGATCTTCGGCATTGGCGTCCATGATCGCCAGCCGGTTTTCCCAGATCGCATCGGCAGCCCCGATCAGGGCCGCATATTTCCGCTCGGACCCGGCTGTGGCCAACACGGTTGACGCCGCGCGTGCATCTGCGCCGATTTGCGCCATCATCGGTCCGATGTCTGTGCTCATTGAATCGCGATCGTTCATGTTCAGCCCTCTTACAATACCATATCGTCACGGTGCACCAATGCAGCGCGACCCTCATAGCCCAGAATTTCAACAATCTCAGCCGAGCGGCGGCCCATGATCTGACGCGCCTCGGCACTGGTATAGCGGATCAGCCCCTGCCCCATCTGCGCACCGGTCGCATCCATGATCGCGACAAGATCGCCGCGCCCGAAACTGCCGTTGATATGTGTCACACCGGCTGGCAACAGGCTTTTGCCGCGTTTCAGCGCCGAACTGGCCCCTGTATCGACCGTCACTGCGCCGCGTGGCTTCATTGCTGAAATCCAGCGCTTGCGTGCGGCTTGTGGATCGGTTTGCGCGGTAAACCATGTGCTGCGCGCACCGTTTTCCAATTGTGCCAAAGGATGAAGCGCTGTCCCCAGCGCAATCGCCATGGCACAGCCCGCCTCTGTCGCGATCCGCGCGGCCATGACCTTGGTGATCATACCCCCCTTGGACAGGCCGGACCCTGCATCACCCGCCATCGCCTCAATTTCAGGGGTGATTTTGTCCACGTTTGCAAGGTGTTGCGCGTCGGAATTCATCTTAGGATTGCCCGTATAGAGCCCATCTACATCCGACAGCAAGATCAACTGATCCGCGCCAACCGTCACAGCGACCTGCGCAGCCAAACGGTCATTGTCGCCATAACGGATTTCATCCGTAGCGATTGTATCGTTTTCGTTGACAATTGGCGTCACGCCAAGGCCCAGCATCGTTTCCATCGTTGCCCGGC
>JALQUF010000141.1 GCA_023263855.1 Yoonia sp. | reverse complement strand
ATTGTTCATGTACATGGCGAACATGAGCTGGAACAGTTCGATGAATACAAATTCCGTCATAGATATGCTGACGGATACGGATGAGAACGGCGAATACGTCATTCCGCGCATCATCTATTCCGATGCCTATAGTTCGGAAATGGTGGCCTATGCCGATTTGATCCTGCCTGACACAACATACCTTGAACGTCACGATTGTATCAGCCTGCTGGATCGCCCAATTTGCGAGGCCGATGCAGCGGCAGATGCCATTCGTTGGCCTGTTATTGAACCTGATCGTGACGTGCGTGGGTTCCAATCTGTGTTGGTTGATTTGGGTGCGCGTCTAGGACTGCCCGGGTTTGTGAATGAGGACGGCAGCGCGAAATACGCGGATTATGCCGATTACATGATCAACCACGAACGCAAACCTGGCATCGGACCACTGGCCGGATGGCGTAGCGAGGATGACACAGGGCGCGGCCCCGTCAATCCAGAACAGATTGACCGCTATATCGAAAATGGCGGTGTTTGGATCAAACACGTGCCTGAAAACGCAGGGTATTTCAAACCTTGGAACACAGACTATCAGGATTGGGCGGTGGAAACGGGCCTTTATGACAGCCCGCAACCCTATCTGTTCCAGCTTTATGTTGAGCCATTGCAGAAATTCAACAATGCTGCGAACGGCATTGGGGATCATCAGCCCCCTGAAAACATGCGGGATCAATTGAAACGCGTGATGAGCCCGCTGCCCATTTGGTATCCAACCGCCACTGTCGAAAACGAAGATGACTATCCATTACATGCGCTGACACAACGTCCGATGGCAATGTATCACAGCTGGGGCAGTCAGAACGCATGGTTGCGTCAAATTCATGGAATGAACCCTATGTATTTGCCAACCAAAGTCATGCAAGAACAGGGATTGGTTGACGGTGATTGGGCCAAGGTCAGCTCGCCCAATGGCGAAATCACCGTGCCCGTCGCCGAAATGGCCGCGTTGAACGAAAACACAATCTGGACGTGGAACGCGATTGGCAAACGTCGCGGCGCATGGGCATTGGACCCAGAGGCGCCAGAGGCAAACAAAGGGTTCCTTTTGAACCATTTGATTTCTGAATTATTGCCACCCAAAGGGGACGGACTTCGTTGGTCAAACTCTGATCCGATCACAGGACAGGCCGCGTGGTTCGACTTGCGCGTGCGAGTTGAAAAAACATCCCCACCAAAAAGTACGCAGCCGCAGTTTGACACGCTGACATCGCCTGTTGGTCAGGGACCAAAAAACATCAAACAAAGCAGTAAGGGGACATCATGACCTGTCTTCCATCATCGACTGACAAAAAACTGGGCCTTGTGATCGACCTAGACACCTGTGTTGGGTGTCACGCCTGTGTCGTATCGTGCAAGGGCTGGAACACCGAAAATTATGGTGCGCCATTGGCCGATCAGGACGCCTATGGCGAAAACCCATTGGGAACATTCCTAAACCGTGTGCATTCATATGAGGTGCAGCCAGAGGATAGCCCAGCGCAACTAATCCATTTCCCGAAATCGTGCCTGCATTGTGATGATGCGCCCTGCGTTACGGTTTGCCCAACAGGCGCAAGTTACAAACGGACCGAAGACGGCATCGTGTTGGTGAATGAAACCGACTGTATCGGCTGCGGTTTGTGCGCATGGGCCTGCCCCTATGGTGCGCGTGAATTGGACGGCGAAGAGAAGGTGATGAAAAAATGCACCCTCTGCGTGGACCGGATCTACAACGAAAACCTGCCTGAAGAAGACCGCCAGCCGGCCTGCGTCCGCACATGCCCTGCCGGTGCACGGCACTTCGGTGACTTGGGCGATGAAGAGAGCGATGTGTCGAAACTGGTGGCTGAACGCGGCGGGTTCGATTTGATGCCGGAACAGGGCACCAAACCGGTCAACAAATACCTGCCACCGCGCCCCAAGGACGAAATGCCCGAATTCGACGTGCTGGCCCCTTACCTAGAGCCGATCGCGAGCGACGGAAAAGGCTTCGTGGGTTGGCTCGACAAGGCCCTGTCATCCCTGCCCGGAGGAGCGAAATAATGCATCCCGCAGCGTCCGTCATTATTTTCAATACGTTCTCAGGTCTGGGCTTTGGCCTGCTGTTTTGGCTGGGCCTCGGGGCCTTGGTGCCAACCGGCATGAGCGCTTTCATCTGGTTCACTATCGCCTACGTTCTGGCGGTCGGCGGGCTCATCGCGTCAACCTTTCACCTCGGCCACCCCGAACGCGCGATCAAGGCATTCAGCCAATGGAAAACCAGTTGGCTCAGCCGCGAAGGCATCTGTGCCGTCTTCGCCCTGATCGTCATGGCGATCTACGCAGCCGCGCTGGTCTTTGCAGACACACACCTGGCACTGATCGGCATTATCGGCGGTATTGCCTCGCTCGGCGTCGTCTTCACCACCTCGATGATCTACGCGCAAATGAAGACCGTGCCGCGCTGGCGGCACTGGACCACCCCCGCAATGTACCTTTTGCTATCCATTGGCGGCGGTGCGCTGCTGTCGGGACAAATCTACATCGCAGCGACGCTCTTTGTCATCGGCGCCCTCCTGCAAATCTTCGCGTGGATCTCGGGCGATACACGTTTCAAAGCCTCTGGCACAACAATGGAAACCGCCACCGGCCTTGGCCATATCGGCAAAGTCCGCGCGTTTGAACCACCCCATACCGGCACCAATTACCTGATGCGCGAGTTCATCCACCAGGTCGGGCGCAAACATGCCGACAAACTACGGATTATCACCATCGGGCTCGCCTTCGTCCTGCCCGTGATTTTGCTGCTTTTGCCCTTCAATCACCATATCATGGCGATCCCTGCTGTTCTCAGCCACATCGCCGGTGTGCTCACGCTGCGCTGGCTTTTCTTTGCTCAAGCGGAACACGTCGTCGGCCTCTACTACGGCAAACGCTGACCCGTTATTATTGGCCCAAAAATATCCTGGGGGAGGCCCGCACGGGCCGGGGGCAACGCCCCCTCCTCCCTCAGTTCCGGATACGCTGCTCTGTCTCTGCGTCGAACAGGAATATCCGGCGCGGATCAATCTTAATCCCAACCGTCCCACCTGCCTGCGTGCGGTCATCACCGCGCTCTTCCACAACGATCCGTTCGCCTGTGCCGCTTGTCAGATAGGCAAATGACACGCCCCCAAGGCTTTCTGTCATTTCCACGGTATGGCTATCGCCGTCCGGGTCAATCACGATATGTTCGGGGCGCGCGCCGACGCTCACGGCCTTGCCTTCATAAGCGGTACTGATCAGCCCATCATACTGCGCACCCAATCCGGGTGCGATGATCGCCTCATCTTTGACCGTGCCATGCACAAAATTCATCGCAGGCGATCCAATAAATCCCGCCACAAACTTGTTGTCCGGATCACGGTAAAGATCCATCGGTGCGCCGACCTGTTCAATGACGCCCAGCCGCAGCACTACAATCTTGTCGGCCAGCGTCATCGCCTCGACCTGATCGTGGGTGACGTAGATCATCGTCGCACCGATTTCCTTGTGCAAGCGCGCGATCTCGACCCTCATTTCAACGCGCAGCTCGGCGTCAAGGTTGGACAGTGGCTCATCGAACAGGAACACCTCGGGGCCCCGCACAATCGCGCGCCCGATCGACACACGCTGTCGCTGCCCCCCGGACAAGGCGGCAGGTTTGCGATCCAGATAGGGTTCCAGCTTAAGAATATGGGTGGCCTCGGCCACTTTGGCCTCAATCTCGGCTTTGGGGTGGCCGTTCATTTTCAGGCCGAACCCCATGTTGTCCTTCACCGTCATATGCGGATAAAGCGCGTAGGTCTGGAACACCATCGCCACACCGCGCTCGGACGGGTCCATACGGGTGACATCGCGGTCGCCGATCATCATGGCGCCTTCGGTTGTTTCCTCAAGGCCTGCGACCATTCGCAGCAGTGTGGATTTACCGCAGCCTGACGGACCGACAAAGACACAGAATTCACCGTCCGCAATTTCCAGATCAACACCGTGAATGACTTGCACGTCGCCGTAGCGCTTGATGACCTTGTTCAGCGTGACACCTGCCATGGCTTAAATCCCTGTTGTTTCTTTTGTGTTGTAGTCGGGGAAGCTCCAGTTCTGGGCGTCCCGCGTAATCTTATGTGCGGTCTCTTGCAGGATCGGGACAAAGGCCTCGAGCCCGGCAAGGTTCGTGCGGCTGGTCGTGCTGGTGACGGAAAGGGCCCCAAGCACGCGGCCGGCATCCGTCAGGATCGGCATGGCGACACAAATGATACCGGGCTCATGCTCTTCACGGTCGAACCCGTATCCGTTCTGGCGAATGTCGGCCAATTCGGCACGCAGCGCATCGGCACTATCAAGCGTATGCGCAGTAAAGGCATGGAACGACTGTTGTTCGATCACCGTCGCAGCGGACGCGGGATCAAGAAAAGCAAGCATCACCTTGCCCACACCGGTGCAATAGGCCGGACCAACTTTGCCTGCCTGACTGTACATTTCCACAGGCTGACCCGCGTTACGCTTATCGATGTAGAGTACCTGCGCATGATCCAGTTGCGCCAGGTGGACGGTTTCCCCCACCGCCTTGCTCAGCGCGTCGATGTGCGGGCGGGCAACCGGGGCCAATGTTGACTGCTCCCAAGCCGCGTGGGCAAGACGCACGAGGCGCACACCCGGGCTGTAGGTCTGCCGCTCGGGGTCATAGGCCAGCATTTGCTGATTGGTGAGCGTTTGGACAAACCGATAAAGCGTGGGCTTTGGGAAATCAGACTCCGCCAGCAGTTCACTAAAGCGCACGGGGCGGCCGTAAGCTGCCACCTGATCAAGCACTTCCAGCGCTTTTCCAACAGTACCGTCACTGGTCACGCGTCCCATATGTCCTCCCTTGTCGATGCTGGCACTTGCATCGGCCTCCTTACCGATGCCGCCTTCGACTGTTGACAAGGCTAGCCTGTTCGCGGTTTAGTATCAACATCCAAAACCGAGTTTCAAATAATGAAACCGGTTTACAAACGGAAGCATACTGGGAGGAAACCATGCATTCCATTTTGAAAACGTCGCTTGCGGCGTTGGTTGCTGCTGGCTTTACCGCGTCATCTGCCGCTGCAGATGCGCACGGGCTGTCTGGCGAATTGAACATCATCTCTGACATGTCCAACCCTGCGCCACGCGCGGTGATTGAAGGCCTTGCCGCTGATTTTGACGCGCTGCACCCCAACCTTGAGGTCAACCTGACCATCGTGGACCGCGAAGCGTGGAAGACACAGATCCGCAACGCGCTGGGTGCAAACCCGCCGGACGTCGTGAACTGGTATGCTGCCAACCGTATGCGTCCTTATGTGGATGCGGGCCTCTTTGCAGACATCTCTGATCTTTGGGCCGAGCCTGAATTCGAAGCACTGGCATCCACCAAAGGTGCGATGACACTCGACGGCGCACAGTGGGGCGTGCCTTACACGTACTACCAGTGGGGCGTTTACTATCGCAAAGACATCTTCGACCAGTACGGCTTGTCCGAGCCGACCAACTGGGAAGAAGAAATGGCAAACTGCCAGACGCTGCTCGACAATGGCGTCAAGTGCTACACCATCGGCACCAAGTTCCTTTGGACCGCTGGTGGCTGGTTCGACTACATCAACTCGCGCACCAACGGCTATGATTTCCACATGGCACTGGCCCGTGGGGAAGTGGAATGGACAGACGACCGCGTGCGTCAGACTTTCGCCAACTGGCGTCAGCTGATCGACATGGGTGCCTTCATTGACGACCACCAGACCTATAGCTGGCAAGAAGCCCTGCCCTTCATGGTCAATGGCGAAGCTGCGGCCTACCTGATGGGTAACTTTGCGGTTGCCGCCATGCGTGACGGCGGTCTGACCGAC
>JALQUF010000140.1 GCA_023263855.1 Yoonia sp. | reverse complement strand
ATGTCGATGCTGTCGGCACGCTGCAAACGATTGTCAGCGAAAGCGTGGTCGCCACCGGCACCGCTACCACCACGATCTCGGCCCGAGATAAGGCCAAGATGCAAGGCTATGAGGGCGACCCTTGCGGTGAATGCGGCAACTACACATTGGTGCGCAACGGGACATGCATGAAGTGCAACACCTGCGGCGGGACAAGCGGGTGTAGCTAAACACAGAGCTTCGGAGCGGGTGCGCTCGCTCCGACGCGGATTGGGCCGCAGGCAAAAAACCGAGCGGTATATAATGAGTGAGCCTGATCAGCGAAACTCAGGGAGGGCCCAGGCCCTCCCTTTTTTATTGGGTTGTTGTTGCGCGCTCGTGCGGGATATTCACACCCTTGTCCGCAAGGGTGAAACCAGCGAACTGAAAACCGGGTGAGACTGTGCAGCCGACCAGGCTCCAGTCACCTGTTGTTGCTGCTTTTTGCCAATGTCCTTCGGGCACGATGACCTGCGGGATTTCTCCGCCTGCTAGGTTCGGCCCCAGCCTGTGATCTGTGGCCGGGCCAGCAAGGGAAGGGGACAGCGACAGGATCAGCGGGGCGCCAGCGTAGTGGTGCCAGATTTCCACCGCATCGACGGCGTGCCAATGGCTGGCCTGTCCCGCTTTGAGCAGGAAGTAGATGCAGGTGCCCGTCGGGCGTCCTGCGTTCTCGGCCACCCATGTTTGGCGGTAATAGCCGCCTTCGGGATGCGGCGCGAGGTTCAGCCGCGCAATGATATCGTCGGCCGTCAGCTCAGGCATGGCACGTGGGGCGCTGTGTCACGCGTGTGATGGCCAAGAAGGCGGGGATCGGGGAAAACCTCAATCGCGGTTTGATAGGGGATAAACCCGGCTTTTTGGTAAAACCCCAGCGCGCGCGGGTCGTCCCAATTGCAGGTATGCACGAAAAAACGCGTCACATTGCGGGCAAAGGCCTGTGATTGCGCCAAGGCCATCATCGGGCCGCCGAAGCCTTGGCCTGTCGCCTCTTTCACGATCCCGAAATAGGCCAGCTCACATTCATTCTCGGGGCGGAAATCAAGTTCGACCAGGCCAATGGCGGCACCGTCCTTGCGGATGACCCATGTTTCGGTCTTGTCGTCGTTCAGGATCGCGGTCAGTTCATCGTCGTCCATCACCAAGCGCAAGGTCCAGAGCCACGGGGCGCCAACCGCGCGAAACAACGCGCGGTAGCTGTCTATGTCCATCCGTTCACGTGCTGCTGTCACCCCTTGTGGAAAGGGCTTGGGGTCGGTCATTGCGGGGGCGGTCATCTGCAGAAAGGTGACAACCGCCGCTACATGTCCTTCGGGGACGGGGTGCATGCCTTCTGTGATCATCCTTTCAGAATGCTCCGCCCCGCGTAAACAGCAGTTTCCCCCAACATTTCCTCGATACGGATCAACTGATTATACTTGGCCAGACGATCCGAGCGCGACAGCGAGCCGGTTTTGATCTGGCCACAGTTTGTTGCCACAGCAAGGTCCGCAATCGTCGCATCCTCAGTCTCGCCCGACCGGTGCGACATCACATTGGTGAATTTAGCACGGTGGGCCATATCAACGGCTTGCAATGTCTCGGTCAGGGTGCCGATCTGGTTGACCTTGACCAGCATGGAGTTGGCAGACCCCTTGGCGATCCCTTCGGCCAGCCGCGCAGGGTTGGTCACGAAAAGATCGTCGCCCACCAATTGCACCTTGTCGCCGATCATATCGGTCAGTGTTTTCCAGCCGTCCCAGTCATCTTCTGACATGCCGTCTTCGATGCTGATGATGGGGTAATCTTCGGCCAGTTTGGCCAGATAGGCCGCGTTTTCCTCGGATGTTAGCGAAATGCCTTCGCCCGCCATCTCGTATCTGCCGTCTTTGTAATATTCGGTCGCCGCACAATCGAGCGCAAGGTAGATATCTTTGCCCGGCTCATAGCCCGCCTTTTTGATCGACGTCATGATGAAATCAAGCGCGTCGCGTGTGCTGGCAAGGTTCGGGGCAAAGCCGCCTTCATCGCCGATACCTGTGTTGTGGCCTGCGGCGGACAGTTCTTTTTTCAGTGTATGGAACACTTCCGCACCCATACGGATCGCTTCGCGGACGTTTTCTGCCGCCACCGGCATGATCATGAATTCCTGAATATCGATCGGGTTATCAGCATGTTCGCCGCCGTTGATGATGTTCATCATCGGAACGGGCAGGGTGCGGGCCGAAGTGCCGCCGATGTAGCGGAACAGCGGCTGTGCGGTGAAATCAGCTGCAGCCTTGGCAACGGCCATAGACACCCCAAGGATCGCGTTTGCGCCAAGGCGGGCTTTGTTCGGGGTGCCGTCAAGTTCGATCATCGTCATGTCGATGGCCACTTGTTCGGTTGCATCAAAACCAAGGATCGCTTGGGCAATCTCGCCGTTCACGGCGGCGACGGCCTCAAGCACGCCTTTGCCCATGTAGCGGGATTTGTCGCCATCACGTTTTTCCACGGCCTCATGCGCGCCGGTGGATGCGCCCGAAGGCACTGCTGCGCGGCCCATCGTGCCGTCTTCCAAAATCACGTCAACCTCAACGGTCGGGTTGCCCCGGCTGTCCAGAATTTCGCGGGCGTGGATATCGATGATCGTGCTCATGGGGTGCTCCTTTGGGAGAAATGTTAGCGGTATCAGCGCCTCTATAGCGCCGGAGTTGGGTTTAGGGAAGCGCGGCGCAGCTGTGTTTCGCGCCACAGTGTGTAGATGCCGGATGCGATAATGATCGCCGCACCGGTAACGGTGGGCAGATCGGGAATTTCAGCGAAAACAGCATATCCGATGACCAGCGCAAAAATCATGCGGCTATAGCGGAAAGACGAAATGATCCCGGCGTTGCCGCCGCGTGTTGCAGCAACGATAGCCAGATAGGCGATCATGCCAACAAAGACCGCGCCCAACAGGATCAGCGTCTGCTCAAGGTTTGGCACAACCGGACTTTGCCCCTGAACGAGCATCAACAGCCCGCCCGCAGGCACGATTAGTGCAAAAGTATGGGTCGCCAGCTGTGCCCCGCTGAGGTGGACCGAAAGCGCACGGGTGAACAGATCGCGGGCTGCCAGACCCAGCATGCCACCGACGGCCAAGAGGGTGGCGATACTAAAGCCCTCCATGCCGGGGCGAATGATAATCATGACGCCGATGAAACCGACGATAATCGCCAGCCACCGCCGCCACCCGACCGCTTGACCCAGAAAAATCGCTGCGCCCATCGCCACCACCAATGGTGTAGCCTGAATGACGGCGGATGCCGTGGTCAGCGGGATAAGGGTCAGCGAAGTGACGAATAGAATAGATCCGGTGACATCGCACAGGCTGCGCAAGATCACCTTTGGGTCCAGATAGGCCGGTTGCCAGAGCTTGTCGTCGCGCACCAACGACCATACCAGAAAGGCGATCAAACCACAAAAGCAGATGATCGACATGATTTGCCCCACAGGAATACTATCTGCCAAAAGCTTGATCAGCGCGTCTTCCACCGCAAAGCAGAGCATCGCAAAAACCATGAAAGCCGCGCCGCGGATGTTGTCCAAACTCAGTCGTCCTTGTCTGTAAGCGGCACGGCGTAAAGTTCCAGCCGATGCCCCATCAGCCGGTAGCCCAGCTTGGCTGCGATCCGTTCCTGTAATGCTTCGATTTCGGGGTCAACGAATTCGATCACCTCGCCGGAATGCACGTCAATCAGATGGTCGTGGTGTTCACGATCCGCGGCTTCATAGCGCGCGCGGCCATCGCCGAATTCATGCTTTTCCAGAATGCCGGTTTCTTCAAAGAGCTTCACAGTGCGATAGACCGTGGCGAGCGAGATTTTCGGGTCAACGGCTACGGCGCGGTTGTAAAGTTCTTCAACATCCGGGTGATCAGCCGCGTCTTGTAGAACGCCTGCAATCGTGCGCCGCTGGTCGGTCATCCGCAGCCCATTTGCTTCGCAGCGTTCAAGAATGGTCGTCTTCATACCGGCCTCATATTGTCTTGCTGCCTCTGATAGCGGGGCGGGCGGCTGGTTTCCAGTGGGTTGGACCAGAAGAATGTCGCGGATCATGCGCGCAGGTGGCAAGCGGCAACTGGTCATGGCGGTGCCCCAGGTCTAACGCGCACACCACGGCAGCCGCACCCATGTCCCGCCCAAGGGGCGCACCTGCGCGCCGGTCCCGATTTTGAAACGGGCCAATCCGGGGGCGGTGTCGGTATCGACCATGCCCAGATCCAGTCTGCGGTAGCCCCGCTGTGCCAACAGGTCTGCGGCGGTGACGATCATACGGTGGTGTGCGCAGACCGCCCGCCCGCGCGCGCTGGTCCAGCCGATATGATAGGTTGCCACAGGCCGATGCAGCAGAAAAAGCATCGCGGCGATCGGGGTTTGGTGTTGGGTTGCAATGACAACGCGCACAGACTTTGGGTGCATGGCCGCATAAGCGCCAATCAAACTGTGGGGCAAGCCGCGAAACCCTTTGCTGCGTTGCTGCGCAAGATCGGCTTTCAAGATCCAGCCGTGGGTCTGTGCATCGTAGGCATGTTCGCTGATCTTAAGCCGCGTTGTTTCCGCTGCCTGCCACGCCCGCCGCCATTTGGGTGTCATGGCGTGCTTTCGTGCCTCTGGCGTCGTCAGCAGATCAAGTTCTGCGACATGTGCAGGTGTCATCACGCAGCGTAGTCCTGCGGCGCGCATAAGGGTGTCATCGCGCACATCAGCATTGATCATGCGAAACGCCGCATGCCGCAGGGGTGCACTGTGCCCGGTCTGGTGCCAGATCGGGCCGCGCGACACCAAAAGCTGCCCAAACTGACGGACAGTCAACACGGGCGCTGCCCCCGCAACATCAACAAAGCAGACGGACCGCCCCATATGCGCCAGTGCCGCCGCAAAATGGGGATGTTGTTGAAGTGGCAAGGTGATCTCGGGCGTCATTGCCGCCGTTAAGCCATATGAAACCTAAACCGTGGTTAATGCACGCATGAAAAAAGAATCAAAACCCGTGGCAGGTATCCGCGCCCCAGCGCCAAGACCGACACCTCTGGGTGCCGCTCTTGTCGCTGTCATTATGACGTTTCCTGTGGCTGTCACGATCCTGTTTGTGGATCTGTTGTTGCTCTAGCCCAGTTGCACCAAGGCGTGCCGCTTTTTGCCTGCGCTCAGCTTGATGGGGGTGGACAGGGCACCCGCGTCAATCATCAGCCCGGCATCGGTCAGCGGGGCGTCGTTGATCTTGGCGCCGTTTTCGGCAATCAGGCGCTTGGCCTCTTTGCCGCTTTTGGCCAGCCCGGACTTGACGATCAGTTGCACAATGGAAATGCCGTCGCCCACATCCTCTGCGCTGAGCGTCAGGGTCGGCAGGTCATCACCCACGCCGCCCTTTTCAAACACTTCGCGCGCGGTGGCCTCTGCCGCTTGGGCCGCTGCGGCGCCGTGCAGCAGGGTTGTCACCTCATTGGCAAGGATGATCTTTGCGGCGTTGATGTCAGACCCTTCCAGCGCGCCGAGGCGGTCACATTCCTCAATCGGAAGCTCGGTATAAAGCTTGAGGAAGCGGCCCGTATCCGCGTCTGTCGTGTTGCGCCAGAACTGCCAGAATTCATAAGGGCTGCACATATCGGGGTTCAACCAGACAGCACCGGATTGCGATTTGCCCATCTTTTTGCCGTCGCTGGTCGTCAGCAAAGGCGAGGTCAGGCCGTAAATCTCATGATCCAGCACACGGCGTGTCAGGTCGATCCCGTTGACGATATTGCCCCACTGATCCGATCCGCCCATTTGCAGCAAACAGCCATAGCGACGGTTCAGTTCGAGAAAATCATAGGCCTGCAAGATCATGTAGTTGAATTCGAGAAACGACAGCGACTGTTCGCGGTCCAGCCGCGATTTCACGCTTTCGAACGAC
>JALQUF010000013.1 GCA_023263855.1 Yoonia sp. | reverse complement strand
GGGGCCGCGACTGCCAAGACCGGTGCAGCTTCCAATTCTGGTGGTAGTTCTGGCTCGGGTGTGACCAACTCTGCACCAAGAAGGCACTGACCAATCAGCTTTGATACGGTTTGCGTGCCTTGTGGTGGCGTTCCTGTGTGGTTTGTCTGGCAGGCTTGCTCGGCCAAATCGCAGGTGATTTCGATGGCCCACTCCTCACGTAGGTCCGTTGGCCGCAGCGTGCCCTCGGCTGATGCAAAGATTGTGTAGGCATATCCGTCAACAATGCCGTCCTGCCGGAATCCGGGGAATTGCGCCGATGGCACGTCTGACACATGCGTTGCTGCCTGCGTGGCACCCGGCAGCGGCTGATCGAAGGTGCTTGATACGCTGGGCTCTGCGGCTGCCGATGAAGCGAACAGACCCAGAGCCAAGGCACCAGAGAAAAGGCGCGCCATCATTGCCCGACCCGGATCAGTGGCCCGTGCGCGCGAAACGCCAGTGATGCCAAGACGACAGCATTTGTGTTGACGGTCACAGAGCTGTTTGTCGTGCCATCAATTTCATATATGCCTTCAGGCCAGCCGCGTTCAGGATCGCCCAAAGGTGCGATGGCTGCCATCAATTCGCGTGTATAGTCGGTGCCGAAAAGAGCATCCCAAGCAAAGGACAATTTGGTCGTGATGGTGCGCTTGCTGTCGAGCCTGTCACCTTTGAATGTCATGACCGCCCAGGGTGCGCCGCCGCCCCAAACCGATGAGTAGATAAAGTAGGGGGCCACATCGATATGCGACTTGCTCACGGCTGTCAGGATGCCCGCATTGCGATAGCGGGCTTCTTGCGCGCGGTAGATTGACGTCGCAAATCGCGCTGACCGCGCGTCAAAGCCAAATTCCAAACCGTCAAAGAGATAAGGTTCGCTGACGGTAAAGGCGGGGCTGATCTTGCAGTTTAGCCCGGCAGCGTAAGGCATTTTTTGGCTACGCTGAGAAAGATGTTCTCGGGCGTGAGATCGGGTCGGTCATCGTGCCTGACCATTTGCGTAAAGCGCATGACGTTGGCATGCAGCGGATGCGCGACAAAGGTGAAAAGCGCGTTGTCGGCAAGGGCCGCGTTAAACTCGAGGCCAAGCACCGTGAAGGCCGGATTTTTCCCGTTGAACTGGCTATTCAATCAGCCATGACTGACGCAGGCGAGATCTTGATCGCATTTTTGCGTGATATCTCGCATCGGCTTGCCGCCGAAGAAGAACTGGTCGCGGCCCGTGACAAGGCGCTGGCAAACGAAAAACTCAATACAGAATTCCTGTCAACGATGAGCCATGAAATCCGCACACCGCTGAATGGTCTGCTGGGTACGATGAGCCTGCTGAGGATCGCCAATGCAGGAACGCTATATCGGCTATATGGAAACCTCTGGGCGCCTTTTGATGAGCCATATCTCAGACGTGCTGGACATCACGCGCTATGATGCAGGCAAGCTCAATACCCGATCAGCACCAGTCGATATTTCCGCATTGTTACAGGACATTTTTGATAATCAACAGGGTACCGCGGCCAAGAATGAAACGTCGTTGACATGGCACTGGCGGGGGGACGCTGTGGGCTGGGTGCTGTCCGACCATGACAGGCTGTAGCATGTCTTGATGAATCTGATCGGCAACGCCGTCAGATTCACCCGGCGGGGAAAGGTGGCGGTCACAATTGAAAATACGGGCCATGCGGATGACCCAGAACTGTTGATCAAGATTGCCGATACAGGGTCCGGCATGACCGAAGATCTCGTGCGGCGGGTTTTTGACGATTTTGTAACGGGTAATGCAGATTATGCCCGTGAAGCGGGTGGAACAGGACTGTGGCTCAGCATCGTAAAACGTTTTGTTAACGCCCTTGGCGGCGATATTGGCGCCGATAGTGTTTTTGGCGCGGGCAGTACGTTTTGGGTGCGGCTGCCTGTCATGCTGGCCGGGGCCCAGAAAGATGTCCAGCGCCAGCCGGTCTCGGATCTGACGGGGCGGCCGCTGCATGTGTTGTTGGTTGAGGACAATGAAATCAATCGCATTGTTGCCCGTGAGATGCTGCAGGCAGAAGGACATTCTGTCGATGAGGCGCATGACGGACCCCAAGGCGTTGAGGCCGCGATGGGTACCGCCTTTGATCTGATCTTGATGGATATCAGCATGCCCATCATGGATGGCCGTGCTGCGACACGTGCCATTCGTGAAAGTGACGGCGCATCCAAAGACACGCCCATCGTGGCCCTAAGGGCGAACGCCATGCCGGAAGAGCAGAAAGAATTCCTTGCAGATGGTATGAACGGCATTCTTACCAAGCCCCTTTCGCGTGAGGCGCTGCGCGAATTGCTGCGTCAGACGAGGCGCACTGTTCGCCACAAGGCGCAAAGCATGATCAACATGAACCACAGCGCCGAGACACGTGACGCCCTTGGAGAAGAGGCATTTGCAAAGCTAAGGGCGCGGTTCGTGACCGAAGTGGATGAGTTGCAAGAATGGCTAATGTCCGACGCGACCCGGGACTTCCTCGAACTATCGGCACGTGCGCATAAGGTAGCAGGAAGCGCGGCTGTGTTCGGCGCCGATCCACTGCGCGAGGCTCTCAAGCACATTGAAACGGCGGCCAAGAACGGTAGCGTTCATGAAATCCGCACAAACACGGCTCTGTTCGCCACAAGCTGGGATCAGACAAAACCACAGCTTTTTCAGTGACGCACAGGATCAATACGGTGCGTTACGGGGCGGCCACTTTGCGCTTGGGTGATGCTTGACTGACTAGGCGGGAACGACAATTCTCTGGTCGTCTTCCGGCGCATCAAGCGGCAGGTGGTTTTCTTCCAGCACAAGGATGTTTTCAACACCGATCACATCGCTTCTGGTTTTATAGCCGATCACATCTTCCACAGCCATGTCGAGGTGGCGTGCCATCAGCATCGTTTCATCTGACGAAAAGTTGGTTAAGCCGCGAGCAACCTCTGCACCATCTTCATCATAGACGTGCAATACGTCGCCTTTCGTGAAATCACCCTGAATCGAGATCACGTCATCTCGCGCGATCCCGCAATCACCCTCAGCAATGGCAGCTGCAACAGCGTTCGGTACCACCAAAGTGCCCGAGACCTGCAAACGGTTGCTCAGCCAAACCATGAGCGGCGATGCGGTCTTTCCGGTGACAAGGCAGCGGGTAAAGCGCCGTTCGTTTGCAAGAAGCGAAGAAATAGGCCGCTCGATGATGCCATCGGCAATAATCGTTTCGACACCTGCGTTCTGCGCCATGTTTGCAGCCTGCATCTTGGTTAACATACCGCCGCTGCCAAGTGCGCTGATGGCAGTCGTCGACTCAAGATGTTCGCTGACATCATCGATTTCTGCGATGAACTGCGCATTGGGTTCTGACGGGTCACGATCAAACAGGCCTTCGACACTGGTTAAAATAACCAATAAATCGGCATCAACCATCTGGGCCACCTTGGCAGACAGACGGTCGTTATCGCCGACGCGCAGGTCGCGGGTCGCGACGGAATCGTTCTCGTTTATGATTGGCAGGATGTCGTTTTCGAACAATCTTAGCATGGTGTTTTTGATGTTCAGAAACCGGCGTCTGTCTTCCATATCATCGACGGTTACAAGCATCTGTGCGACGTCCATATTATGCTCTGACGCGATCTGGCGATAGGCATTCATCAGCAAAGGTTGGCCACAGGCGGCCGCAGCCTGCTTGTCCAGAATGCCCGCATCCTCGGGGCGTTTTCCGACCATATTCAGACCCAGTGCAACCGAACCCGAAGAGGTGAGAATGACGTCGTGCCCTTCTTTTTTCAGTTGCGCAAAATCGCTGAGCAGCCCGTTGATAAAGGCATATCGCAACGTCAGGTTTTCATCATGCGCAAGCAGGCTTGATCCGATTTTGACAACAATCTTTTTCTTCTTTGGCATGAATGCCTCCGGTATTTTACTGTTTTTATTGAATAAAGTGCTATCGGTTTGCGTCATGCGACGCAGCCCTGTAGCACTGCCCATTCAATGATTCGCCGACGTATAACATGCACCGGACCCCTGATTGCAAACAGGTTGCCGGTCAGAGCCGCCAACTGGCTTGCCAGTTTGGGCGCGGCGGTTGGCTGCAAATAACTGGGCTTTCGGATGATGCGATGCTGCGCTGCAGCAGCGATGAACTGCGTCCCGTCAGCTTGGTAGAAGGAGACGATAATGAACATACTTTTGATCGGCTGCGGCAAGATGGGTGGCGCGATGCTGCGGCAATGGGCAAGTCATGGCGCGCACAGTTTTACAGTCGCTGATCCGGCTGCAAATGACCTGCCGGTTGGGGTGGCGCATGTGTCAAAAGCGACAGATTTACCATCGCAAGAATTTGATCTCATTCTCATCGCAATCAAGCCGCAGATGATTGCAGATGTTCTGCCGGGCTATGCACACGCGCTCAAGGCAGGCGGTATATTCGTTTCTATTGCCGCGGGAACCAGCGTAGCCTCTCTTGCCAAGGTCGTGGGTGATGCTGCCATTGTACGGGTCATGCCCAACATGGGCGCGCTGGTGGGAATGGGCGTGTCCGGGCTTTACGCCAACGATCAGTGCACACCAGAGCAGACGCGCGATGTTGTTGCGCTGATTGATCAAACCGGCACCTGCATTGCGGTCGAGAGCGAAGACCAGATCGACCGCCTGACCGCTGTGAGTGGCAGCGGTCCGGGCTACATCTTTGAGATATTGCGCAGCTATGTCACCGCTGCCGAAGCGCTTGGCTTTGACCACGCGACTGCGCGCAAGCTTGTGTTCGATACGGTCACAGGCACGGTTGAGGCGGCGCGTCAGTCGGATTTGACCTTGGAGGCGTTGCGCAATTCCGTGACCAGCAAAAACGGCACAACGCAAGCGGGCCTGAGTGAGCTGATGCGCGACGGTGCGTTGGACGCGCTGTTCCACAGCGCTGTGCAAGCGGCCTACGCCCGCGCGGGCGAACTGAAATAAAATGTGGCGGTCCGACTGCCGCAGAAAGGATACAAGATGAACGACATGAGCACTGATCCAAAGAGCACGGGCGTTGCTGCCATCGTGGCCGATCTCGGGCGCCGGGCGCAGGCGGCGGCGCGTGAATTATCCATGGCCACAACCGAACAGCGCAATCTGGCGCTGACCGAAGCGGCCAAGGCATTGCGTGCCAAATCAGCGGATATTCTGGCCGCAAATGCCAAGGACCTCGACAGTATCAGCGACAGCGGCAAAGACGCTGCTTTCATCGACAGGCTGAAACTGACCCATGACCGTGTTTTCGCCATGGCCGATGCGCTTGATGCGATTGCCGCCCAAGATGATCCGTTGGGTCGCACGCTTGCGACGTTCAATCGCCCCAATGGCCTGAAGATTGACCGCGTCAGCGTCCCGATCGGGGTGATTGCGATGATCTATGAATCGCGCCCGAATGTCGGGTCTGACGCCGGTGCGCTCTGCATTAAGTCCGGCAACGCGGTTATCTTGCGTGGCGGGTCGGAAAGCCTGTATTCCTCGCGCGTTATCGTTGCGTGCCTGACAGAGGGGCTTGCTACGGCTGGCCTTCCAAAGGACGCCGTTCAACTGGTCGACACCCGTGACCGCGAGGCTGTCAAAGCACTGCTGCACAGCACAGAGACAGTCGATCTGGTGATCCCACGTGGCGGGCGGGGTCTTGTGTCATTGGTCCAGCGCGAAGCACGGGTACCGACGCTGCTGCACCTTGATGGCAACAACCACACGTACGTGCATGAAAGTGCGGATATTGAAAAAGCCGTCGGGGTTGTCCGGAATGCGAAAATGCGCCGAACCGGTATTTGCGGTGCAACCGAATGTGTCGTGATTGATGCCAAGATCGCGGATCAAGTGTTGCCGCCACTCGCTGCTGCGCTGGATGATTGCGAATTGCGCGGCGACGCAGCGGCGCGGCGCATCCTACCTGACATGACGTCGGCGACGGATGATGACTGGAACACGGAATACCTCAGCAACATCATCTCTGTGAAAGTTGTGGACAACGCGGATGCAGGGATCGCTTTCGTTCAGGGGCATTCATCAGGTCATACAGATGCGATCATCGCAGAGGATGCGCAGGTCGCCAGACGCTTCATGGCGGCAATCGACTCGGCGGTTGTGATGCATAACGCCTCGACGCAGTTCTCGGACGGGGGCGAATTTGGCATGGGCGCCGAAATCGGGATTGCGACAGGTAAAATGCACGCCCGTGGCCCGGTCGGGGCCGAGCAGTTGACCAGTTTCAAGTATTTTGTATTCGGTGACGGACAGCAGCGCGACTGAGCCCCGCTCATCCGACCCGTTTGCCTTGGCTCCAGACGCCGGCCAGAAGCGGCGTTTGGCCCAGTCGGCGTACGCGAAGGACGTCGCCGCGCAGACCCACCTGCAACGCTCCGCGATCACGCAACCGGGCGGCTTTGGCCGGGTTTCGTGTCACGGTGGCGATAGCACGCGGGAGATCATCCCAGATTTCAGCAAGGCGGAAGGCTGCCAGTAAAAGCGCGGACGGCACGTAATCTGATGAGACGATATCCAAAAGGTCGGCACGCGCCAGATTCTGTGCAGCGACATTGCCCGAATGTGACCCCCCGCGGATCAGGTTTGGTGCGCCCATCATGACCGCGATGTCATGTGCGCGGCAGGCTTCTGCTGCCTCAACCGTTGTCGGGAATTCCGCGAACCCCACGCCATGGCTGGCCGAGGTGGCCACATGCGCGGCGGTCGTATCGTCGTGGCTGGCAAGTACTGCACCTAACCGGCCCGCCTCCTGCACCGCGCCCGCCTGGTGTTTGGCCCCGAAGCGTTCCTGCAAGGTCAGCAGATTTTCAACATGCTCAGAAAATTCCGCGTCATTCATGCCGCGCTTTTTGGCAACATAGGTCTTTAGGGCTGTCAGGTCACGAAACTGCCGCTGACCGGGGGTGTGATCCATCAGGCTGACAATGCCGACCCGATCTTCGGGGGCGAAGGCTGCAAGTTCATCCAGCAGGGTTTCGGAACAGATTTCGGCGCGCAGGTGCAGGAAGTGGCTGATTTTGAACATGCCTGCGGCACGGGCTGCCAACAGTTCATCTGCCAGCTTGCGCGCATAGTCAATATAGCGGCCTTTGCCTTGATGGATGGAACCGACCCGCATGGCGTCAAACACTGTGGTGATCCCGGTTGAGGCCAACTCGGCGTCATGGGCGATCAGTGCCGGAAGATGCGGCCAGTCAACCTCCGGGCGCGGTTCAATATGGCGTTCGACATTGTCGGTATGCAATTCTACAAGACCGGGGGCCACCAGATCGCCTGCACAATCCATGGCCCCTGCTGGCACATGATCACCCTCTGAAATGCGCGTGATCACACCTTGTTCGATCATCACTGCCCCGGTTAGAACCTGATCGGGCAGCACCAGCCTTGCGTTGGCAAGATGCAGGTCGGATGACACATCACTGTCATAAGGCTTTGCCAAAGAAGACGCGGGGAAAGGGGAATTCATGTCATACTCTCGTTTTGCGATCTATTATGTTCCGGCCGAAGGCGCATTTGCCGATTTCGGGGCGGCCTGGCTGGGGTGGGATGTGGCGCGTGGCCGTGAGACGCCCCAGATGGATGTGCCCGGTTTGCATGACGTCACCATGACACCACGCAAATATGGTTTTCACGCGACGCTGAAGGCACCATTTCGCTTGGCGGATGGGCGAACAGTCGCGGATTTGGACGCCGCCGTGTCCGACCTTGCCGCCGGGCTTGCGCCAGCGACTTGCAACGGACTGGACCTGACGGCGCTGGGCGGCTTTCTGGCTCTGACACCTGATGGAGATATGACCGATCTGCGCCGCGTCGCTGCAGCTTGTGTTCGCAATCTCGACATGTTTCGCGCCGCTGCTACCGATGCCGAGCTTGCCCGTCGCCGTAAAGCCGGTCTGAGCGCACGGCAAGAGGCGCTGTTGACCCAATGGGGCTATCCTTATGTCATGGAGGAATTCCAATTTCACATGACCCTGACAGGGCGGCTGCAACAGGACAGCCTCGCGCAATGGTCCAAGGCTGTTCTGCGCCATTTGCCGGACTTGCCCCGCCCCTTCGTGCTTGATCAGATAGCCTTGTGTGGCGAGCGCGCAGATGGCTGGTTCGAGCCGATCCATCGCTATATGCTGACCGGTTGAAGCAGCACCGTCGCGCGGGCAATGGTTTCGGCCAACGGGCCATTATTGGGCAGGTGAATTACGTCAATGCTCTTGGGCAAAGGCTTGTCCGCCTGCGCCAGGCGTTTCGCAATTTGAGCGTCCGTTTCGCGGCCTCGGGCCGCTAGGCGGCGGGCAAGCGTGTCCGGCTTGGCGGTGATGTTCAGAACGACAAATCGCGGAAAGTGTCCGGCGGCTTCTTCCAAGGCTTTGCGTGAGAAATTGACAAGGCAATCAGTGCCTGTGTTCAGATGGTCATGCACTGTGACCGGGATGCCGTAATGCAGCCCATGGGCCGTCCAATGCGCGGCAAAGGCACCAATTTTCGCCAACTCTTCGAATTGTGCCAAAGACACAGCATCATAATCTTCACCACCCAGTCCAGCGGCGCGGGTAATGACGCGACGGACCAGATGCAGCGCAGGCAAGGCGTTCTTTAATCCGGTCATGACGCTGTCCTTGCCAACGCCAGAAGGCCCGACCACCGCAATGAGACGGCCTTGCGTCATGCGGCCATCCCGGGTGTGAAACGGCTGACGTCGATCTCGCGGTCGCAGACCCGCGCACGTGCGGCCTCATCATGGAAAATCCCGATAATCGCCGCCCCGCGTGCTTTTGCCTCTTCAATGAGCGTCAGGACGACTTCGCGGTTGGTCGCATCAAGGCTGGCGGTGGGTTCATCCAGTAGCATCGCAGGATAGGCATGGGCAAAGCCGCGTGCGATATTCACACGCTGTTGCTCGCCCCCCGAAAACGTCGTGGGTGAAAGTGTCCAGAGACGTTCGGGGATATTGAGCTGGCTCAGAAGTGCTTGCGCACGGGCTTGGGCTGCATCGGCGGAGACACCAACCGCACGCATCGGTTCTGCGACCACATCCAATGTCTGCACGCGCGGCACGACACGCAGGAATTGGCTGACATACCCCAGCACCTCGCGGCGCACGGCAATGATTTCACGCGGCTCTGCTTGCACAAGGTCCACGTCGCCAATGCGGATTTCGCCCGCTTGCGCCATGTAGTTGCCGTAGATCATGCGCATCAGCGTGGATTTGCCCGCACCAGACGCCCCGGTCAGGGCAACACATTCGCCCGCTGCGACAGACAGCGACACGTCGTTGAGAACTTCGATGACCGCGCTGCCCTGATTGTGCAGGGTAAAGGTCTTTGACACGTTATTAAGGTCTATCATTGCTCACACCTGCAAAACGGAACTGACAAGAAGTTGGCTATAGGCATGTTGTGGGTCGTCGAGCACCTGATCAGTCAGCCCTGCTTCGACAACATGCCCTGATTTCATGACCATCAGGCGATCCGCCAGCAGACGCACGACGGCAAGGTCGTGGGTCACGATGATGGCCGATAGCCCCATGTCACGCACCAGCCCGCGCAAAAGATCAAGCAACCGTGCCTGAACCGAGACATCAAGACCCCCGGTGGGCTCGTCCATGAATACCAGACGCGGCCCCGTGACCAGATTGCGTGCAATTTGAAGCCGCTGCTGCATTCCGCCCGAAAATGTCGTCGGGCGGTCGTCGACGCGGGTGGCATCTATTTCGACACGCCCCAGCCAGTCGGTTGCTTGTGCGCGAATGTCGCCATAGTTGCGCGCGCCCACGGCCATAAGGCGTTCGCCCACGTTGCCACCTGCGGACACGCCCATGCGCAATCCGTCGCGGGCATTTTGATGTACAAAGGCCCAGTCGGTCCGGCCGAGCATCCGGCGCGCCGGTTCTGACATCGTAACCGTATCACGCGGCCCGTCGGCGCGGGTATCAAACACGACCTGCCCTGCATCGGGTGTCATGTGGCCAGCCAAGCAATTAAGTAGCGTTGACTTGCCCGACCCGCTTTCACCGACGATCCCCATGACTTCACCAGGATAGAGATCAAAGGACACATCTGCGCAGCCGATATGGTGGCCATATCGCTTGGTGATCCCCTGAACCGACAATAAAGGCGTCATGCCGCGTCCTTTCCTTTGTGGCCCGCTGTTTGGCGGCCCTCGCAATAGTCCGTGTCCGAGCAGACGAACATCCGCCCGCCCGCATCATCGATAATAACCTCATCAAGATAGCTGTCTTCCGCGCCACACATCCCGCAGGGATGATCGGCCTTGCTGGCCACGAACGGATGGTCTTCGAAGTCGAGCGAGACAACCTGCGTATAAGGCGGAAGCGCGTAGATCCGCTGCTCGCGTCCAGCGCCAAAAAGCTGGATTGCAGCCATGTTGCCAAGCTTGGGGTTGTCGAATTTGGGAATGGGCGAAGGGTCCATCACATAGCGCCCTTCGACCTTTACTGGATAGGCGTAAGAGGTTGCGATATGTCCGTGGCGGGCAATGTCTTCATATAGCTTCACGTGCATCAGCCCGTATTCCTCAAGGCTGTGCATTTTGCGCGTCTCGCTTTCGCGCGGCTCAAGAAAGCGCAGCGGCTCGGGGATCGGGACCTGATAGACAAGGATCTGGCCCTCGGTCAGCGGCTCTTCGGGGATGCGGTGACGGGTCTGGATCACGGTGGCATTGCGCGTGGTCGTCGTTGTCGCGACCCCGGCTGTGCGTTCAAAGAAAGTCCGGATCGAGACCGCGTTGGTGGTATCATCTGCGCCTTGGTCGATCACTTTGAATGTATCCTCAGGTGTCAGCACAGCGGCCGATACCTGTACCCCGCCCGTACCCCAGCCGTAAGGCATAGGCATTTCGCGGCTGGCAAAAGGTACCTGATAGCCGGGAATGGCCAGCCCTTTCAGGATCGCGCGGCGGATCATCCGCTTGGTCTGCTCATCGAGATAGGCAAAGTTATAAGCATCGTTTTGCATGGTCATGTTACTCTGCCGCCTCCTGCAACTGATCCGCGCCTGCCGCGCGGCGCAGCTTGCGGACCAATTCCAGCTCTGACTGGAAATCAACGTAGTGGGGCAGTTTGATATGTTCGAGAAAGCCCGTCGCCTGAATGTTATCCGCATGATACAGCACGAATTCCGCATCTTGGGCCGGTGCGCCGACATTATCTTCGCCCAGTTCTTCCCAGCGCAAGGCGCGATCGACCAAAGCCATCGAAATTGCCTTGCGTTCTGTTTGGCCAAAGACAAGTCCATAGCCGCGCGTGAACTGTGGCGGTTCGGTTTTTGAGCCTTTAAACTGGTTGACGGTTTCGCATTCGGTCAGTGTGACTTCACCGATTTCGATGGCAAACCCCAGCTCGGGTATCTCCATCTCGACCGGAACAGACCCGATCCGCAGTTCTCCAACAAAGGCGTGGTTGCGCCCGTACCCACGTTGCGTGGAATACGCGAGGCCGAGGGTAAACCCTTCGTCCGCGCGCGTGAGCGCCTGTAGCCGCAAGGCGCGATCTGCGGGCATTTCAAGAGGTTCTCGTGTCAGATCAGGGGGCGGGGTGTCGTCTTGTGGGGCAAGTTCGATCAGCCCTTCCTGATTGAGAAATTCCGTCACATGAGGCACGTCGCCGGGTGCAGCCTCACGTGTGGGTGCTTGGGGAACCTGCCCATCTGCCATCAGCTTAAAGTCCAGCAGGCGGTGTGTATAATCAAATGTCGGTCCCAGCACTTGGCCGCCGGGCAGGTCCTTGAACGTCGCCGAGATACGCCGGTCGCACGACATCGCACCTGTATGTACCGGCACAGATGACCCAAAGCGGGGCAGGGTCGTCCGGTAGGCGCGGACCAGGAAGATCGCTTCAATCAGGTCCCCGCGCGCTTGCTTGATCGCCAGTGCAGCAAGGTCGGGATCATAAAGCGAGCCTTCGGCCATGACGCGGTTGACGGCCAGTTTGAGTTGCTCGCGGATCTGCGCGACGCTTAATTCGGCAACGCCAGTATCACCGCGGCGTTCTTCGGCCAGCCATGCATGGGCATTTTCAATCGCGCGTTCACCACCTTTGACGGCAACATACATCAGAACGCTCCCTCTTGTGTGACGACAGTCGATCTGGGCAGCGCGGCAAGCCGGGTGCCACTGGTAAAGATGAAATCCAGCCCCAACGGGAACAACGCATGGTTGGATTGGAACGCCGTCAGTTCCGGCAACGACAGTGCCGCGCTTGTCTGGATGCCGGGGCCGGTCAAGGTTGCGCCTGCGGTTGTAAGGCTTGGGCATTCAACGATCAGTGTAGCCGCACGATCTGGATATTCAGACGTACCAATGGGATAAGCCGACAGGGGCCCCAATGCCGCCCATGTCCCGATGGCGAACATGCAATCTGTCGGGCCGGTCGGCGGCGCGCCTGTGTGAAAGGCAAGCCACGCACGAACCGCATCGCAGTCATGATTGCCGGCCAGATAGACAGGCGTTTCGGTATCACAAAGCGTCAGCAAAGCCGCACCTGCGGCAGACGACAAAGGTGCCGGTGGCCGCGCGCCGGATATGTCTTGGATCGTGCCGGGCCGTCCCAGTGCCTCCCTCACACTGCGAAACGCATGAGCTGATTGCCTGGCTGGATCGGAAAAACCGCCAGAAAGGGTGTCTGCCTGCATCAATCCTCTCCCCGAACCATGGTAAAGAAATCAACCTTCGTTGCGGCTGCTTTGGCTGCGCGGGCGGCTTTGCTGGCTTCAATCTCGCTTTCAAGCGGGTCGAGGAGGACAACGCGCAGATGTTCTGCTGCTTCCGTCTGCATCAAAGCATCGACCAAAGCCGCGACCTCTGCGTCAGCTTTGTTCCGCCCTTGGATATACGCGTGGCCGACCTCGCCGGTTGCCAGTGTCACTGCACAGCGGGTGACTGTCATTTCGCCCAAATTGAAAGGGGCGCCCGTCGCGGCGGCGCGTGCGCGCACCATCGTGCTGCCAATCTCAGGTGCGCGCAGCCATGTGAAAGCAGGGCGCTTCATTGCCGTATCCAGCAACGCGGCAACCCGCCCTTGGGGTGCTTTTGCCAGAAGGCTCATCCACGCTTTGCGTGGGTTATTTTCGTCGAAGGTGTCTTTCATCTCGACAACTTATCCATATACTATACAACTATACATATGATACCAGACAGGGCCGCCAAAGACAGAGGAGTTTTGTGAATTTTGCGTGACAGTTCAGCAAAGACCCCCGTATGGAAAGCGATCGCCGATGCTTTGCGGAGTGATTTGGCCGAAGGGCGTTACAGCCCCGGTGACAAGCTTCCAACAGAGGCCGCGTTGGCCGAGCGATTTGGTGTCAACCGACATACAGTGCGCCATGGGATATCAGCTTTGGTGCAAGACGGACTGATCCGCACACGGCGCGGGGCAGGTGCCTTTGTCGCGGCGACGCCCACCGATTACCCGATTGGTAAACGTGTCCGGTTCCACGAGAATCTGATCGCGGCAGGCCGCACGCCAGAAAAGCGGGTGCTTCAGATCGAAGAGCGTGCTGCGACGACAGGTGAAGCCCAGGCACTGGCGATCACAGCAGGTGATCCGGTGTGCGCGTATCACGGATTGTCACTGGCCGACGGGCAGCCAATCGCAGTTTTTGAAAGTCTTTTCCCACTGTCCCGCTTTCCCGGAATGAGCGCTGCCCTCGAAGCCAGCGGAAGCGTGACGCGTGCGCTGCAAGAGGTCGGTGTTGCCGACTACACCCGTGCTTCTACCCGGATGACAGCTGTCCGCGCGACCGCAACGCAGGCACTTCATTTATGTGTCGGGGAAGGCGACCCGTTGGTGCGAACGTCGGGGGTCAACGTGGATACAATTGGAACACCTGTCGAATTCGGGCGGACATGGTTTGTGGGCGACAGGGTGACGCTGACACTGGACACCTAGCTTTCGTATTTTTCCAAGAAGGCTTCGGCTTTAAGCGTGCGGAAATCTTGCAAGGTTGTGCGCAGTGCCTCATGCGACCAATCCCACCATGCAAGCGCGATCAACCGCTCGGCGACCTTGCGGGGCTGGCGCAGGCGGAGCGGCTTGGCAGGCGTACCGGCAACGATGGTGTAGGGGTCTACGTCCTTGGTTACCACGGCACCCGCTGCAACAACAGCGCCGTGCCCTAATGTAACCTCGGGTTTGATCATGGCACCCGCGCCAATCCACGTATCATGGCCGATATGGGCGACGCGGGATTTGCGCTGCGCGAAGAACGCGCCATCATTTGCAGCGTCATCCCAATAGTCATTGGAACGATAAAGAAAGTGGTGGCAGGCGGCGGTATGCAGCGGGTGATCCGTCGCGCCGATCCGGGAAAAAGCGGCGATATTGGCGAATTTGCCGATGTGTGCGTTTGCAATGTCAGCGTAGCGGTCGCAGTAGGCATAGTCGCCAAAATGCGCGTGCGCCAGACGGCTGCCCTTCCCAATCTCGACATAGGCACCAAAGGTACTTTCTGTGATCGTGCATTCGGGGTGAATGAATGGCTCTGTCGCAGTCAGCCGCGCCATGGTCAGAATTCCCTTTCTTCACCCGTGAAACGAAAAAACTTTCCTGTGTCCTCGAGGGTCAGATCCCTAGCGATGTCCAGAATACCCGATGCCACGTCGTCCGGGTCTTCTTCCGCATCTGCACCGCCCATATCTGTTCGTACCCAACCAGGGTCGACCAGTGCAACAGGGATTCCCTCGGGTTCTAGCGCTGTGGCGAGCCCCTGCATGATTTTGTTCGTGGCGGCTTTTGACGCCCGATAGGCGATGCGATCTGCCTTGCGATAGCCCATCCATGCCATCTGTGATGAAATTGTCAGGATCTTTGGTGTAGCGCTTTTTCGCAGCTGGGGTAAGACGGACTGCGCGACCGCCAATGGGGCGATGCTATTGATCGTCAGCGTATGGGCAAAGCCTGCAAAATCCATGTCGAGCGGCGATTGCCGGTCAGGAGAGATTACGCCCGCATTGTTGATCAAGATATCTACAAAGGCAATGTCAGACAATTGTTCAGCTATGGTGTCAGGCATGTCCAGCGTCAAAGGAACTGTGCCATCGCGCCCGTCGCGGGTGGTGCCAATCACCTCATGGCCAAGTGCGTCGGCTTGCGCATGGAGGGCCGCTCCAATTCCCCGGTTTACGCCAGTGATCAAGAGACATGCCATCATTCTTTCCCCCCGATCAGCTTGCCGCGCAGCCAGCCCGAGAACCAGTCCATGAACATGACCATCGCGATGATCAGAGTGATGTAATAGGCGACTTCTTCCCAGTCTTTTTGGGTTTGGATCGCTTGGGTCAGCATCAAACCAATGCCGCCTCCGGTGATTGCGCCGATGATCGTGGCCGAGCGGGTGTTGGATTCCAGAAAGTACAGGATCTGTGCCAGCAGCACGGGGACAACTTGCGGGATGACGCCGAAACGGTACCGTTGCAGCGGTTTGGCTCCGGTTGAGGCGACACCTTCGATCTGCTTTTGATCTACATTCTCCAACGACTCCGAGAAGATTTTGCCAAAGGTGCCGGTGTCGGTGATCAGGATCGCCAGCGCACCGGTCAGTGGGCCGGGGCCAAAGGCACGGGCCAGAACCACCGTCCAGATCAACGCATCCACACCGCGGACGAAATCGAACAGGCGGCGGGTTGCAGCGCGTACCAGCATAATGGGCGAAAATCGCTTGGCCGCTAGAAAGGCCAACGGCAGAGCGATGATCGCGGCCCCCATCGTGCCTAGGAAGGCCATCAGGATGGTTTCACCGATGGCCCAAGCGACATCCTTGTGTCGCCACATCGCGTTGTTCCACCAATCAGAGAGCGCGCCAGAGATATTGCCGCGCGCAGGATCGATTTGCGCGCCAAACAGGATCGTGGTCAGACCCTGTCCGTGATAGGGGCTGTCAAGCGTGAACCAGAACAGCTCCCACCCCGGAAAATAGTTGAACACCTCGGTGCGCGCGCCTGTGAGCGTGATGCGGCCCTCGGGTGTGGTGATGCCGACACGGCGGCTTGAAGCCGAAATCCAATCGGGCAGATCGTCGGGCAGGTTGGTGTTGACTGTGCGCCCTTCCGCCTGCGCTGCGATCATTGGAAAGCCGGGGATCTCAACTTCTGTGCGGTTGTCAGGCAGATAGCGGACGATGTGTCCTGCGCCCAGATCAACGGTCAGGATCTCGTCCCCAGTGACCCAGTCAGGGCGTTGGCCTTGAGGATAGCGGCCTTTGCGCTCGCCCTCGACGGCATATTCCACAACGCCGGTGCGGTTGTCGCGGGTGACATGCACCTTGTACGACCAGCTATCCGAAGCGAGCGTAACGGCATTATCCATATTGGCGCGCTGTGCCAGTCCGGGCAGATCGAAGGCGAAGAAAATATAGACAAAATAGACCGCGATAACCGCAGGAATGCCAAAGCCAAACAGGCGCTTGCGCTGAAACAGACGATCAGTCTGATACTTGGCGAGGTTCAGATCGGTTGCGGTCATTGGGCTTGCCCTTCGGTGAGACGGTTGCGGTAGCGGCTTGAGACCTGATCAAAGAACACGATCGTGCCGAAAAGCAGGATGAAAATGGCAGCGGCTTCGTCAAAGCGGCCCGGCCCCCATGCCATTGCATTGCGCAATTCGTATCCAAGGCCACCCGCGCCAACAAAGCCGAGAATGGCTGAGGCGCGAATGTTGACCTCAAAGCGCAACAGTGTGTAGCTGACATAGTTCGGCGCGACCTGCGGCAGCACGCCCAAGAGCATACGTTGCGACCATGAAGCCCCTGTCGATGCCAATCCCTCGACAGGTTTCAGATCAGCATTCTCTGCAACCTCAGAGAACATCTTGCCAAGTGCGCCAGCGGTGTGGATCGCAATGGCGATCATCGCGGGCACCGGCCCCCCGCCAAGCACGAAGATCAAGACCAGTGCGATGACGATTTCCGGCACGGCGCGCATAACGTCCGAGATGCGCCGAAATACCGGAATTAGTCGCGGCCATTTCGCCAAGCCGCGTGTGCCGAGAAGTGACAGGAACAAACCGCCCATCGCTCCGATCAGTGTTGAAACTGCCGCGATGTTGATGGTTTCCACCAATGCAGGAAAGAATTTAGCGATCAGGGCAGGCAGGTCTGCCCGTTTTTCCCAAGCCTCGGACACGACATCTGCCGGGTAATCACCGATCTGGTGCAACCCTTCCCAAAAGCCGCCGGCGTTGCGGTCATCGGCGATGTTGAAACCCGATACCATCAGCACAACGAAAATCAAAAGCGTCAGCCCGCCGTAGAGCCTGCGGCGTTGTACCTGCGCCATATAGCTGGCTTGAATGCTGTCCACGCTGTGTGGCGTGCCGCTGAGTGATATGTCTGCCATGCCCGACCCCTGACAAAGAAAATCCGGCAGCCCTTTGGGGGCTGCCGGACGCGTTATGAAAATGCCTTAGTTGCCAATGACGGATTGACGTGCCGCAACAATGCTTTCGTACATTTCGTGGGTGACTGGCTGAAAGCCGAGTGTTTCGCCTGCAGCCACGCCGTACGCACAATCAGGGTCTGCTTCGAAAAGGCCATCGACAAGACCGACCATTGTTGTTTTCACATCATCCGGCAGGGCCTGACGCAGAACGACGGGGCCTTCCGGGATTACGGCGGACTTCCAGATCTGAACCAACTCGTTCATGTCGACCAGACCTGCGTCAACGGCCTTGCGCAGTGCGCCAGAGTTATAGCCGTCTTCCCAGTTGCCCTGGCCGTCGGCCCAGGTGACGCCGCCGTCGATGTCGCCGTTGTTGACTGCAACAATGGTCTGCTCATGACCACCGGTAAAACGGACTTCGCCAAAATACTCGCCCGAGTTCATCGTGATACCGTCTTTATACTGCGGAATCTCGATCGAGGGGATCAGGTAGCCAGAAGTCGAATTCGGATCGCCAAAGCCAAAGACCTGACCTTCCATATCGTCGAGCGATGCAATGCCGCTATCAGCACGGGCAAAGCCGATGGAGTGGTAGCCGACAGACCCATCAAGGTTAACTTTGATCAGGACGGGCTCAACAGCCTCTGGATCCTGCAGGAAAGTTGCTGCGTAGGAAGACGCGCCCAGCCATGCCATGTCGATGGTCCCGCCAAGCAAGCCCTGAATCACGCCGTTATAGTCGGCAGGGGCAAAGAGTTTTGTTTCGACGCCAAGTGCTTCGGTCGTATAGTCAGCCAGACACTGGTAGCTGTTCATCCGGTCCTGGGCGTTCTCACCGCCAAGAATACCGATGCGGAATTCAGAGATTTCCTGGGCAGATGCGCCCGTGCTGAGGGCAGTGGTGGCGGCAAGCGCCAGTGCGAGGGTCTTTTTCATCATAGTCTCCATTGCGTTTGATGAAGGTGGCCCGCGAAAGGCGCGGGTGGAAACTGGCTCAGGCGTATACTTCCGCTGCGCGGACCTCTGCTCTGTCCAGTGTTTCGATTTCGGTCGAGGTGGCGGCCTCCGAGAAACTTGCATCAGCGCCATAGATGTCGCGTGCGACACCGGTTGTGAGCTGCTCTGGCGTGCCGTCAAAGACGATTCTGCCATCGCGCATCCCGATCACCCGGTCGCAATAGCGGCGCGCAGTGTCGAGCGTGTGCAGGTTGGCAATAACCATGCGGCCGTCTTCCTCATGGATAGTGCGCAGCGATTGCATCACGACCTGAGCATTCATCGGATCAAGGCTGGCAATCGGCTCATCGGCAAGAATGATCTTGGGATCCTGCATCAACGCGCGGGCAATCGCGACGCGCTGTTGTTGACCACCCGAGAGTGCTTCGGCCCTTTTGGGCGCCTGTTCGGCGATGCCAAGCCGGTCGAGAATTTCGATGGCGCGGTGGATATCTGACTGCGGGTAAAGGTTGAACAGCGTCGCGGCTGTCGAACGCTTGTTCAGCGTGCCATGCAACACGTTTGAGACAACATCCATGCGGGGTACCAGATTGAACTGCTGAAAGATCATGGCACAGCGTGACTGCCAGTTGCGCTTTGCAGCGCCGCGCAGCGTGGTGACGTCTTCACCTTCGAAAAAGATGCTTCCCTCGGTCGCATCGCTGAGACAATTGACCATGCGCAAAAGCGTGGATTTGCCCGCGCCAGACCGCCCGATAATCCCGATCATTTTCGGCGTATCGACCGCGATATTCGCAGCGTCCACGGCCGTCTTGTCTCCAAACCGTTTGGTCAGTTTTTCAATCTGTAGCATAGCGCCCCCAATGTCTGAGGGACGCGTAAGGCGCGAAAGCTACGTTTGCGTGACGGTTTTGATTCACTTTCTTTAAACAAATACAAAGAATTTATGACAGCGTGCAGCGGCATCTGTTGCATATGTTTGCTACAGCAGGTGGATATTGCCTTATGGGCACAGTTATCCACATGGCTTCATGAAACTGTTACATTTTGCGCGAAGGGCGGTTAGCATTTCGCTATGATCATGCGTCTTGCACCGGCTTTGCTTGCCTGTCTTTTCCTGCCCGCTGTTGCGTACGCGCAGATGTCAGAGGTCAGTTGCGATGACAGCGCACGTATGATGCATACGCTCAAACATGTTCTGGGTGCCGAGCGCCAAGGCATGGGCCTGCGTGATCCGGAAACCCTGCTGGAAATCTGGGTCGCTCAAGGAAGCGGTGACTGGCTGATCGTGCAAAACTACAGCAACGGGACCTCTTGCATCATTGCGATGGGCGCGCATTGGGAAGGCGTTGTTCCGGGCCCGGCCTGAGTGTGAGCTATTTCGCAACCCAGCACCAATGCCGGACCTTGCGACCCGGATTGATCACATCGGCCGTTCCGCAAAATTCCACTGGCGCGATCAGTTCAAGGGGGTGTTCTTGGCTGCAGTTCCGTTCGATAGTGTGAACCTATGGATATCGTTGTTGTTTCTGCGATCATTGCATCGCTTTTTCTTGTCATTGGCGCGGCCGAGCCGCTGGCGGCGCGTTTGCGGCTGCCATTCAGCGTTATCCTTGCACTTTTAGGTATCCTGATCGGGTCCGGGGCGATCTTCTTTCTGCGCACGGACCTGACAGATGCGCTTAATCCTGTTGCAGAAGCGATCTTGGGGTTCCCGATCCGGTCCAACGTTTTTCTGTATGTCTTTTTGCCGACACTGCTGTTTCAGGCGACATTGGGCATGAATTTGCGCCGGATGATCGACGATTGGGTGCCAATCATGGTTTTGGCTGTTGTCGCCGTGGTCGTCGCAACGCTCAGTGTCGGCTATGCGCTGTCGTGGGCCAGTGCCTTGCCTTTGGCGGCCTGTTTGCTGATTGGCGCAATCGTCTCAACCACTGATCCTTCGGCGGTTGTCTCGATCTTTCGGTCGATATCCGCGCCGCGCCGTCTGTCGCGGATCATTGAGGGTGAAAGCCTGCTGAACGATGCGGCCGCAATCGCGCTGTTTGGTCTGTTTATGGGCTTTGTGATGCTGGGGGTGCCAGACCCCGAGTTGGGTGCGGCGCTGCGGCAGTTTCCACTTTTGATCGCCGGGGGTGCGTTCACTGGTTGGCTGGCAGCACGTGTGACGATCTGGATCATGGCCCTGTTCCGGGCGCATGAACTGGCGATGATTTCTGTGTGCGTTGCCTTGCCGTATCTGGCCTATATCGGGTCCGAACAGATTGTTGGTGCGTCGGGTGTGATCGCGGTGGTAGCGGCGGGGCTGACCCTCAATCTCGCGGGACCGGGCCGATTGCCGCCACAAGCCTGGACCAATTTGGGCGAGGTCTGGAACCTGCTGGCTCATTGGGCGGGTGCGCTTATCTTTATTCTGGCGGCACTGTTGATCCCGCGCCTGTTAGAAGGTGTGCAGGTCAGTGATTTCATCCTGATCGGTGTCGTGATCGTGGCAGCACTGGCCGCCCGTGCCGTTGTGCTTTTTTGGCTGCTGCCGCTGCTGACGCTGTTGCGGGTTTCACCGCAGGTTGAGCGGCCTTATCGCACAGCGATCCTTTGGGGGGGATTGCGGGGGGCGGTTACATTGGCACTGGCGTTGGCGGTCACTGAAAGCTTGCGTGTGCCGGGTGAAGTCAAACGTCTGGTTGGTATCCTCGCCACCGGTTTTACCCTTTTCACGCTTTTGGTGCAGGGTACAACGCTGCGCCTTGTGATCGGGCGGCTGGGGCTGGATCGCCTTTCCCCGATTGATGAGGCGATGTCGCGGCAGGTGGTCGCCGTTGCCCTGCAAAATGTGCGCGAGGACGTGGCGCGCACAACAGATGCCTATGCGCTGACGCATGAAGTTGTCCGATCCGAAGCCAAGGCGTTTGGGGAACGGTTGGAAAAGGTCGTCCGGGCAACCGAAGATATTGGTGACATCCTTGATCGGGACCGGATCACATTGGGGCTGATCGCGCTTGCGGGGTTTGAACGTGATACAATCTTGGCACGGGTGCGCGAGCGGACGATCTCGGCGCGGATGGCGGAACAAATTCTGCTGGATGCTGACCGTTTGATCGAAGGGGCGCGGGCCGGTGGGCGCAATGGCTATCAAAGGGCTGCGCGCAAATCGGTCGCTTACGGACGTGGTTTTCGGGCAGCGGGGCTGCTGCATAGCAGATTGGGTATATCGGCGCCCCTGGTGCGTCTTACAGCAGACCGTTTCGAGCTTCTGTTGTCGCAGCGGCTCACGCTGCGCGACCTCGACGCCTTTATTGAAGGTCGCATCAACCGTATCCATGGACGCAGGGTTGCAGACCTTTTGCTTGAATTGCTCGCACGGCGGATCGAAATCGTGGAAACCGCGCTTGACGGTCTGCGGCTGCAATACCCCGGCTATGCCGAAGAGTTGGAACGCCGCTTCATCAGGCGCACGGCCCTGCGGCTGGAAGAGCGTGAATATACGGCCATGCGCGAAGACGGGCTGATCGGGGCAGAGGTCTACACCACATTGCTACAAGATCTTGGCGCGCGGCGTGCGCAGGCAGAGGATCGCCCGACGCTCGACATCGCCCTGCAGCGGTTTGAGCTGGTGCGGCAATTTCCGCTTTTTGCAGATATGGACGACAAGACTGTCCGGCAGCTTGGTCGCGCGTTGAAAACGCAATATGCCAATGCCGGTAGCACTGTTGTGTCCAAGGACGGAACCGCAAAGGGCGTCTATTTTATCGCCTCGGGCGCGGTTGAATTGGAAAGTGCAGGGCAAACCTGGCGGTTGGGACGCGGCGAAATGTTTGGCCAGATTGCTATCCTGACCAAGAATGCACGCCGCGCCGAAGTCCGCGCCATTGCCCCGACGACACTTCTGGTGCTGGACGTTGCGCGGTTCCGGTTGCTTTTGAAACGAAGCGTGGCCGTCAGAGATGCTGTGCGCACGAGCGCCGAACAACGCGGGATCAACCCGGATATTCTGTTGTCCGGCGGGCGCGGTTGACTGACCGCGCGGCGCAACTGGCTGCTAGTCAGATAAACACAGCTTGTTGCCATCAAGATCACGCACGTACGCTGAGAATTTGATGCCCCGCTGGTTTGGTGCCCCCTCGCACGCTCCCCCGAGTTTCACGGCAAGGGCATGCATCCTTTCGACCTCTTCTGCGCTTCCCACGCAGAATCCAACCATCGTCCCGTTTCCGTTCGTGGCCGGTTTTGTGTCAAACGGGATGGCGGTCGCGAAGGCAAAATCTTCACCCAGCCAGTAGGTCATCCGGCCTGAGGCTGACATCATTTGAAGCCCGGATTGCGCGAAAAGTGCATTGTAGAAAGCGGTTGACGCGTCCATGTCGTTCGTCCCGACAACAAAGTAGTTCATTTTCATGGTCATCTCCTGTGTGCTGCCGTGAAAAGCGCGGCATATGCTGGTTTGGTATGAACCACCTTCTATTGCTTAATACGCCATTTTATGTCGTATTTGATTGATGGCACGGACAAATGCACACGACAGGTTGCGGCGCATGGAAATGCTGGCGGTGCAGCTCAAACAAGATGCGCATTGCACGGTAAAGGATCTTGCCCGACAGCATGGTGTCAGCGCCCGCACGATTACGCGGGATTTATCACTGATGCGGGACCAAGGCATGCAGATCGACGCCGATCGCGGACGCGGTGGCGGTGTGCGCCTTGATCGGAACTGGGGCGTCGGCCGGATGAATCTGACTTACGCTGAAGCTGTGGACCTCTTGATCAGTATAGCCGTTGCAGAGCAGATGGATTCGCCGATGTTTCTGGCAAGCCTAGGATCGGTCAGGCGGCAGCTAGAGGCCTCTTTTTCGCCCAATAAACGCGATAAGGTGAACCGCCTTAAGTCGCGCATCCTGATCGGGGTGACGGCATCCACCTATGTTCAGGCCGGTGCCAGCGCCCCGCCAAAACGTGTTGTGCAGGCTTTGCACCAAGCCTTTGTCGATCAGGAACACTTGCTGTTGAAATACCAAAGAGAGGACGGCGTCCTGTCAGAACGACTGATCGAGCCCCACTATCTCTTGCTGAAGTATCCCATCTGGTATGTCGTTGCGTTTGATCACCTGATGCAAGAGCCGAGGACATTTCGGTGTGATCGCATGCATGCGGTCACACGCGCCGGCACGCAGTTCAAGCTCCGGCCAAAAGAAGACTTTGCGCCCGGTTTGTTGCGTGACGATTTATCGATGTGACGGCCGGTTAGCCAGCGAAGGCAGAGATGGCGGCACCTAGCTGCGCAGCTTTTCGAACCGCGCACGCCACTCATCAGCCCCTGCAGTGGGCCGTTTGGTGCGCTGCGTTGTTGTTTTTCTGGAAGGGTGTGTTGGATGCACAGGGTGCGGCCCGGAGACATGCTCTTCCTGCGTCTCACCTTCGAGAATGAAGACCGTTTTCCCATCCTTCTCTTCTATTGCTTCGATCGCAAACACAGGTCTGCCAGCTGCGCCAAAAAGCTGTCGGGCAAGCGGGTTGATGAAATGTGTTTCAATCCGGTTCGCAATCCCGCGGCCGCCCTCGAAGGCGTCCATGATGCAAAGCTGTTTCAGTGTTAAACGGGCCTCGGGCGTCAAAGTGATCGCAACACCGTGTTCGGCCTCGACACGTGAAACGACACGGTCAAGCAGTGAATCAAAAATGGCGTTCATGCCCGAAGAGCCCAAGAAATCGAAGACGACGACGTTCTGACCAATTCGGTTCAACAATTCGGGGCGCTGCAGCTTGTTGCGGAAGTGTTTCTGCACGGCCCGTGTGATCTTGACCGAAAGTTCGGCATGCGTGTCTGATGGCAGAACATTCATCCCCATGTTGTCCGCCTGCGACCCTTTCACAACGCCAATATTGGACGTGAAAACAATAACAGCTTCCGAGAAATAGGCGGTCGCGCCACGCGCATCTGTCAGTCGGCCTTCATCGATGATTTGCAAGAACAGGTCCAACACCCGGGGGTGTGCTTTTTCGACTTCGTCAAAGAGAAACACGCTAAAGGGTCTGCGGATCGCCGCATTGACAAGCTGGCCGCCTTTTTCATGCCCCGGATGCCCCGGCGGGGCGCCAATCAGCCGCGAGACCGAGCTTTCTTCCATGAACTCGGACATATCAAAGCGATGGCACAGGGTTTCATCGGCAAACAACAATTCAGTCACGGATTTTGCAAGCTCGGTTTTGCCGACACCGGTTGGCCCCACGAAAAACAGAACGCCCCTTGGTCGCGTATGCATCGCGCCCGATTGCGCCCCCGAAAGCCCAAGGATGGAACGCGACAGAATATCCAGCGTCTTTTCGATCGCGTGCGGCTGCCCTTTGATCCTTGCCGAAAGCATCTCTTCGGCATCCTGCATGCGCCGCCGTAAGACCGGTGATGTCCATGGATTGCGGCGGGATCCGGTGCGAAAGACTCTGATTGCGTCCGAGATATGATTAAGGTCAAAACCCTCGGCGTCTGTGATCTTTGCAATCGCATCCATCGCAACAAGTGGTTTGCCATCACAGGCAAGGGCGAACTGCTGCAACAACCGCTCTGACTGCGCCTCTGCCTGTCCGTCTAGCCAGCCAAGACTGCTGGCAAGGTGTTGGGCGTACCGAAAGCGATCCTCAAGGTTGGGTGCTTCCAGTTGCACCTCTCGCAGCAACGCATTGTTCAAGACGAACCAATCGGGAAGATCCGCCGGATAATCGACAAGCCAAAACGTAGGATTCCGTCCTGATCTGGTTTCTGCATACCGCAGCCTGCGCGACGTAAGATCGACGGCAACAAAAAACGCCTCGATCTCTTCGCTGTGTGATCCGTCCAAATGCGATGCATAGTCGATCAACAGGGCCACGCGAAATTCAGGAAACTCCGTCACAATGCGGTGGATCTCGATGAGATCCGCCAATGAGTGCGATTGCGCGTTTAGCGGCAGTTCCAAGTCTTGCAGCGCGGCCAGTTGATTTGGCCCGGCCGCATGTATGATTTTCAGACCGTTGATTGGATCGAATGCCAAAAGCGCTTCAAAACGCGCAGCATGCAGGATCTCCCACAGGGTTTCGTTCAGACCTTTAAAGGCGCTTTGTGTTATGTCTGAAGAGGGGAACAGATCGCCGACATTTCCAGACAGAACGATATGATCCGAATAAGCGAGCGCCGCGCTGACCTCATCGAACCATGAAGGTAGATCATGGTGGTCTTGTGCATCATTCACTGGGTGCTTCATGCTTTATACCCGCCGCTTATCTTGTTTTTCGGGGTATTGGCGCAATTGGCCCAAAACGGGGCAAAATCCGGCAACCTGCGTGTTATTTGGGGGTATTGTTGCGGCAGGCCTGCGAAATTGCCGCAATGGCAGCGGTATTACGCGCGTTCTGGGATTTGTGTGTGCGGAACTTGTTTCGGCACCCAAATCCAATTGATCAACCGCCAAGCTTTCCCATTTTCAAGAGGCCCTGAAGAGCATCTTTATTTGACGGCACGGCCAGCCACCTTAACGCGTTTTCTGCATCGCAATTGCCAGAACTTCTGCAAGGACGGAAACTGCCAAAGTCCCCGCGTCGCGTGCCGATGGAATCAGCCCGACCGGGCCGCGCAGCCGCGCAATATCGTCTGATGGGACGCCCATGTCTTCGAGTGTTGCAACACGGGCATCCCTGGCCCTTTGGCTGCCTTGGGAGCCGATGTAGAACGCCTCTGTTGTCAAAGCGGGTTGCAAAATGGGCGGTTCCCAGTCGTGATCATGAAAAAACAGCACGATGGCTGTATGCGCATCAGCGGCCAGTCCTTTGGGGAACCGTTTTGTGGGCATGTGCTGTGTCGGACAGCCAGCACTTTCCCCCGCTTGCAAGGTTTCGATATCCGGCGAGAACAGCAGGTTCGGATACCCGGCCGAGTTCACCAAGGCTGCAAAAGTGGTGGCCTCTGGCCCCTTGCCAAAGACCAGAAAACGGATCGCAGGATCAAATCGCACCGTCAGGGCGCTGTCTGCGCGTCGCGTCGCGCCCTCGTCTTCGACCGTCATAGCGCCGCTGTCGATGTCGATATGCAGGCTACATCCGTCGCGTGCCGCTTGCCTGCCCGCAATTTCGCTTAGCGCCGATCTGTCGGGTTGCGGCACCATCAGAATATCAAGCCCGCCGCCACAGGGCAGTTCAATATCGACGAATGGCGACCCTCTGCCGTAGCGGACAAGGCGTGGCGCGCCAGCCTTTAGTGCTTCTGCCGCGTGAAGGGCAATGTCGGCCTCGATACAGCCGGATGACAGCGTGCCCGCGCGGCTGCCGTCAGACAGAATAGCCATCATCGCCCCGAGTGGCCGATAGGACGGCCCCTCAACACCTGCAATGATCGCAAGAACACTTTCGCCTGCCGCATCAAGGATAGCGCGGATCGGGTCTGCCCCGGCAGGTGACGGATTGAAGGCTGTATTCATGGGGGTGGTTCCTGCCCGTCGCATGTGGCGCCGTCAATGGGCGGATGGGTGATCACGACGGCGGGCCGTCGTGATCTTTTGTCAGCCTGGCTTTGTCAGCCGCAAGCGGCCACGGCACGGCGGGTCAGAACACCAACCAGATGCGCCCGATACGCGCCCGACCCGTGCAGATCCGAGATCATGTCGTCGGCATCGCCGGACATGCCTTCAAGCGCAGCTTGTGAAAAATCGCTGTTCAGCGCTGTTTCAGCCGCGGTCCAGCGGTAGACACCTTCGTTCGATGCGCCGGTCACGGCCACGCGCACACCGTCTGGGGTTTTGGCCACAAAAACCCCCACAAGCGCAAAGCGCGATGCAGGTTGATCGAACTTTTGATAATTGGCCTTCTGGGGTATCGGAAAACTGACCGAGGTGATGATCTCGCCCTCGTCCAGAGCCGTTTCAAACATCCCCTGAAAGTAGTCGTCCGCCGCAATATCACGTTTATTGGTTGTGATCGTGGCCCCTGATCCTAACGCACCGGCAGGATAGCAAGCAGCAGGGTCATTGTTGGCCAGAGACCCGCCGACTGTGCCGCGGTTGCGCACAGCCGGGTCGCCGATATTGGCGGCCAACGCGGCCAGAGCGGGGTAGCTTTCCGCTACATCTGCCGCGACCTGCGCGTGGGTTGTCGCCCCGCCGATTGTGACGGAGCCGCCACTTGCACTGACGCCGACCATGCCGTCGATACCGGTCAAGCTGACCAGAACTTCTGGCGAGGCCAGTCGCTGCTTCATGGTGGGCAGCAAAGTCTGCCCGCCACCCAGCGCTTGCGCGCCTTCGGCGGCCATTGCACTGGCGGCTTCTTCCACTGTCTTTGGTTTTGCAAATTCAAAGTTATACATCTGTTTCTCCTCTCTGGGGGGTGGGGCAGGCGTGCGGCCCCACCGCGGTCCAGATCATCCGTTAATCGCTGCCCAGACACGCGCGGGCGATACCGGCATGTCGATGTGATCCACGTCATGGCCGCCACGTTGCAGCGCATCGACCACGGCGTTCACCACAGTGGGGGGCGATCCGATGGCACCGGCCTCGCCGCAACCCTTCACCCCGATAGGGTTGTGGGTGCAGCGGGTGGCATGGCTGTGATCGACCACGAAGTTCGGTAGATCGTCGGCGCGTGGCATGGCGTAGTCCATGAGTGACCCGGACAAGAGCTGCCCGTTTTCATCATAGATGCCGTGCTCCAGCAGTGCCTGCCCGATACCTTGGGCCAACCCGCCTTGCACCTGACCGGTGACGATCATCGGGTTCACCACGTTGCCGAAGTCATCCATCGCGACCATCGAGCAGATGTCCACCTTGCCAGTCTCTGGATCGACCTCAACCTCGCAGGCATAGGCGCCTGAGGGGTAGGTGAAGTTCGCCGGATCATAGAAGGCGGTTTCCTCTAACCCCGGTTCGATCGACTCAAGCGGGAAGTTATGCGGGATATAGGCTTTCAGCGCGACCTCCCCAAAACTGACCTTCTTGTTGGTGCCTTTGACGGCGAATTCACCGTCTGTGAAGTCCACGTTTTCTGGTTTGTCCTCCATCATGTGCGCTGCGATCAACGTCGCCTTTTTGATGATTTTCTCGGTCGCACGGAACACGGCAGAACCGCAAACCGCAAGGCTGCGTGACCCATAAGTACCCATCCCAAAGGGAATTTTCGAGGTATCACCATGGACGATCTCAATCGACATGGGATCAACGCCCAGCATATCGGCCACCACCTGCGGGAAGGCTGTCTCATGCCCTTGGCCGTGACTATGCGCGCCCACCATGACCGAGATATTGCCGGTCGCGTTCACACGCACAGTGGCCGCATCATAAAGCCCCACACGGGAACCAAGCACGCCCACAAGGTTGGAAGGCGCGATGCCGCAAGCCTCGATATAGGCGTTAATACCAAGCCCGCGCAGTTTGCCGTTCTTTGCACTTTCTGCGCGGCGGGCCTCAAACCCGGCCAGATCGGCGCGTTTTTCCAGCCCGTCCATCAGCGCGTCATAGTTGCCACTGTCGTATTCCAGACCCGCCGCCGAGGCATAGGGGTACTGATCCGGCTTGATGAAGTTCTTGCGCCGCAGCGCAACCGGGTCGATCCCCAATTCGCGCGCTGCCTTGTCGATGACACGCTCAAGACTGAACGTGGCCTCGGGCCGGCCCGCGCCACGATAGGCATCAACAGGGGCGGTGTTGGTGAACACGGCTTTCACGTTCACATAGACATTAGGCACCGTGTAGTTGCCCGCCATCAATGTGCCATGCAGGAAGGTCGGCGTCGCGGTCGAGAAATTCGACAGGTAAGCACCCACGTTGGCCATGGTTTCGGTCCGGAAGGCAATGAACGTGCCGTCCTTTTCGCAAGCCAGTTCGATCTTGGTGACATGATCGCGGCCATGGGCATCGCTGAGGAACGCCTCTGTCCGGGTCGATGTCCATTTGACCGGGCGGTTCAGCTTTTTCGCAGCCGCCAGCACAAGGGCCTCTTCACCGTAGTGATAGATCTTTGAGCCAAAGCCACCGCCCACATCGGGCGCATGCACCGTCAGCTTGTTTTCGGGAATACCCATCACAAAGGCGCTGATCAAAAGCCGTGTCAGATGCGGGTTTTGCGAGGTGGTCGTCAGTCTATAGTCGCCCGTGCCGGGATCATATTCACCAATGGAGCAGCGCGGCTCCATCGCATTTGGCACAAGCCGGTTGTTGACCAGTTCCAGCGTCGTCACATGCGGCGCGTTCTTGATCGCCTCATCCGTGGCGGCGCGGTTGTCTTCGATCCAGCCCCAGTCGAAACACTGGTTTGTGCCGATTTCGTCGTGGACCAGTGTATCAGTGTTGGCCAGCGCGTCAGCCATATTTGTCACGGCATCCAACTCGTCAATGTCCGCGTCGATCGCTTCAACCGCGTCCATGGCCTGTTCCAGCGTCTCCGCGATGACAGCGGCGTAGGCGTCGCCCACATGGCGCACTTTGCCGTGTGCCAGCACCGGGCGCTTGGGTTCCTTCATCGGTTCGCCATCGCGACTGTTGATCAGCCAGCCTGCGGGGTTGCCGCCCACGTCGGCAAAGTCTTCGCCTGTGAACACGGCCACAACGCCGGGCATCTCTGCGGCGGCTGATGTATCAATGCTGTTGATCTTGCCATTGGCCACGGTCGAGCGCGCAAAGGCGCAATACGTGGTTTTGGCTGGGGTGTAGTCGTCGGTGTACCTGCCACGTCCTGTCAGGAAACGCACGTCTTCACGGCGTTTGGTCGCGTGACCCATTCCTCCGTCTGCTGCCATATCCTTGTCCTCCCTATTCGGCTGCAATGGCGGCTGATTGACCGCTTGCTGCCATGATTGCGTTGACGATGCCCTGATACCCGGTGCACCGGCAGATATTGCCTTCCAGATAGTCGCGAATCTCGGCCTCAGTCGGCTTTGGGTTGTCTTTGAGTAGCGCTGCCGCGCTCATGATCATGCCCGGTGTGCAGAACCCGCACTGAAGCCCGTGGTGATCCTGAAACGCCTGCTGGATGATGTTGAGCGATCCATCGGCATGGGCCTGCCCTTCAATCGTGTCCACGTTGGCCCCGTCGGCCTCGACGGCGAACATCGTGCAGGCCTTCACAGCCTTGCCGTTGACGTGCACAACGCAAGCGCCGCATTGGCTGGTGTCGCAGCCAATATGAGTCCCGGTTAAACCCATCTCTTCACGCAGCGCGGCAGACAACACCGTTCGGTTTTCTACCTCTGCCGAGACGGATGCCCCGTTCACATTCATGGTTATTTTTGGCATGTCTTCCTCCCTTAAGCATGCCGGATTGGTACGTTAGCCTAACATACGTCCAATCCAGCCTTTTTTTGGTTTCTCTTCATTTTCTTCTTCTGGTTCGGCTTCGATTGGGTCCTCCAACCCGTCCTGAAACCGTTCAAAGAATTGATCGGCAAGTTTCTTGGTAAAGCCGTCAATGATGCGGCTGCCCAATTGCGCCAGCTTGCCACCGACCTTGGCCTCTACGTCATAGGTCAAAAGGGTTCCGCCCGCGTCCGTATCCGCAAAACTGACCTTTGCTGCACCCTTGGCGAAACCCGCAGGCCCGCCCTTGCCTTGACCGGTCAGGGTCAGGCTTTCGCCTGCGACAATATCAGACACCTCGACTTCCCCTTTGAAAGTGGCCTTTACCGGGCCCACCTTTTGTACCACGATCGCTTCAAACCCGTCCTCGACCGTTCCGGTCAGTTCCTTGCAGCCGGGAATACAGGTCTTGAGAACCTCAGGATCAAGGATCGCGGCCCACACGACAGTGCGCGGCGCCGCGATCTCTCTAGCGTCAGCTAAATTCATGGATATCCCCCTCCCTCTCGTTCCGCCAGTTCAGCAACAATCCCTTCACCTGTGAAGATACTGCCACACGAACACCTGCGCCGCCTGTCTCAGTTCTGAGACAACGGGGGCTAACCAGTGATCCCGAGGCGTTTCATCCGGCGATACAACGTTGCCCGGGAGACCCCGAGTTCGCGCGCAGCAAGGCTGATGTTTTGCTCTGCGCGTACCAAAGCGCGCATCACTGCGGCCCGCTGCGCGCGCTCAAAACCTTTTGACGTTTTGTCCCGCCCGATCAGATCAACTAACGGGACGGGCTTTAGCGCACCTTCGCTTTGCAGCTCAAAGGCCCGCCGCGCCGCGCGGGTTGCCCCGATGACAATGTCATCCGCATTTGTAGCAAGCAAGGACACACCATCGCCGGGGTCGTTCACAACCAACACACGTGCATCGCTGAACTTGTCCTGAAAATTATCGGCCTCAATACTGCGGGCCGCCTGCCGCACCAGCTCTGAGATCATGCCGTTCATCGTCTCGGTCTGACCTGCCCGCGCCGAAGAGACATCCAGAGCCGCCACGATCTGACCTTCAGCCCCGTAGACAGGGGCGTCAATGCAACTCATCGCGATGTTGCTGGCCATGAAATGCTGGTCGCGGTGGATGATCACCTCGCGCCGTTCTGTCAGGCAGGTGCCAATGCCATTTGTGCCTTGTGCCGCTTCGCTCCAATCTGCGCCGGCGCCAAGCCCCCAGTCATGGAACACCCCCATATCGGCATCGCCAAATCGATGATCGACGATCACCCCTTGATTATCGGTCAGCACCACGCCGCAGCCCGAACTGCCCACAAGCGCGAAAAGCTGGTCCAGTTTGGCTTCAGCGATGACGGCAACGCGGCCCAAAGCCTCTTTGCGTGCATCAATATCCTTGGCTGAGAGATATTCCGGCGCCCGCGTTTGTGCAGGATCAAGCCCGTGTTTGACCACCGACCGAAACCAAGATGCTGCAAGCCGCGACTGCGCCCCCGCCGCACCCGATTGCACCGCGCGCGTGATCTTATCGATGTGCGAGCTTGTGGTTGCCGTCACGCCGAATCCTCCCTTTGTCTGGATCAGGTTACAGCGATTATCCAACAGCGCAAATTTTAAGCATTGTCAGGCTGGGGCATGCAAAGTCCGCCACCTTGTCTGCAGGTGCAAACGCGTGGTCGCCTTGCATAGTTCGAAACTGTTGCCTAACACTAACACGTCTCTTTTAGGCTGTTGAAATGCTGATAACTTTTCTCGCGATCGCCCCGGTTTTTGCTCTGATCCTGATGGGCTATGGCTTGCGAAGGGGTGGCATTCCTTCAACCGAGTTCTGGAACCTGAATGACCGGCTTGTCTATTGGGTTTTGATGCCCGCGCTCTTCTTTGCCAAAATATCCGCAGCTGACCTAAGCGGTGGATTGGGCGACTATGCCGTGCTTCTCTATGCGGGGTTTTTTGCTGCGATCTTTGGGGGCTGGCTGTTTGGACGCCAGTTTGCGGCCCCGCAAGCCAGCTCGCTTTTGCAGGGCAGTGCACGATTTAACACCTTCATCGGGCTGGCGATTGCCGAGGCTGTTTTCGGAACAAAGGGATTGCAGATTGCCGTACTCGGGTCCGCCATACTGGTCCCTGTGGTCAACGTCACGGTTGTTACAATGATGGCGCGGCAATTGGGTGGCGGGGGCCGATCGGTTTTGACCGGCTTGGTGAAAAATCCACTGATCCTCAGCATTCTTGCCGGCGCGCTGTTTAATTTTTTGGGATTGAACGAAGTTCCGGTTTTGCATGAAATCGCCCGTATCCTGGGTGATGCGGCCTTGCCGATCATGCTGCTTTGCGTTGGTGCCAATCTCAAGCTGCGCGGGCTGACAGGCTCTGTGCAGATCATTGGGCTGTCAATGATCGGCAAGTTTCTGATCAACCCCTTTGCGGTTATCGTGGCCGCATGGGTGCTTGCGCCCGACCCGCTGGTCTTTCAAATCGCCCTGATTTTCGCGGCGCTGCCTGTCGGGGTGGCCAGCTATACGCTTGCCCGCGAAATGCGCGGGGATGCTTCGCTGATGGCTGCAATGATCACAACGCAAACATTGCTGAGCTTTCTGACATTGCCCCTGACGCTGTTGATCGGACAGACTGTGCTGTCTCTCAATTGATTTAACCCAGAGGCGCTGCCGTCGCTTTGCCGGACGCGTTCCGGTCGGGCCGTGTTCGATGCACGCAGAACAAGTCCTGTTCAGCTTACAACACTCTTAAGATCGCTGATCACTAAAACGGTAAAGCTGGCTGGGATGGTAGGATTCGAACCTACGGTACACTGTACCAAAAACAGTTGCCTTACCACTTGGCTACATCCCATCAGCGTGGGGCTAGATACTGCGAAGGCGGGATTGGTTCAAGCCCGTTTTGCAAAGAAATGTGCTATTCTTTCAGGCTGTCCTGCCGCAGCAAATCTTCGGTGATTTCTTCCTGCCGTTCGGCGTCCACAATCCGGTCCAAAGCGGCGTCTTCGCTGGCCTCGACAGTTTCCACCTGCGTGCTTTCCAGAAGCTCCTGCGGGAGCGGTTTGGTCTCTCTCGTCAGTTGGATGGCTTGCGTCGCATCAGGGATCACAATGCCGGCGGCCTGTATGGCAAGCTTTACCTGTCGCAGTGCTTCGCCCTTTGCGCGCACGATGGATGTCTCGTTCTGGTCAACCCAGCCCGTCACCACAAGTTCGACACCAGAAGCGTGCAACGCCTCGATCCAGGTTTGTGCAGCGGGCTCGGCCAGAATGAAAGGAAGCTCCTGCACCGTCTGTTCCACCATCGCGCGCGCCGCTTGCAGGTCGGTTTCGCGTTCAACCATGATCGAGAACATGAACCGGCGCTCGGCGTTCTGGGTGTAATTGATAATCCGGCTCTTGAAGACAGACGAATTGGGGATCCGGATGTGGTTGCCATCAAAGGACAAAAGAATCGTTGCGCGGCTGGTCAGGCGGATGACCTTGCCGATATCGCCGTTGATCTCGACCGTGTCATTGGGGCGGAACGGTTGGCGGAATGACAGCATGACCGAGGCAATAAAATTCTCCACAGTGTCGCGCACCGCAAAGCCCAATGCCAGACCTATGATACCCGCGGCACCCAAAATTGTACTCAGAAGCGCTGTGGCATTGAGGATATCAAGCGCGATGACGATACCAAAGATCACAAAAGCGATCCGTAAAAGCTGGCGGTAAATCTCTGCGATAAAGGTATTGGGCGCGAGCCGTTCCCACGGTTGGCGCATCCGCGCCAGCGCAAAGCCGAAAAACACCACAAGCGCAAAGGCCGCACCAGCGATCAGCGCAAGCGGCACAAAGGCAATGAACTGGTCCAGACGTGCCCTGAACCGGTCGATTGCGGGGTTCAGCCTGTCGCCGATATCGGTTGTTTCGGTCACCTGGTTGCGCACCGCGACGACACCCGCAACACGCGAGGCCAGCGGATCAAGAGCGACCGCTTCAACTGCAGAGGTGGTTGTGCCCCGCAGGGTCACCACACCTTCGCTGACCGTGACCGTCACGTCTTCATAGTTACCCAATTCGCCAAGGATTTCACGGATGCGCAGAGCGATGGCCGCGTCCTGCTGGGCCGAGGTTTCCGTGGCAATCGTGCCGGTGGCCTCTTGTGCCGGAGCAGGCAGCGCGACAGCAATAAACAGTGCGAAAATGAGGAAAAGGCGCATGTGAGTAATCCAGCTGACAATGCGCCCTTATAGCAAAGAAAATCGCCCTGTCACACGCGCAGAGGGTCTGCCTTGGCCAAGGCATCAAACGCCATCAGGCTCTTGATCAGCCCGTCCATTTGATCAAGCGGGATCATGTTTGGCCCATCCGAAGGGGCGGTGTCCGGGCATTCATGGGTTTCGATAAAGACCGCGGCAATGCCCAGCGATACAGCCGCCCGCGCCATCACAGGTGCAAATTCGCGCTGGCCCCCTGATGAGCCCCCCATGCCGCCAGGTTGCTGGACAGAATGGGTGGCGTCCATCACGACAGGATAGCCGGTGCGGGCCATTGTCGGCAGTGAGCGCATATCTGCGACCAGTGTGTTGTACCCAAAAGAGGAACCGCGCTCGGTCAGCAAGATCCGCTTGTTGCCGGTGCTTTCCACTTTGGACACGACATTGGGCATATCCCAAGGCGCAAGGAACTGGCCTTTCTTGATATTGATCACTGCGCCGGTTTCGCCAGCAGCCAGCAACAGGTCTGTTTGACGACACAGAAACGCGGGGATTTGCATGATGTCGCAGACCTCAGCGACTGTTGCACATTGCTCGGGGGCGTGGATATCCGTCAGGACAGGGCAGCCAATGCTGGCTTTGACCGATTGCATGACTTTCAGGCCTTCGTCCATTCCAAGGCCACGCTTGCCGCCCAAAGAGGTGCGGTTGGCTTTGTCGTAAGAGCCTTTGAAAACGAACTGGGCCCCATGTCTGGCGCAGATTTCGGCCATTTTGCCTGCAATCATTTGGGCGTGATCGACGTCTTCCAGTTGGCAGGGCCCTGCAATCACCAAGAGGGGTAGATCATTACTGACCGCCAATTCACCAATATCGACTGTATGCATCAAGAGCTGACCTGTTCGCGAAGGATCGAAGCGGTGATTGAAATCATCAGGTAGACGCCCGAAAAAATCAAAAATGCCAAGACCGTGTTTTCAAATGCGCGTGGATAGGTCGCCTGATCGGGGATGACCGGACGCACGCTTTGCGACAGGTAGCGGACCTGACGGTTGGCTTCAATCCGTGCTGTTTCCATTTGCGTCAGGGCCTGCTGCACCATTGCAGTTTGGAAACTATAGTTTTCCTCGGCGGTGCGCAGTTCGGTATTGCGCGCAGCAAGGGATACTTCGGCACCCGCGCCACCCACAAGCTGATCGCGCAATTCTGTGATCAGCCCCTCAATATTGGCAATCTGATCACGCAGGGACTGGACCTGCACCTCGCTGGGGCGATCCACGTTCAGACGGGATTGCAGAACCAGTTCAAGTCTCTGCTTTTCCCCTTCCAAAGAGCTGATCTGCGACATACGCGCGGTGCTTTCGCTTTGCGGGTCAATCTGGCGGACGTCTTCCTGAATGGCCAACCATGTGGCCAAAGCAGCCGCACGGCGTTGTTCGGCCTCTTCATAGCTTTGCAGGGCGCCGCGCATCTGGTCTTCGCGCAAGCGGCCCGTCAGTTGATCCACTTGTTCTTCGGCATACCCGATCAACGCTTGGGAAAATTCATAGCTCTTGACCGGATCAGGGGCGATCACCTCCATCCGGATCAACCCTTCGGTCGGGTCATAGCTGATCTTTACGTGATCAGTGTAGAGCCCGAAGGCCTGCTCGTTCGTGGCGTTTTCTTCCAGCCTCTGGATCGAATCGATGCTGGGATCCGAGAAATGCGCCTTGAACCCGTGATCCGCATCCAGCCGCAACATCGCCTCGCGCGAGGCAAGATAGGACTGCACAGCGATACTATCCTGCTGGGTCGCCATGGATGTCCCCTGAAACAGCGTGGCCAACCCCTGTGGCCCGCCGCCCTGTGGTTGGGCTTGCTGGATCACGATTTCGGAGTTGGTCGCGTACATCGGCGTGGCGATATTGTAGTAGTACCATCCCACAAGGAACGTGGGCAGGAACACAAAGAACGACAAACGCGTGAACAACAGGGCCAGCTTGCGTTTGCGGCGCCGGGCAATATCACGCTGGATTTGCAGGATTTCCGCGGCATTCCGGTTCAGCGCCGCCTGTGTGTTCGCTGAGGGCAACGAAATGCCATCTTCCTGTCGGGTATCAGGCAGTTGGATGCGGCCACGCCGCCCCGGGAGTTTTGCTCCGTCAGGCTTGACCAATTCCAGAACCGAGCTGCGCTGGAATGGATCAATGCCTGCCGCCCGCAACTGGCGCACGGCGTCATAATCCGACGATGCCTGAAACCCGTTCTTAATCGCGACCCGTCGGGCCATGCGCAGTTGACGCCCTGTCAGCCCTTCTTTGCTGATGGCGGCAATTTGTTCGGCCTGAGACGGTTCTTTGGGTTCCTCATCGGCTCCAGTCGCGGCCTCAGCCTGCGCTTGTTCTTCAGGTGTCTTCCGCCGGATGCGGAATTTTTTAACCTTGGGTTTGGTAGTCATAAAGCACCCGTGCCTCTTCCAAGGAATCAAACATATGTAGCTGCCCGTTTTTCAGTACTGCCGCCGACTTGGCCAGCCGCTCAAGCGTGGCTGGTTGGTGGGATACAATGATCACGGTCGCTTTTTCCAGCCGCTCACGCAGGATTTCGCCTGCTTTGCGGTTGAACTCGGCATCGGTCGCGCCGGGCATCCCTTCGTCAATCAGGTAGATGTCAAAGTCCAAAGCAAGCAGTAGCGCAAAGGAAAACCGCTGCTTCATACCCGACGAATAGACGCCCAGCGGCATGTCGAAATATTCTTCCAGACCGCACAACCACCTGCAAAACGCCTCCACATAATCGGGGTCCAGCCCATAGAGGCGCGCAATAAACCGGCTGTTTTCCATTGCTGACAGCGTGCTATCCGTCCCGCCCATAAAGCCCAGCGGAAACGAAATACGGCACCCGCGATGAATTGTGCCTTCATCCGGCTTTTCCAGACCGGACATCATATTGATCAGCGTGGTCTTGCCGGTGCCATTGGGCGCCAGAATTCCCAGAGAATTGCCCAATTCCACGCGAAATGACGCGCGATCAAGGATTACCTTGCGCTGCGTCCCTGTCCAAAACGATTTGCTGACTTCCGCAAATTCTAACATTTCTGTCCTGCTCATGTCGCGTGATGCCGCGCGCCGGTTTATACCGGCCTTAGGTTATCATGCATTGACAGGTTAAAATACAACGACTTTGCGGCATGATGACAGCGACATTTTCGTGAGATGTGACAACGCCTTGCCGCCAACTGATTTCCCCTTACCATAACAAGCCCATGCTGAACACATGCCTGCCCAGATGACCCTGCAACAAGAGATTGCCGGCTGCACCCTTTGCGCTGACCGCTTTGCCGCAACGGCAACGGGGCATCGGCCGCGCCCTGTGGTGTGGTTTGAGGCGCAGCCACGCATCCTGATTGCAGGGCAGGCACCGGGGATGCGGGTCCATAACGCGGGCCGACCGTTTTGGGACCGGTCAGGTGATCGCCTGCGTGACTGGCTTGGGGTCGCGTCCGACACATTTTATGATCGTGGCAAGATTGCAATCGTTCCCATGGCGTTCTGTTTTCCCGGTTATGATGCCAAAGGCGCTGACCTGCCGCCGCCGCCCGTGTGCCGCGCGACGTGGCATGATCGGGTCATGGCCCTGTTGGGCGAGGTGCCGTTGACGGTGATTGTCGGCGGCTATGCGCACCGCTGGCACTTGGGACCACAAGCAAGCGTGACAGCCACGGTGCAAGGCTGGCGCGACCATGCACCGCGCGTCTTTCCCTTGCCACATCCGTCTTGGCGCAATACCGGATGGCTTAGGAAAAACCCGTGGTTTGAGGCTGATCTGTTGCCCCATCTGCGCACCGCTGTGAAAGACGCTCTGAAATGACTGACCTTGATCAAGCCCACGCTGCAATGGACGCAGCACCCGATGATGATGCCGCGCGTTTGCGCTTTTATGAACGTCTGGCCGATACCGAGCTTTTCATGCTGCTCGGCGAGGAAGCTGAAGGGGACCAGATTACACCAGAGCTCTTTGAGATCGAGGACCAGAAATTTACCTTGGTGTTTGACCGCGAAGAGCGTCTGTCGCAATTCGTCGGTCGTGTGGCACCCTATGCAGGTGTGCCCGGTCGTGCTTTGGCGCAAATGCTGGCAGGGCAGGGCATTGGTCTTGCCTTGAACCTGGAAGTTGCGCCGTCCGCGATGCTGATCCCGGCCGAGGCTATCGACTGGCTGGTCACAACCCTGTCGCATGGCCCTGATGAAACCGAAGCGCGGCTAACCGAAGTATCTGCGCCGGGTGGATTGCCCGAAGCCGTTGTGTCCGGGTTGGATCGTAAGCTGGCGATCGCTGCGGGGCTGGCGCGGTTTGCCTATCTGGCGGCTGCCACCTACGACGACGGCGCGCACGGGCATGTTCTTGCCTTTGTGGATGCCGTCGAGGGGGCGGAAAAGGCGCTGGCGTCTGCCGCAGGCGAGGCTTTGACCTTTTCGGGGATCGAGGCCGGGGTGATGGATGTTCTCTTTGTCAGGTCAAGCGACCCGCTCGCGGCGCATCTGGCCAAGGTCGGGCTTCGGTTCGATCTGCCTGAGCCCGAGGCCCCCCATGTTCCCGGCACGCCGGGCATGGATCCCGAAAACCCGCCTAAGCTGCGCTAGTAGCCGCGCCCACGATCAACAAGAAAGCGGAACGGCTTGCCCGCTTCGCCGCGTCCGATGTTCTCGACAATCACCTCTGCCGCGGTTTCCGGCCGTGTTGTCGAGGCAATGTGTGGCGTCACTGTCACCTTGGGGTGCGCCCAATAGGGGTCATCTTGTGGCAGCGGTTCGGTGCGAAAGACATCCAGTGTCGCATGTGCGATTTGACCGCTATCAAGCGCTTGCAGCAAAGCCGCGTCATCAATCAACGGCCCGCGACCGGGGTTGATGACAAAGCTGCCCTTGGCCATCAGCGCCAGTGTTTCGGCATTAAGAATATTGGTTGTTTCAGGGGTTTGCGGCAGCAGCAGAATGACAACTTGCGCATCTGTCAGCGCTGCACGCAGCCCTGCGTCACCATGCAAACAGCGGATGTTTGCAATGTCCTTTGGGCTGCGGCTCCAGCCGGTGACGGGAAACCCAAGCCGGTGCAGGGCTTGCCCACAGGCCGCACCCAGTGCCCCGATGCCAAGAATGGTGACGGGTCTGTTGGCGGCAACAGGTGGAAAGCTGTCGTCGCGCCAAACGCCATCTTGGCCAAGGATATGCGTATCCATGCCAAGGTGATGGCGCAGTGTATGGCCAGTGACCCATTCCACCATCCCATTGGTCAGGCTCTCATCGACCAAACGGCACAGCGGTTGGGTCAGCGTTTCATTGTCAACAACAGTCTCAACCCCGGCCCATAGCCCCATCACCGCTTTGGTCTTGGTATATGGGCGGAAATCCTTGACGGGCCCATTCGGCGCAAAAATGATATAATCTACGTCAGCGGGGGCGTGATCCAAGGACAGATGCGCGGCAAGACCGGCCTTGGCAAAGGCATCCTTGAGCGGCGCTTCATACTCGGCCCAAGCGGCAGGTTTTGCGGAAAACAGAACATTCAACATTAGCGTGGCCTATGGACATGGGCGCTTTGAACAAGACCAAAGGCCACCAGCAGCACCAGCATGGCCGACCCGCCATAGCTGACAAGTGGCAGCGGGACACCAACCACCGGCGCAAGCCCGGTGACCATGGCCATGTTCACAGCAAAGAAAAGAAAGAACGTCATCGCGATACCCAGCGTCAGCAACGACGCAAATCTGTCACGGTTCCCCATCGCAGAAACGATGCAGAAAAAGACGATCAGCAAATAAAGGCTAAGAAGCGTGAACGCCCCGACAAATCCGAACTCTTCCGCAAGCGTGGTGAAAATGAAATCCGTGTGTTTTTCAGGCAGGAAGTTCAGGCGCGATTGCGTCCCTTGCATAAAACCGCGTCCAGTCCAGCCACCTGACCCCAAGGCGATTTTGGCTTGGGTGATGTGATAGCCCGCCCCCAACGGGTCGTTTGCGGGGTCAAGAAACGTGTCGATACGCCGGTACTGATAGTCTTTGAGCAACTGCCAGGGCGTGCCACGGCTTTGGAAAACGGCAACAACCGCGCCGACCCCGGCCCCGACCACGGTCGCGAAATAGGCCCAATGGACGCCCGCCAGAAACATCACGGTGGCCCCGCCAATCAGCAACAACAGAGCGGTACCCAGATCGGGCTGGTTCAGCACAAGCATGGTGGGCGCCAGAATGAACAAAACAGGCAGCGCAACCCAGAGCGGATGCGATGTCTTTTTATTTGGCAGCCAGTCATAGTAGGCGGCCAAAAACATCACGACAGTAATTTTGGTCAACTCAGAGGGCTGCAATCGCATAAACCCAATGTCGATCCAACGCTGGGCCCCCATGCGAACTTCGCCGAAGAATTCAACGCCCAAAAGCAGCAGCAGTGAGCCACCATAAGCAACGAACGCCATATTGCGCCAAAACCAAATGGGCACCATGGCCACGATGATCATCAGCACCATACCAAGTGCAAAACGCTCCATCTGGGGTTCGACCCAAGGGGTCATTGACCCGCCAGCCACCGAATACAGCATCAGAAACCCGGCGCTTGCGACAGCGACCAGCAACAGAATGATCGGCCAGTTCAGATGCAACACCTTGCGCAGGCCGGATGGCACATACTTGGTGTTATACTCAAGATAGCTCATACGCGGCTACGCCCTGTGGCTCCGGGCGGTATGCGCGCTTCGATACGGCGCTGCTGCTCGGCAATTCGGTCGCGCATGTTTGCGGGGTAGGCTTCCAAGGGGGGCGGACCACCGTATTGCGCTTGCAAGATGATATCGCGGGCAATGGGTGCGGCGGCGCTTGATCCCCCGCCGCCGTGTTCAACCACAACCGAAACAGCATAGCGCGGATTGTCATAGGGTGCGTAGCCCACAAAAAGCGCGTGATCGCGGCGTTCCCACGGCAGGTCTTCGTTGCGCGTGACGCCGGCCGCGCGCTCTTCGGGCGTGATGCGGCGCACCTGGCTGGTGCCGGTTTTCCCCGCCATCTTGTGTGCGTCGTCCGTAATCCGCGACCCATAGGCCGTTCCGCGCCGGTGATTGCAGACATCCACCATCGAAGCGCGAATGCGGCGTAGGGTGTTTTCATTAATACCAAGGCTTTCGCCTAGACCAGAGGGTTGTTCGACGCCATCAATCAGACGGATCAAGCGCGGTGTGATCGTGCGGCCTGTCGCGATGCGCGCTGTCATCACTGCCAGTTGCAAGGGTGACGCAAGTACGTAGCCCTGCCCGATCGAGGCGTTGACTGTATCGCCGATCCGCCAATCCTCACCGCGCACGCGGGCCTTCCATTCCTTGTCTGGTGCCAGCCCTTCTGCCACCGCCGAAAGGGGCAGATCATGGCGGACACCAAGCCCAAGTTTGCGCGCCATCTCGGCCATCTTGTCGATGCCAACGCGCTGGGCAATCTCGTAATAGTAGCAGTCGCAGCTTTGTTTCAGGCTTTCGTGGAGGTTCATATTGCCATGCCCTCCGCGCTTCCAGCAGTGGAAGCGGATGTTGAAGACGTCTGTATAACCGGGGCAATAGACGGTCTCATCTGCGGCAACCAGACCCGCTTCCATTGCGGCCATGACGGTGACCATCTTGAAGGTCGATCCGGGCGGATAGGTGCCCTGAACCGCCTTTGCTGCAAGCGGGCGGTATTTGTCTTCGTTCAGCGCCGTCCAGTCCGGGACGGAAATGCCGCGGACAAACAGATTGGGGTCAAACGCTGGCGCCGAGGCGATGGCGCGCAGATCACCGTTTTCAAGGTCAATGACAACTGCACCGGCGGATTCATTATCAAGGCGTGCCTGCACATAGCTTTGCAGGCGGCTATCAAGTGTCAGCTGGATGTCCTTGCCGGGATCGCCTTCCTGACGGTCCAGTTCGCGCATGATCCGGCCTGCGGCGTTCACCTCGATCCGGCGGGTGCCTGCACTGCCGCGCAGGGTGCGTTCGAGCTTGTTTTCCGCCCCTGTCTTGCCAATCTGGAATTTGGGAATTTGCAACAAAGGGTCCGGATCATCAATGCGGCTAAGATCGTAGTCGCTGACCGGTCCGACATAGCCGACCACATGGGCCAGATCAGCGCCCCATGGGTAAACACGGCTCAGCCCGACTTCGGCTTGGATGCCGGGCAGGGCAGGGGTGTTCAGGTTGATTTGCGCAACATCTTCCCACGACAACCGGTCCGCGATGGTGACAGGCACGAACGGAGACCGGCGCTGCATTTCTTCCATTGCGCGCGACAAGTCATTGGGATCAATGTCGACGATCTCGGTCAATTTGGCGAGCACTTCTCCGACATCGCCTGCATCTTCGCGCACCATCACGACGCGGTAGTTCTGTTCATTTGCGGCAATCGCAATGCCATTGCGATCAAAAATCAGGCCACGTGACGGCGGCAGCAAGCGGATATTGATCCGGTTTTCCTCTGCCAACAGGCGAAACTGATCGGCCTGTTCGACCTGCATGGATTGCAAGCGCCAGCCAAGAGCACCGATGACGCCCAATTGTACCCCGCCCATCACCAAGGCGCGGCGGCTGATGGTGCGTGCGCTGGCGATCATATCTTTGGGGGGGCGCTTCATAGCACTTGTCCTCTGCTGCCAATTTCACCGGGAGATGTACGTGTGACCCCAAAAACGAAATGCGCAACAAGCACGACGACGGGATAGACAAGGATCGTTGTCATCATTTCAATCAAGGTCAAACCCAAAGGTGCTTGCGGTGACATGACTATGGCCAGGGTAATCCGGTTGACGACCGTGATCACGACAACACCAAAGGCAACCGTGCCCCATTCAACCAAAAGCGGCATGTTGCGGAATTCGCGATGCTGGCGGCGGATCACTTCTGTCAGAATGACGACCAAGGCGGCCCACAGTCCGGGCGGACGCATAAAAAGAAAATCGGTCATCAGGAAAAGCAAGGCCACAACAAGGACAGGGATATAGCTGGGCTGACGGGCAACCCACACCAAAGTCGCGGCCAACAGCAGGTCAGGGGATACCCAAAGCGAAGGACGCATATCCAACGGCACCAGATCAACCACAATCAGAATGAATGCCAAAAACACGAACAAACCGCGCTGCACCCAGGTTTTGCTGTCTGTGCGCTCAGCCATCGCCACGCCCCGATGTGGTCAGCGAGGCGGGATTAATGCCAGCAGGTCCAAAGAATTCGGCCTCAGGTGCCAAAAGGTTGTCGGGGTCTGCAATTTCCTCATGCGGCTGTGATCGCATCACACGCAAGAATTCCAGCCGCTGATAATCGGCGGCCAGACGCACGCGCAGCCTGTCATCTGTTCCTAATGCTACCTGTCCCACCAAAAGGTCAGCAGGAAACACACCACCATCCCCCGATGACACAACCCGGTCGCCGGGACGGACAAGTGCGGTATCTTCCAGAAACTCCAAGGGCGGGTTGAGCGAGTTGTCACCGGCCAGAATAGCCTTTTGCCCGGATGGCTGGATCGTAACCGGGATCCGGCTGGATGTGTCGGTCAGCAGCATCACACGGCTGGTATTCTGTCCAACCCCGGCGATACGCCCTACCAGTCCAATCGCATCCATTGTGGGCCAGCCGTCAATAATGCCATCGCGCGCGCCGACATTCACAAGGACCGACTGGCGAAATGGTGATCCGCTGTCTGTGATGACCACACCGGTTACGACAGTCAGTTGGGGATCAAGGCTCACGTTGTTAAGATCGAGCAGTTTGGCGTTTTCCTGCTCCAGCTGCAGGGCGGCCTCTTTCCAGGCTTTCATCTGCTGCAATTCACGGCGCAAATCCTGGTTCTGTGCGCGCAGTTGCTGATAGCTCTGGAAATCGCTGATCATGTTGGCGGCAACGGCGTCGGCTTCGTCAAAGTCGAACCATAACTCGTGAAGACGATCTTCGATCTGCTCGCAGAGCCAATTGTCGGTCCCGGTGAACCGCTTGTAGAACTGCTTGCGGTA
>JALQUF010000139.1 GCA_023263855.1 Yoonia sp. | reverse complement strand
TGATGAAAGCCACCCGCGATTTGGCCGCACGGATACACTCCTTGAGGTTCACAGTCGTACGGCGCTCTTCATCCATAATCCCGATTTTGACTGTGTTGCGCGGCAGGCCCAGCGCATCTTCGACCATGCCAAAGATATCATTGGTCAGGGCAACCTCGTCGGGCCCGTGCATCTTGGGCTTGACCACATAGACCGACCCAAGCGCCGAATTGCCGCCTTCGCGCTTAAGATCATGCATCGCGATCAGCACTGTGATCATTGCGTCCATCAGCCCTTCGAAGACTTCATCGCCGTTGGCATCAAGGATTGCTGGGTTCGTCATCAGGTGGCCCACATTGCGGATCCACAAAAGCGCGCGCCCCTTCAGCGTCAGGTCGCTGCCATCGGGTGCAGTATAGGTGATATCCTCGGCCAGACGGCGGGTCATTGTCTTGCCGCCTTTCTGGAAAGCGGCCGTCAGATCGCCGTTCATCAGGCCAAGCCAATTGCTGTAGGCTTCGACCTTATCTTCGGCATCCACGCAGGCGACACTGTCTTCGCAATCCATGATCGCGGAAACGGCGCTTTCCAGACGGACATCGGCCAGCAAGGCCTGATCGCGGCTGCCAATCGGGTGCGCGCGGTCAAACACCAGTTCCACGTGCAGGCCGTTGTTGCACAGTAGTACAGCATCCGGCGCCTTGGGGTTGCCGCGGTAGCCGACAAATTTTTCAGGTTGGCGCAAAGGATGGTCATCAACCAGCAACGCGCCATCATGCACATAGTAGCGGGACACATCGGCGTGGCTTGTGCCCTCGATCGGGAACGCCTCATCCAGAAAGACGCGGGCGCGGGCTACAACACGGGCCCCGTGACCACGGTCATAGGGGCCTTTGGGGGGCTGCACGCCCATCGCGTCGGTGCCGTAGAAGGCATCATAAAGGCTGCCCCACCGCGCGTTGGCTGCATTCAACGCAAAGCGCGCATTGGTGATCGGCACCACCAGTTGCGGGCCGGGAACCGTTGCGATTTCGGGGTCGACGTTTGCGGTATCGATGACAAAGTCGTCGCCTTCGGGCACCAAATAGCCAATCTCGCGCAGGAATGCCTCATACGCGGTGCGATCCAACTGCTGTCCACGGCGTTCAACATGCCAGGCATCAATCGTTGCCTGCAACTCTTCGCGCTTGGCAAGGGCTGCACGGTTGCGCGGTGTCATCTCTGCGACAAGCCCGGCAAAGCCCGACCAGAACGTTTCGCTATCGATGCCGGTCCCACCCAAAGCCTGCGCATCAATGAACTCTGCCAGCTCTTTTGCAACCTTCAGACCCTGTTTTTCAATGCGATCCGTCATGATGACACCCCTCCTTGATAGTTTTGCATGCAGCGGCACACCTCAGCCGCGTTGTTAGCCAATTAGAACGAATGTTTCCTATAGGCAACTCAGCCGCGCGCTTTTTGTTTATTGCTTGCCAGCCGGGGCGGTCTTGCGCTGCGATTTGCAGCGCTCGGAACAGTAGCGCACCTCATCCCAGACTCTGGCCCATTTCTTGCGCCACGCAAAAGGCCGCCCGCATGTCGCGCAGGTTTTTTCGGGCAGATCGGCTTTGCGGCGCATCTTGGGCATATGCGGTCAGATAATCCGCGCGCGCCACGTTTCAAAACAATTGTTTGGGGGATTGGCAGTGGCACATCCCGCACCAGCGCCCTAGGTTCAAGCCAACCAATCAAGGACCGCCCCATGAAAGACGCCGCCCCGCAGACGATTTATCTATCCGACTACACCCCACCCGCCTATCTGGTGGATGATGTGCATCTGACCTTCAAGCTTGCGGCCAAAAAGACGCGGGTTCTTTCACGCATTGCGTTTCGGCCGAACCCGGATGCGACTGATCATGATTTCTTTTTGCACGGTGACGATCTGACATTGATCAGCGCACGGGTCGACGGGCGGGACATCGACCCCGACTTGCGCAATGGCGGTTTACGCTGCGCGGCTCCCGATGGGCCATTTGTCTTTGAGGCCGAGGTTGAAATCAGCCCCAGCACCAATACCGCGCTTGAAGGGCTTTATATGTCGGGCGGCATGTATTGCACCCAATGCGAGGCCGAAGGCTTTCGCAAGATCACCTATTACCCCGACCGCCCCGATGTGATGGCCGTGTTCACCGTCAGGATCGAATCCGATCTGCCGGTGCTGTTGTCCAACGGCAATCCAACAGCCACCGGCAAAGGCTGGGCCGAGTGGCATGATCCATGGCCCAAGCCCGCCTATCTGTTTGCGCTGGTCGCGGGCGATCTTGTCGCGCATCCTGACACTTTCACCACCCGTTCGGGTCGGAAAGTCGATCTTAATCTGTGGGTGCGCCCCGGCGGGGATGAAGCGAAATGTGCCTTCGGGATGGCCGCGCTCAAGGCGTCCATGAAATGGGATGAAGACGTCTACGGGCGTGAATACGACCTTGATCTGTTCAATATCGTGGCCGTCGATGACTTCAACATGGGCGCGATGGAAAACAAGGGGCTGAATATCTTCAACGCGTCTGCGGTGCTGGCCTCACCTCAAACCGCCACTGATGCCGATTTTGAACGGATCGAGGCGATCATCGCGCATGAGTATTTCCACAACTGGACCGGCAACCGGATCACCTGTCGCGACTGGTTCCAGCTTTGCCTGAAAGAGGGTCTGACGGTTTTTCGTGATCAGCAATTCACTGGTGATTTGCGCAGTGCTGCGGTCAAACGCATTGACGATACGATGATGCTGCGCGCCTATCAGTTCCGCGAAGACAACGGCCCCCTCGCCCATCCGGTGCGCCCCGAAAGTTTTGTCGAGATCAATAATTTCTATACGGCCACTGTTTATGAAAAAGGCGCCGAACTGATCGGCATGCTGAAACTGCTTGTGGGTGATCAGGCTTATTTTGATGCGCTCGACCTTTATTTCACGCGGCATGACGGCGATGCGGCAACGATTGAAGACTGGTTGCAAGTGTTTGAGGACACCACGGGGCGCGACCTGTCGCAGTTTAAAAAATGGTACGCACAGGCCGGCACGCCGCGTCTGACGGTGCGCGATGAATACGCAGATGGCACCTACCGTCTGCATCTGCGCCAAGAAACGCCCCCGACCCCCGGTCAACCTGACAAAGACCCGCTTTTGATCCCCGTCGCTGTCGGCCTGCTGGATCAAGACGGCGCAGAGGTGGTACCAACCACGGTCTTGGAAATGACAAAAGCCGAACAAAGCTTTACGTTCGATGGCCTTTCCGGCAGGCCCATTCCATCGGTGCTGCGCAATTTCTCGGCCCCCGTGATCGTGCACCACGACATGACGGATGCAGAGCGCGCCTTGCTGTTGGCCCATGACACCGACCCGTTCAACCGTTGGGATGCAGGGCGGACGCTGGCGCAGGATGTGCTGGTCCGCATGCTGCGCCAAAATGTAACCCCTGATACCGCGTTTCTTGACGGTCTGGCGGCGGTCTTGCGGGATGATGCGCTTGATCCGGCTTTCCGTGCGCTGGCCCTAAGACTGCCGAGCGAAGATGATACGGCCCAAGCGCTGTTTGATGCAGGCCACACCCCCGATCCGACCGCGATCAATCAAGCACATGAAACGCTGAAACTGCACATCGCCCAGCACCTGCAAGACACCTTGCCCCGGATCTACGCTGCGATGATTGTCACCGGGCCCTATACGCCAGATGCCGGCTCGGCAGGGCAGCGTGCACTAGGCAATGCCGTGCTGGGGCTGATCAGCAAGCTGGATAGCGGTAAACAGGCAGCACAGCAATTTGCCACCTCCGATAACATGACCCAACAACTGGGCGCGTTGCGGGCCTTGCTGCAAATATCAAAGGGCGATGCGGAATTGGCGGCCTTTGAAGCCCAATGGCAACATGACCGGCTGGTCATGGACAAATGGTTCGGATTGCAAGTCGCTCTTGCCGCCGCTCCCGATGCCGCCGCAACCGCCGAGAGGCTGACCCGCCATCCTGCGTTCGATATGAAGAACCCAAATCGCTTTCGGTCGGTCTTTGGCGGGTTAAAGGCGAATACGGCAGGCTTCCATCATGCCTCGGGCGCTGCATATGCGCTTTTGGCCGATTGGTTGATCAAGCTTGACCCCGTCAATCCGCAAACCGCGGCTCGTATGACGATGTCGTATGATACGTGGAAACGCTATGACGGTGAACGGCAGACCAAAATGCGCGCAGCACTGGGCAAAATTGCGCAGACGCCTCAACTGTCACGTGACACAGAAGAGATGGTGACCCGCATTTTGGGCTGAAGTTTGCCTAAGGTGTCAGCCGTTTTCCGCAAGCTTCTGCCGTTATAAAGGTGTCATGCAATTGTCATGGAACCGTTACGGGGTGCTACGCATTCATAGGTCATGGAACATCGTATTGACCCGCTGATTGCTGAGCGGGCGCCGTGGCTTTACCGTGATCGCCCCGGCACCCGGATCGCCAAGACCTGCCTGCACCGCGTGCTGGGCTATGATGCCACCGTCGATATTGCAAAATCGCTCGAAGATGCGCCGTCAGCGCAGATCATGGGTACGATGGCCGCACGGTTGTCGCAGATGGTGACGGTCAGCGGGCTGGGCCATATCCCGGCACATGGCCCGGCATTGATCGTGGCCAATCATCCGACAGGTATTGCCGACGGGATCATCCTGCATGGATTGATCAGCGCCGCGCGACCAGACACCTATTTCTTTGCCAATCGCGATATCTTGCGGGTCTTTCCCCAAATGGAATCGATGATCGCCCCCGTCGAATGGCGCAAACAGCAACGCAGCCACGCAAAGACCCGTGCAACTATGGCCTATGTTCGCAAAGCGACTGACATGGGGCGGCTTGGCGTGATCTTTCCCTCGGGTCGTCTGGCCAAGCGACGCGGCCTGCGCCTTTATGAACGGCCATGGATGGCTTCGGCAGCCATGCTCGCGCGCAAGTTCGACTTGCCCGTTATTCCGGTCAATATCCAAGCGCGCAACTCTGCCCTGTTTTATCTGTTTGACCTGATCCACCCTACGCTGCGGGATATTACCCTATTTCACGAGACACTGAACAAAGGACGCCAGCCCTTTCGCGTCACCGTGGGCGAGCCGATTTCAGCGGCTGCGATCCCACGGCAGTCCGACGCAGGGATCGCGATGCTGCGCAAAGCGACCTTGGCTTTGGGCGGCAAAGATGCACCCACTGTCAATCTTGTGTCCACGTCCCGCGTCTTGGCCAAAACTGCACAGGGCAACTAGAGCGCTTAAGCTCTCTTGAAGCTGCCATCACCTTCTTTTAAACGAAGGCGACGCCAGACAAAGGAAGCGCCCCATGCTTGACCTCACCTACACCGCCCCTGCCCCCAAAGTGATCGCCGGTGCGACCAGCGATTGGGAACTGGTCATCGGCCTTGAGGTGCACGCGCAGGTCGCAACGAAGGCGAAATTATTCTCGGGCGCTTCGACCAAATTCGGGGCAGAACCCAATAGCAACGTGGCTTTCGTGGATGCCGGCATGCCGGGGATGCTGCCTGTCATCAATGAAGGCTGTGTGGCACAGGCGGTCAAAACCGGGCTGGGCCTGAACGCCGAAATCAACCTTGTGTCGGCCTTCGACCGCAAGAACTATTTCTACCCCGATCTGCCACAAGGCTATCAGATTTCGCAGCTCTATCACCCCATCGTGGGCGAAGGCGAAGTATTGGTCGAGATGGGCAACGGCGAGGCGCGCACCGTGCGGATCGCATATGTCTTTCGTGGACCTGAACCGTACCGGTGTTGCGCTGATGGAAATCGTCAGCCGCCCCGATATCCGCGGGCCCGAAGAAGCCGCCGCCTATGTGCTGAAACTACGCCAGATCCTGCGCTATCTGGGCACCTGCGACGGCAACATGGATGAAGGATCGATGCGCGCCGACGTCAACGTGTCGGTGCGCAAACCGGGCGGACCGCTCGGCACGCGCTGCGAGATCAAGAATGTCAATTCTGTGCGTTTTGTGCAGCAGGCCATCGAATACGAAGCCCGCCGCCAGATCGAGATCCTGGAAGACGGCGGCAAGATCGACCAGGAGACC
>JALQUF010000138.1 GCA_023263855.1 Yoonia sp. | reverse complement strand
TCCATTTGTCTGTTTGCGCGGCAGCCTCTTCCGACCCGTAGCGCAGACCGACCATCAACAAAGCATCTGCCAGACCGGTAACACCCAGACCGATACGCCGCTTGGCCTGCGCCTCGGCCCGCTGTGCGTCCAGCGGGAACTGCGAGGCGTCAACAACATTGTCCATCATGCGGACAGCCGTTGCGACCAGTTCACTCAAAGCCGCTTCATCCAGGCGGGCACTCGCATCGAACGGATCATTAACCAGCCGCGCCATGTTGATGGACCCAAGCAAACACGCCCCATAGGGCGGCAAAGGCTGCTCGCCACAGGGGTTTGTGGCCGCAATCGTTTCGCAATAGTTCAGGTTGTTCATCTGGTTGATGCGGTCAATAAAAATGACCCCGGGTTCGGCATAGTCATAGGTTGACTGCATGATCGCATCCCAAAGCGCACGCGCCTTGACCGTCCGGTAGACTTCGCCACCGAACACCAGATCCCATTTTGCATCCGCCTTGACCGCTTCCATGAACGGGTCTGTGATCAACACCGACATATTGAACATCCGCAAGCGCGCAGGATCAGATTTTGCCGTGATGAAATCCTCAACATCGGGGTGGTCGCAGCGCATCGTCGCCATCATCGCGCCCCGGCGTGACCCTGCGGACATGATGGTCCGGCACATCGCATCCCACACATCCATGAACGACAGCGGACCCGAAGCATCGGCCGCCACACCAACCACATCTGCGCCCTTGGGGCGGATGGTCGAAAAATCGTACCCGATACCGCCACCCTGCTGCATGGTCAGCGCCGCTTCTTTCAGCATATCGAAAATGCCGCCCATGCTGTCCGGGACTGTCCCCATGACAAAGCAGTTAAACAGCGTCACCGACCGGGCCGTGCCGGCCCCTGCGGTAATGCGCCCGGCAGGCAGAAATTTGAAATCTGCCAGTGCATCGTAAAACTTGCCTTCCCATGCCTTGGGATCATCCTCCACCGCGGCCAAAGCGCCTGCAATCCGGCGCCAGGTGTCGGCAACTGTGCCGTCAATGGGGGTCCCTTCCGCATCTTTAAACCGGTACTTCATGTCCCAGATTTGTTCAGCAATAGGGGCGGCAAACGCGGTCATGGCAGGGAATCTCCTTTGGGGGCAGCAGGCAAGGATTGCATCTTACGGGGTGAACAGTCAGTTTGAAATGGCCAATTAGGTCAAAATCGCCGCAGGCAGAAGATACCACATATAGCGGTTGATCTCAACTCAGCCACCACATAAACCATTTTCATCGCATCCATTGAAAGTGGATTGCAGCGCCTTACCTCTATCTGACATCCCGGGGGGGATCGATGTCGAAAACCATACATATGCTCAAACTCTCTGTCGGCACCGACGACATAGCCGGGCTTGCGGCATGGCAATCGACGCGGCGCGCGCAGACCGATGATGGCCTGCCGCGCCACATCACACGTATGTGGCCCAAACGGGGCGATGAAATCCTGAACGGCGGGTCGATCTTTTGGGTCATCAAGGGTGTTATCCTGTGCCGGCAACCAATTTTGCGACTTGATGAGTACCTGTCTGAAGATGGGGTCCGCCGCTGTGCGATCGTCTGCAAACCCGGGCTGATCAGGGTCGAGGCGACACCCAAGCGCGCCTTTCAAGGTTGGCGCTATTTGCCGGTTGAGGATGCACCCCGCGACCTGCCAGAGGGCCGACAAGAAGAAGAGGCCTTGCCGCCCGAGCTTTCCAAAGCGCTGGCCGCAATCGGTGTCCGCTAGGCAGAATCCTGTCTCTGTGCCATGATCACGCACAGGAGGAGCCTCAATGACCGTTCATACCAGTCCCCACCCCGATGTTTCCGCGACCGATCTGACAATCACAGAACGCGTTTTTCAAGGCCTTGAAGATCGTCCTGATGCGGTGGTTCTTACCGATGGCCCGACCGGGCGCACCATGACCGCCGCAGTATTCATGGATCAGGTCAAGCGCATGGCCGGTGGGCTGGCCAGCGCAGGGTTCGGGGCAGGACATACCATCGCAATCATGGCCCCCAACATTCCGGAATACTGCGTCGTATTTCATGCAGTCGCATGGGGTGGTGGCACGGTCACAACATTGAACCCGACTTACACGGCACATGAAGTCGCCCATCAGCTGTCAGATTCGGGCGCAGAAATCCTCATTACGATTCCTGATTTCATTGAAACAGCGCAAGAAGGGGCGGGCGACACACCTGTGATTGCGATTGGCACAGCAGAATATGCCGCACTCTTTGGAAACCCTATCGACGCTCAGGTGCCGGTACACCTTGATGATTTTACAGTGGTGTTACCCTACTCCTCTGGCACGACCGGGCTGCCAAAGGGGGTCATGCTGTCGCACCGCAACCTTGTCATCAATGTCGATCAGTCGATCGTCGCCGCCGATTTCCAGCCCGGGGAAACCACCGCAGCCTTTTTGCCGTTCTTCCATATCTATGGCATGACGGTTCTGATGAATCTTCACCTCGCGGGTGGGGGCGCGCTTGTCACGCTGCCCCGCTTTGATTTGCCGCTGTTTTTGCAGATCAGCCAGGATCACAAAGCCAAGCGCATGTGGGTCGTCCCGCCAGTCGCACTTGCTCTGGCAAAGCACCCTTTGGTTACCGATTACGATTTGTCATCTCTTGAGCAGGTCTTTATCGCCGCCGCACCCTCCGGCGCGGAATTGTCAGATGCGATTGCGGCGCGTCTGGGGTGCAAGGCGTTGCAGGGCTACGGCATGACAGAACTCAGCCCTGTGTCACACGTCGTGCCCGGCAGCGCACCGCGCTCTGGGGCGGCGGGGCTTGCCGTCCCAAATACCGCCTGCCGCATTGTCGATATCACAACAGGGGCGGACCTGCCTGCGGGCGAAGAGGGCGAGCTTTGGATCAAAGGCCCGCAAGTGATGCAAGGCTATCTGAACAACGCGAAAGCCACGACTGAAACGATGGCAGAGGGCGGCTGGCTCCGCACAGGCGACATCGGCAAGATCGACGCTGACGGTTATCTTTTTATCACTGACCGTCTGAAAGAACTGATCAAATACAAAGGCTTTCAGGTCGCCCCCGCCGAGCTTGAAGCCACTTTGGTCGCGATGGAGGGCATCTCTGATGCTGCCGCAATCGGCAAACCCGATGATGAGGCCGGAGAGTTGCCGATCGCTTTTGTTGTGACAGGCGACCCAGCCCCTGACGAGGCTGCAATCAAAGCTTACCTCGCGCAGCAGCTTGCCCATTACAAGCAGGTCCATGAAGTGCATTTCGTGGAGGAAATCCCCAAGTCTGCCTCGGGCAAAATTCTCAGACGTTTCCTGCGTGACGGATTGCGGGCCTGACCACTGGACGGGCCGGTGACAGCCCCTATAGTTTGCTCTGAAAAGACAAACGCGAAGGCCACGCATCCATATGAAACCAACATCGCCGCGCGCTGCCCGCAGGCTTGCCCAAAAGGGCAAGAAATCCGCGCCCCTGAGCATCGGGGATTTGGCCGATCGCGTCGCGAAGGCCAAAGTCAAAGGCGTCGACACCACGCTGGAACACCGCGCCAAGCGCATTCTGACATCCTATCTGCAAACCGCCCAAACCTACGGCCTGCCGGTGAAAGACGTCATCACCGAGATGGCCAGCGGTCAAACGGCATGGCGGCTTGGGTCGGCCGTGCGCGACGAAATACTCAAAACACCCCCCGATGCTGTCCGCAACGCCGCCTGTGCACAGGGCTGCGCCTTTTGCTGCATTCTATCGGGGGGCGAGGGCGGTGTGATTACCCGTTTCGAAGCTGAACAGCTTCATACTGCTGCTGCACCTCTTGCCGGCGCGCCTGACGGGCGCGACTGGCACCCGCAGGCCTGCCCCGCATTGGACCCCGAAACACGCAGTTGCCGCGCTTATGAGGCGCGGCCAATGATCTGTCGGTCGTTCTTGTCTACGGATGCCACAGCCTGCGAACGCAATGCAGCAGGCGGTGAAGAACAAGGCGCCGGGCTCTTGGGTAGCCACTTGGATTATCTGGTGGTCCACGCGCTTTGCAGGCAAGCTTTGAAGGGCATCACACAGGTCCATACCTACAGCATGGCCGCCACAGCCGCCGCCGCTGCCGCAGGCAAGGACGCAGAGAGCGGATTAACCACCGCCCGCCACAAACCATCCGCACTCGAAATCGCGTGCAGGGATGGGGCAAACGCGGCCGCTACACGCCCAGGATCATCTGCAAAGCCTTAAGCTTGGCGCGCTGCTCATCCGTCCAGTCACGGCGACGTCCCCGAAACAGAGTCGCTTGGCTTGCATGGATCAACCCGTCATCAAGGATCTTGAGCCCATTCGCGCGCAGCGTCTCACCGGTTGAGGTGATATCGGCAATCGCTTCCGCAGTTTCGTTTTTGACGGTGCCTTCTGTCGCGCCCTGACTGTCAACCAACTGATAATCGGCGACACCCTGCTCGCGCAGGAATTCCCGGACCAACCGGTGATACTTGGTCGCAATGCGCAGCCGGAAGCCATGTGTGCGCCGGAACGCCGCCGCCGCTGCATCAAGATCATCCAGCGTGCTGACATCGACCCAGGCTTGCGGCACCGCCACAATCAAATCAGCCCCGCCAAAGCCCATCGGGGCAAGCGCGGCCACGCGCGCATCCCAGTTGGCCAGCTTTTCGCGCACAAGGTCCGATCCGGTCACACCCAGATGGATATTCCCCGCCGCCAGCTCACGCGGAATTTCCCCTGCGGACAACAACACCAGTTCCAGCCCGTCGATTCCATCAACAGCGCCCGCATATTCACGATCAGACCCCGATTTGCGCAAACCAATGCCGCGCGCTCCGAACCAGTCAAAGGTCTTTTCCATCAATCGGCCCTTGGAGGGCACACCAAGCTTCAACATCAGCGCACCCCCAAAGCCAGATCAGGGCGGATCACACCGCCTACCGCAGGCACCGCACGGCCCTGCCCCAGTTGCGCCGTCAGCGCATCATAGCGCCCACCGGTCGCCACGGGCGGGTGATCGGGGCGGTCTGCCGCATAAAAGCCGAAGACAAATCCGTCGTAATATTCCAGCGACGTGCGGCCATAGCTGCCCTCGAACTCAAGGTTCGCCACATCGATCCCACGCGCGGCCATGGCATCCAGCCGCGCATCCATACCGGCAACCGCATCACCAATCGCAGGCATATCCACGGCAATATCCCGCAACGCACTCAGCACATTTGGCGCGGTCTCGCGCAGGGCCAGAATGGCATCAATCAATGCAATCTCTTCAGACGCAATCGGCGCGGCGGCGGCATCTGCACGCAGCGCGTCAATCCGTGCGGCAACCTCTTTGCGGCTGCGTAACCCGATGTCCGGGCCTGCATCTGCAAAAGGATCATCCGCTGCCAGAAGGGCCGCCCGCGCCGATGGCATCTGGCCCGAGCCAAAGCGCTTCATCAAAGCGCGAAACCGGCCCGGCCGCCAGATATGGCGCAATAGCGCCGCCTTGCGCCCGTCCGTTGTGCGCAATCCGCGGACTGCGGCCATCAGCACACCGATATCGCCCGTCGCGGCCCGCACAGGCAGCCCAGCCAACCCTTCAGCAATGGCCGCAAAGACTTCGGCATCGGCAGCGGCAGGGTTCTGGCCGTCAAACACCTCATACCCCACCTGCACATATTCATTCGCGCGGCTTTCGTCCGTTTCCTGCTTGCGAAACACCTTGCCGGAATAGGTATAGCGGGCCGGATCAGCACGGCTTTCCATATGCATTTGCACGACAGGCACGGTAAAATCGGGGCGCAGCACCATCTCACCGCGCAGCGGATCGGACGTGACGTAAGAACGCGCACGGATATCCTCGCCGTAAAGATCCAGCAAAGTCCCGGCGGGTTGCAGCACGTCGGCCTTGATCACCTGCGCGCCCTTGGCGGCAAAGAGATCACGCAGACGGCGCGCTTCGGTCAGTGTTTCGGGTGAGGTCGGCATCAGCTGTGCGTGTCCAGAATTTCGCGGACCTTTGCAAGCATCTGGTCGCGCGGCACTTCGTATTGGCTAGGGCGGTCTTTCCACTCTTCCAAGGTGGCGTTCTTGGCAATCTCGGCCCCCAAGATCAGGTCCTTGATCTGCACGATGCCTTTGTCGAATTCATCACTGCCCGCGATGATCGCGACGGGCGAGGCGCGCTTGTCGGCATATTTCAACTGATTGCCAAAGTTCTTGGGGTTGCCCAGATAAACCTCGGCGCGAATACCCTCATTGCGCAACTCGGAAACCATGGTTT
>JALQUF010000137.1 GCA_023263855.1 Yoonia sp. | reverse complement strand
CATCTGCTGTTGCGACGACGAGAGCGGGCGATGCTTCGTTTCAGGCAGATGCGATGTCTGCAGAAATTCGCCGCGGTTCACTCTTCCGTCCACAACCATTTCAATCAGGAACGCCACCTTTACTCACGCGACAACTTCAAGCTCAACCGAACCGCCGCACTTACAGAGTGGCGCCAGCTTTGTTCCGCATAGGTTCACGCAAACTGGGGCAAACTGAGACTGGTTCGAATTGGTCTGACACCATCCTTCGGATTGCTTCGACAGCACAATTGACTTTCATCAATCGGTCCAGAGCGACACCCACTAGTCTGTGTTCATCGAACGATTGCCTTTGAGGAGAAAGCATCATGTTCACTGCATCATTCACTAAATTTGCAGCGCCGCTGGCCGCTTTGTTGATTACAACCACAGCCACGCATGCATTCACGGCCTGTCAAGTTACCGATACCGGGGGCATTGACGACAACAGCTTCAACCAGACCGCATGGAAGGGCGTGCAGGATGCAATTGCTGATTTTGGCATCGAAGGGCGGTTTTTGGAATCGCAAGCCGAAACGGATTATGAAGCCAACCTCAACTCGCTTCTGGGCGGCCAATGCGATGTCATCATCACCGTGGGTTTTCTTCTGGGCGATGCGACCAAGAACGCCGCCGAAGCCAACCCCGGTCAGCCGTTCTCGATTGTGGACTTCGCCTATGACCCGCCATTGTCCAACGTTCTGGGTCAGGTTTACGCCACCGACGAGGCCGCGTTTCTGGCAGGCTATCTGGCTGCTGGCATGTCCCAGACAGGCATTTTGGGCACCTTTGGCGGGATCAATATCCCTCCTGTGACGATCTTTATGGACGGGTTTGTTTACGGCGTTGACTATTACAATGCGGAAAACGGGACTGACGTGACCGTGCTGGGGTGGGATACCGAAACGCGCGAGGGCCTGTTCACCAACAACTTTGAATCGCTCGATGACGGGCGCGCCTTTGCGCAGAACCTCTATGACGAGGGTGCCGACATCGTGCTGCCTGTGGCGGGCCCCGTTGGGCTGGGATCAGCGGCGTTGGCCGATGAATTAGGCACCGAGCAGTTGATGATCATCGGCGTGGACGCCGACCTGTATTTGTCTGATCCCGAGAAGGGCCACGTCTATTTGACCTCGATCACCAAGCGGATGGATTCTACTGTTCACCAAGTGATCGAAATGGTGATGAACGACCAGTTTGAAGGCGGGCTGATCGTGGGATCGCTGGAAAATGGCGGCGTCGATCTGGCCCCGTTCCATGACCTCGACAGCGCCGTGCCTGATGCGTTGAAAACCGCGCTGGCCGACATTCGCGCCGGGATCATCGATGGCTCGATCACCGTTGGCGGCGAATAGCGGCAGGGCAAGCTGATGGACATCACCCTGCGCGGCATCACCAAACGCTTTGGCCGGGTCACAGCGAACGAGGACGTGAACCTGACGATCCGCGCAGGCGAGGTGCTGGGTCTGCTTGGTGAAAACGGGGCGGGCAAGTCGACGCTGATGAACGTCCTTTGCGGGCTTTACAGCCCGACGGCGGGCGAAATTCTCATCGACGGCCAGCCCGTCACCTTTGACGGCCCCGGTGATGCGATCCGCGCAGGAATCGGCATGGTGCACCAGCATTTCATGCTGATTCCGGTGTTTACCGTTGCCGAGAACGTCGTGTTAGGGGTCGAACCCACCGGCACGCTTGATCACCTCGACCTGAAAAAAGCCCGCGCGCAGGTGCGAAAGATCAACGACCAGTATGGGCTGCAAGTAAATCCCGATGCCCTGATCGAAACCCTGCCAGTAGGCGTGCAACAGCGGGTCGAGATCATCAAAGTCCTATTCCGGCAGGCCGATGTGCTGATCCTTGATGAACCAACCGCCGTACTAACCCCGCAAGAGGTGGATGACTTCTTTCAGATCGTCAAATCCCTGCGGGATGCTGGCAAGGCGCTGGTGTTCATCACCCATAAACTCAACGAAATCCTCGAAATCGCCAACCGTATCAGTGTCATCCGGCGCGGGCGGATTGTGGGTGAAGGCATCCCCAGCGAACTGACCCGGCCCGCGTTGGCTGAAATGATGGTCGGGCGCCCGGTCAGCTTCGAAGTGGAAAAAGCCCCCTTCAACCCTGGCCCTGTTCGCCTTGAAACCCGTGATCTGACGATCCTGCGCGAAAGCGGCGATGTGGCCGTTGATGGTCTGAATATGACCGTGCGCGGTGGCGAGATTGTGGGCATCGCAGGCGTGCAAGGCAACGGGCAATCGGCCTTGGTCGAGGCTTTGGCCGGTGTGCGCCCCATCGCTGAAGGCAGTGTGACCTTTGATGGGGAAGACATCACCCATCTTTCGGCCCGCCAACGACACCGCCTCGGCATCGCGCATATCCCGGAGGACCGGCAGGCCGCTGGATTGATCACCAATTTCACAGTGGCTGAAAACATGGTGCTGGACCAATACTACGCCGCACCCTTCGCCAAAGGGCCGCAAGTGGATTGGAGTAAAGTCAATGAAACCTCCGCCGCCTTGGTACAGGATTTCGACATCCGCACCCCGTCTGTTTTTGCCCAAGCCGGGCATCTATCCGGCGGCAATCAGCAAAAGCTGATCGTGGCCCGCGAGTTGGCCCGTGACACCAAATGCGTCATCGCAGGCCAGCCGACACGCGGCCTTGATGTCGGGTCCATCGAGTACATCCACAAACGCCTGATCGCCGCGCGCGATGAAGGCGACGGGGTGCTGCTCGTCTCCGCCGAGCTGGATGAAATTCTGGCGTTGGCGGACCGCATTCTGGTGATGTTCAAAGGCCGGATCGTGGCTGAATATCCTGCCGAGGCAGCCGACAAGGCACAAATCGGGCTGGCAATGGCAGGGGCGGCGCCATGACCGAACGCACGATGCAAAACCTGCTGCAAGGCAAGGCGCTGGGGCGGACAGAGGTCGAAGACCTTGTTGTTGTCCCCCTTTTCGCGGTGGTTATGGCGCTCATTCTGGGCGCAGTGACCATGCTGGCTACGAATATCGACCTGCTGACAATCGGGCGGTCTTATGTGGCGCTCTTGGAAGGCTCCGTCGGGTCGGTGAACGCGCTGTCAGAAACCCTGACTGCCTCTGCCCCGCTGATCCTTGCCGGATTGGGTTTGGCGCTTGGGTTTCGGGCGGGTCTGTTCAACATCGGAGCCGAAGGGCAGATCGTGATCGGCGGGCTAGCCGCAGTCGTCACGGGGTTCAGCTTTGCGCAGCTGCCCAGCGTCATTCTCTTGCCCCTGTCGCTGTCCGCAGGGGCGCTGGCCGGCGCATTCTATGCCTCTATTGCCGGGTATTTGCGGGCCGCGACGGGCGCGCATGAGGTTATTTCGACCATCATGCTGAACCTGATTTCCTACCGGCTTCTGGATTACTTCCTCAGCCTGCCTTACGTCCAGCAAACAGGCCGCTCCGATCCGATTTCCAAGTCGGTCCCCGATGCGGCAGGATTGCCACGCCTGTTAACGGCATTGGATCCCAACCTGCGGGTCCACGCAGGGATATTCCTTGTGATGATCATGGTCGTACTCGTTTATTGGCTTCTCTTTCGCAGCAAACTGGGGTTCGAATTCCGCGCCAGCGGTGAAAATCCCAAAGCGGCGCGGTTTGCGGGCATGCATTCGGGCATCATCATCGTGGCGGCAATGGCGACGGCGGGTGCCTTGGCGGGCCTCGCCGGAGCCAATCAGGTGCTGGGTGTGCTGGGCCGCGCCACACCGGGGTTTTCGGCAGGACTTGGGTTTGATGCGATTGCGGTGGCGCTTCTGGGCCGTTCACATCCGGTCGGCGTCGTCTTTGCGGGCCTCCTCTTTGGCGCGTTGGAAGCAGGCGGGCGGCAGATGCAAGTGAATGCAGGCGTGTCCATCGACCTGATCGGGATCATTCAAGCGCTCATCATCGTCTTTATCGCAGCCCCCCTGCTGGTACGCGCGATCTTCCCATGGGGCTTTCGCAGCAAGAAAGGCGGCACATCATGATGGCAACAGCACGGCCCGCTGGCACCAGCCGCCAAAGCACGGTCACAGGCGTCATCCTGATCGGGCTGGCGATTCTGATTGCCCTGCTTCTGGCCCCTGACGCAACGGGTGATGCCACTTTCCGGCTGTCCCGCCCCCGCGACCGCTGGCCTATTGACCCATTGGTCGTTCCCTCAGGCCCGTTCATCTATGTGATCGCCACGATCCTCGCCTTCCTCGGTGTGCGGCAGTTCCTGCGCGGTGGCGCGCGATGGGCGCTCTTGTCGTTGGGGATCGGGCTGGCCTTTGCCGTGGCGGCCTTTCTGGTTTGGGCCACGGCAGGCAAGGCTTTTTCCATGACCGGCATGTTGCAAGCCACGATGGTACGCGCCGTGCCTATCGCCCTTGGCGGGTTGGCAGGGGTGCTGTCCGAACGCGTCGCGGTCGTGAACATCGCGATCGAGGGGATGCTACTGGCGGGTGCGTTCACCGGGGCGCTGGTGGGGTCATTGGCAGGCGGCATCGGTGGATTGGCCGCAGCCGTCGCAGTCGGCGGGATCTTCGGCTTCATCCTCGCCGCCCTTGTCGTCACTTACCGCATGGATCAGATCATTGCAGGGGTCGTCATCAACCTCTTCGTGCTGGGGCTGACGTCCTATGTCAGTTCTCAGGTCTTCGCCGAGTACCGACACTTGAACAACGCGCCTGTGTTCCAGTCCGTCAAAATTCCCATCTTGGGCGATATTCCTGTCGTCGGGCCGATGCTGTTCAACCAGAACGTTTTTGTTTACGGAGCGCTCGTGATGGTTGCGGTATCGACCTACTACCTATTCTACACGCGGTACGGGCTGCGCGCACGGGCCGTGGGCGAACACCCAAGGGCCGCAGATACGCTGGGGATCAACGTCTACCGCACCCGCTATATCAACGTGACCTTGGCGGGCATGGTCGCGGGCTTTGGGGGTGCATGGTTCACGCTGGGATCAGTTGGGCGGTTTGACGAAGGCATGACCGGCGGGCGCGGGTTTATCGGGCTGGCTGCGATGATCTTCGGGCGCTGGCACCCAGTGGGCGCATTGGCAGCCGCATTGGTCTTTGGCTTCGCGGATGCGATGCAACAAAAGCTGGCCCTGCTACAAACGCCTATCCCGTCCGAGTTCCTCGCCATGGCCCCTTATATCCTGACGATCATCGTGGTGGCCGGGTTGATCGGGCGCGCCCGCCCACCCGCAGCGGATGGCAAACCCTATGTGAAGGAATAGTGGCATGAAATGACTGCATATCTACCCCCACATCGACATCGGAAATGTCAGATTTAGTCTGGTTAAGAGCAGGCAGCGCCCGCCCCACCCTGCTGGCATGACCAAATTATCTGCTTACAAAGGTACTGTCAGACAAAACCCGCTTGAGGCGGGCAGGACGGCGGGACGCACTACCTGCGGCCTGCCGTGGATCACGAAGGTGAAGTGCTGGAAAGCTATGTGACAAAGCGCCGGGATCGCAAAGCAGCATTGAAATTCCTCAGGAAATCCATGATGCGGTACGGCCAACCTGAAATCAGGAACGACATCTCTACCCCCGAGACGATTTCAAGCGCAACCGAACCGTCGCTCTCTCTGAGTGGCGCCAGCTTTGTTCCGGACAAGATCACGCCTGTTGCGGCAAACTGAGACTGGTTCAAATTGGCCTGAAACCTCCCATCTGCAAGATCTGGACATCTGAGCCAGACAGATTCATCTTAAACCCGATCCAACAGATACCGGGACTAACCAGCTAGGGACAAACCCTTTCTATGCAACTCACCCTATTTGGATCCATAAGCGCTGATATTGGACAAGGCGCATCATTTGCATCACGATGATGCTTACTGCTTTGTCAATGCATTGATCCGTGCCAAATCCTTCTGGATGTTGGAATTTTTGCCTCCCAAAAAATGCCTTTAGGGGCAGTTGCCAAAGTGCAATTGACATCTCTCAATCAAGATAGGGAAATACTTCTTATGCTTGCTAGGGAAACGTACTTCAGCAAGGACCACAAGCGATGTGGGAAAAGGCACTCAATCTGATTTTGCGCCGTCTGCTGCGCGAGGGCAAACTTGAGGTGCGCTACCCCATTGGTCAGATCTGCTTATATGGCGATGGCACAGGCAATCCTGTACGGGTGCGTCTGCTTGATATGGCAACCCTCCGCCGTCTTGTTGCCAATCCCGAACTTGCCTTGGGCGAGGCTTACATGAACGCAACTCTCACAATTGGACAGGATGATTTGCAAGAGTTTCTTGGCCTTTTTGTGCACAACAGGGGCGGTGCGTCACGCATCTTCTGGCAACGCTTGATACAGAGGACGCGTTTGGCGTTGCCCAGGTTTTCGCAACACAATGCGGTGCTGCGGT
>JALQUF010000136.1 GCA_023263855.1 Yoonia sp. | reverse complement strand
ACCAGCGTGCCGCTGAGCGCGATGGATGCAATGGTTCCACTGGGCGAAACCCCTGCGGTTCTGGAGCCCGAACTGGTTGTTGATCTGCTGCCTGCGCTGACCTCCACGGGCGGCTACGTTCTAGACAAAGTCGAGGGTCTGGCCATCACGCAAGATGGGACGATGTGGGTATCCACAGACAATGACGGTGTTGATGACCACTCAGGTGAGACGATGTTCTTCGCCATCCGACCATAATCCTTCACCTTAAGCTACTGAAAGCGCCCGTAGACTTCTCTCGCGGGCGCTTTTGTATTTCAGTATTGTTGGAAACGGTCCTTCCAGGCAGCAAACACACTCGGCAGCAAAATCCCGCAAAGCAGACGTCTTGCGCACTCCCTTCAAAGGTTCATCCCCAGCCCCGGTCCACCCTAATACCCAATCGCACACCCGTCTTTGCGTGGATCACTGCCACCCTCAAGCACGCCATCCTCATGCAGCAGAATCGCCTGTGACCCGCCGATTGCTGTGTCAGGCCGTTGCACATTGTGACCCAGTGCGCTGAGTTCCGCCTTCACCGCATCACTGTAGCCGTCTTCGACGTTCAGCACATCGCCGTCCGCAAAGCATCGCGGCGCGTCCATGGCGCCCTGCGGCGACAGGCCGAAATCGGTGATGTTGGTGACAAATCGTGCATGTCCAGTGGACTGGTATTGCCCGCCCATCACGCCGAAGGGCATCATCACCTTGCCATCTTTCTTCAGCATCGCCGGGATGATCGTGTGCATTGGGCGTTTGCCGGGGCCGACTTCGTTGGGGTGGCCTTGGTCCAGCGTGAAGCCTGCGCCGCGGTTCTGGAACAGGACGCCAAATTTGTCTGACGCGATACCGGACCCGAAGGAATGGAACACCGAGTAGATCAAAGAGACACACATGCGGTCTTTGTCGACCACGGTGATATAGATGGTATCCTTGTGTACCGCCTCGGCCCCGGGCAGGCCTGCGGGCATTGCCTTTTTGGGATCGATGAGTGCGGCAAGTTTGGCCGCTGTATCGGGCGACGTCATGTAGTCGAGCCGCGTCATATTGTCGGGGTCTGACAAGAAGCGATTGCGCGTGTCATAGGCGAGCTTGGTGGCTTCCGCCTCGATATGGGCGCGCGCGGAACCCCATGGATCCATGCCTGCGATATCGAAGTGCTTAAGCATGTTCAGCAGCAGGATCGCGGTTGCGCCCTGCCCGTTTGGTGGATGCTCAAACAGGTCGAGTCCGCCATAGCCGCCCGAGATCGGGTCGGTGTAATCGCAGGCCGTGTTTGCGAAATCATCCAGCGTATGCGTGCCGCCCAGTGCGTTCAGCGAAGCGACCATATCTTCGGCGACTTCGCCTTCATAGAAACCCGCGCGCCCGTCCATGGCAATCCGGCGCAGCACCTGCGCCTGCTCCGGCGCCCGAAAAAGCTGCCCGGGTTTTGGCGCTGCATTGTTCATCAGATAAAGGTCGCGGGCGTGGCCTGACAGGTTATCAACGGATTGCGCCCAATCAGAGGCGACACGCTCGGCCACGGGAATGCCTGCTTCTGCATAGTGGATTGCAGGGGCGAGCGCGGCTTTCAGGCCCAGTTTGCCCCAGTCCTTGGACAGCCGGCAAAAGGCATCAACAGCACCCGGAACCGTGACGGCATCGGCTGAGTAAGGCGCGATCACATCGCCTTTGGTCCGCAGTTTTTCCGCATCTATCCCCGCCGGGGCGCGGCCTGATCCGTTTAGCGCAACCACCCGGTCTTCGCCCGGCGGTGTCATCAGCACAAAACAGTCGCCGCCGATCCCTGTCATCTGCGGTTCGCACAGCCCCAGCAGGACCGCCCCGGCGATGGCCGCGTCCATAGCGTTACCGCCCGATTCCATCATCTGCACTGCGACTTTGGCGGCCAAAGGGTGTGACGTGGCGCACATGCCGTTGGTTGCATAAACCGCCGAACGGCCCGGATGATGGAAATTGCGCATGGGAACTGTCCTCCTTGATATTGCGCACGCAACCTAGCCTGATCACGGCTGCGCGCAACGTCAATGTTTCGGGGCTTTTCCTTTCTTGGCCGTGGGCGTAGCTTCGCTTTGACACAAAGGAGGCCAGATTATGCGCGATGTTTTTATCACCGGAGCAGCCCGGACGCCGATGGGCGGGTTTCAAGGGGTTTTCGCGAGCGTTGATGCGCCCAGCCTTGGGGGGGCTGCGATCAAGGCGGCGCTGAAAGGCGCGGACCTGACAACAGTAGATGAGGTATTGATGGGCTGTGTGTTGCCCGCAGGATTGGGGCAGGCCCCTGCCCGTCAGGCCGGGTTTCTGGCCGGACTGGATGACAGCGTGCCGGCCACGACGCTGAACAAGATGTGCGGGTCCGGCATGAAAACCGCGATGATGGCGTTTGACCAAATCGCACTGGGCGGCGCAGACACGATGGTCGCGGGCGGCATGGAAAGCATGACCAATGCCCCCTATCTGATGCCCAAAATGCGCGGCGGGGCCCGGATTGGCCACCAGACCGTGCAGGACAGTATGTTTCTTGATGGGTTAGAGGACGCCTATGACAAGGGCCGCCTGATGGGCACTTTCGCTGAAGACTGCGCCGAGACCTATCAATTCACCCGTGAAGCGCAGGATCAATATGCGATTGCGTCTTTGTCCAATGCGCTGGAGGCCGAACGCTCGGGCGCGTTTGACGCCGAGATCACGCCTGTCACTGTTCACAGTCGCAACGGCGAAGATGTGTTCACCCGTGATGAGCAGCCCGCCAAAGCACGACCCGAAAAGATCCCGACGCTCAAGCCGGCCTTTCGCCCTGACGGAACGGTCACAGCGGCCAATGCGTCCAGCATTTCAGACGGTGCCGCAGCTTTGGTTTTATCGGCCGATGACAAGAACGCACGTGCGCGTATCATGGGCCATGCCAGTCATGCGCAGGCGCCGGGGTTGTTCACGACCGCCCCCGTTCCCGCGGCGCAAAAGCTGTTGGCCAAGATCGGCTGGTCCGTTGACGACGTGGACCTGTGGGAAGTGAACGAAGCATTTGCCGTTGTACCCATGGCCTTCATGCACGAGATGCACATCACGCGCGACAAGGTGAATGTGAATGGCGGGGCCTGCGCGTTGGGCCATCCGATTGGCGCATCGGGCACCCGGATCATCGTGACCTTGCTGAACGCGCTGGAAACACGCGGGCTGAAACGTGGTGTCGCGGCAATCTGCATCGGTGGTGGTGAAGGCACGGCCATTGCGATCGAGCGCGTATAGGGGCAGAGCAAATGCCAGATGACACGATGCGCGGCGTGGTGCTGACGGGCCATGGCGGACCGGAGTATTTGGTGTGGCGCGAAGATCTCCCCCGCCCGAAGCCTATGGCAGGCGAAGTGCTGATCCGCGTGGCGGCTGCCGGAGTGAACAATACGGATATCAACACCCGTGTCGGGTGGTACTCAAAAGGCGATAATGACGAAGATGACGCCAGTTGGACAGGCGCGCCGCTGCGCTTTCCGCGCGTTCAGGGCATTGATGCCTGCGGTCATATTGTGGCCGTCGGGAAGGTCGTAGAACCGTCGCGGATCGGTGAGCGCGTGTTGGTTGAACCTTGCCTCATTGAAGCCAAAGGCAAGATGCTGGCGCAACCTTGGTTCTTTGGGTCCGAATGTGACGGGGCCTTTGCAGAATACTGCACCGTGGCAGCCCGTCATGCCTATAAGATCGACAGCGCGCTGAGTGACGTCGCACTGGCCTCATTCCCGTGTTCCTATTCCACGGCCGAAAACATGCTGACGCGGACAAATCTGCAAGCCGGTGAAACTGTCCTGATTACCGGTGCATCGGGGGGCGTTGGATCGGCTGCGGTGCAACTGGCCAAAGCGCGGGGTGCGCAGGTGGCTGTCGTGACCAGTGCCAGCAAGGCGCAATCCCTGCGTGATTTGGGGGCCGACATCATCGTTGACCGAAATGCAGACTATGTGCAGGCCCTCGGCGCCAATAGCGTCGATGTCGTGGTGGATCTGGTGGCAGGGGAAAACTGGCCGGGGCTGCTGGACGTGCTGCGCCCCAAAGGACGCTATGCTGTCGCTGGCGCAGTGGCCGGACCACTGGTTTCGCTGGATGTGCGGACCCTCTATCTTAAGGACCTGACATTCTACGGCTGCACGGCGTTAGAGCCTGAAGTGTTTGGCAATCTGGTCAAACGGATTGAAAGCGGGGCTATCAAACCGTTGGTGGCTGCGACCTTTGCCTTAAAGGATATCAACGCCGCACAGGCGGCCTTTGCCGACAAGGCTTATACCGGAAAAATTGTATTGTCGGTGGCATCCGACAGAGGAGACTGACGCAATGCGCGTGAACTATAGCGATCTGCACAAGACGATTGCCGCCCTGACGGAAGGCGAAGACGATGAAGTGGCCCTGATGGCAACCGTCGCCTGCGAAGTACACCACAGCGATGACCGCTTTGACTGGACCGGGTTCTACCGTGTCACCGCGCCCGAGCTTTTGAAGATCGGCCCGTATCAGGGCGGGCACGGGTGTTTGGTGATCCCCTTCAGCAAAGGCGTTTGCGGGGCAGCTGCGCGTACCGGTGAAGCGCAGCTTGTTGCGGATGTGAACGCCTTTCCGGGTCACATTGCCTGCGCCAGCAGTACACAGTCAGAACTGGTGTTGCCTGTCTACAACCGTGACCGTCAGTTGATCGGTGTGTTTGACATAGATAGCGACCAGCCCGACATCTTTACCCAAGACGATGTTACCAACATGCAAGAGCTTCTGAGAATTGTCTTTGAAAAATGAGCCTTTGATGGCACTCTTTCTTGGGTTGAATAACGTCGGGTGAGTTGCAGGGGGCGCGCGCATGGAATTGCAGGTACATTTCTTACGGCGCACCCATGCGTGATGAACGCATAACGGTTTCTTCGCTAGGCGCCGATATTCGTGCGTTGCGCAAAGCCCGCAAGATGACTCTGGTTGATCTGGCCGATGCGCTGGAGCGTTCGGTGGGATGGCTAAGCCAGGTTGAACGCGATAAATCACACCCTTCGATTGCTGACCTGAACCGGATTGCTCAGGTTTTGGACGTGTCCTTTTCCAGCTTTTTGCAAGTCGGTGTCATCCCTCAGGAAGAGGGCCGGATTGTGCGTGCAGACGCGCGCAGGCCCATTGGCAATCGTACCGAAGGTCTGACCGAAGCCTTGCTGTCACCCGACCTGACAGATGACTTTGAGGTTATTCACTCCACCTTTGCCCCCCATTCGCACCTGAAAGAGCCGCTGACCCGCCCGACCCAAGAGGTTTGTTTTATTGTCAGCGGTCAGTTCGAAATCTCGCTCAACGGTGAACACTTCAGCCTCAAAGCCGGCGACAGCTTTCGGTTACGCGGTGAGGAATTCCGCTGGTGGAACCGCCATGACACACCCTGCGAGATCGTCTGGGTGATCTCTCCACCGATCTATTAGAGGCCGCGATGACTCATCAAGGCCGTTGCGAATGTGGTGCTGTTGCCTTTGAGGTGACAAACCTGCGCGATACGGTCACGTTTTGTCATTGCAGCCAGTGCCGCCGCATCAGCGGGCATTATTGGGCCGCAACCCGGGCAGATGCGGGCGATCTGCGGTTCACAGCACAGGACGGTCTGGCGTGGTATCACTCATCGGACAAGGCGCGTCGGGGATTTTGCAGAGCTTGCGGATCGAGCCTGTTTTACCAACCGATTGGCGCAAATCACCTAGGCATTGCCGCAGGCTGCATTGACCTGCCGACGGGAATGACCCCTGCTAAGCATATCTTTACCGCTGAAGCGGGCGATTATTACACTATCCCGGATGATGCGCCGCACATCCCAGATTAGAGGACACGAACGATATGGCTGACTTCCCGACAACTGCGCGTGTTGTGATTATTGGTGGCGGTGTTGTGGGGGTCTCGACCCTCTATCACCTTGCCAAAAAGGGTTGGACCGATTGCGTTCTGCTGGAAAAGAACGAATTGACCGCCGGGTCGACGTGGCATGCCGCGGGCAACTGCCCGTCGTTCAGCACCTCTTGGGCTGTGATGAATATGCAGCGCTATTCGCTTGGCCTTTATAAGGGGCTGGCCGAAGAGGTGGATTATCCGATGAATTACCACGTCACCGGGTCCATCCGGCTGGCGCATTCGAAGGAACGCATGCAGGAGTTCGCGCGCGCGATGAGCATGGCGAATTATCAGGGGCTGAACCTGAAACTGATGACGCCGGATGAGGCGCAAGAGATGTATCCGTTTCTGGAAACCCATGATCTGGAAGGCACGCTTTACGATCCTGATGACGGCGATATCGACCCCGCGCAATTGACGCAAGCCTTGGCCAAAGGTGCCCGTCAGATGGGCGCCAAGATCGAGCGATTCTGTAGTGCGACTGGCGTGACCCAGCACCCCAATGG
>JALQUF010000135.1 GCA_023263855.1 Yoonia sp. | reverse complement strand
AACCCGAATGTTATTCCTTCAAATTTGGCCCAAATGTCCGATATCGGAGTTTTTCAACAGAATCGGCCGGAAGCTACTGTTCGCTGCGATGAGGACTGCTGTCAGCTATCGGCCCAAAGATGACATTCGTTACGATTGCAGCGAAGGTCTGCTCCGAGCCCGTTCCAGAAGTGTCCGCTCCATGCTGCGTGCGCACGCAGCATTGATTCTTGCGCGTTGGCACTCACACCTGTGTCGCGCTGCGGCGAGCAAACCGGTCATTCAGGATAGTAGTGGCGTATACCTTGTTGCTATCTGCAAAATCATACCACGACACGTTGTCCGTTCGTATCAAAAGCAAAAGTTGCGTGGTTGTCGTAGTCGAGTTCAACTGCCTCACCGACTGCCGTGCCGTTTTGGCCGAAAAGGCGAACAGTGATTGCCTCTTTTTCAGCTGTCGAGACGAGAAGATTTGTATCACCACCCAAACGCTCAACATGCGTCACCGTCCCTTTGATACGGCCGCCTTTTTGCAATCGCAAATGTTCAGGGCGGATGCCCAAAGATCCGTCTTTAGGCATATCGACGGGTGCCTTTTGCAGGAAATTCATGGCTGGCGAGCCGAGGAAACCCGCGACAAATTTGTTGACGGGGTTGTTGTAGAGTTCCATCGGGCTGCCGACTTGCTCGACACGTCCGTCGCGCAACACGACAATCTTGTCTGCAAGGGTCATGGCCTCAGTCTGGTCGTGGGTCACATAAATCATCGATGCGCTAAGCGTGCGGTGCAGCTCGGCGATTTCGATGCGGGTGTTCATCCGCAGGGCTGCATCAAGGTTGGACAGCGGCTCATCAAAGAGGAACAGCTTGGGTTCACGTACAATGGCGCGGCCGATGGCGACCCTTTGGCGTTGACCACCCGACAAATCGGAGGGGCGTCGGTCCTCGTAGGCACCCAGATCAAGCATCTGGATGGCTTTGCCGACCCGTTCATCAATGACCGACTTAGGTTGCTTTTCCTGCTTGAGGCCAAGGGACATGTTATCGCGCACGCTAAGATGCGGATAAAGCGCGTAGGATTGGAATACCATCGCAATGCCGCGTTTGGCGGGCGGCGTGTTGTTGACCACGTCACCGGCAATTCTGACCGTGCCGCTGGAGGCATCCTCCAACCCTGCGATCACACGCAACAGAGTGGACTTGCCGCAACCCGACGGGCCGACAAATACGACAAATTCTCCATCTTCAACCGTCAGATTGATGTCCTTGAGGACTTCTACGGCGCCAAAGGACTTGCACACATCGTTAAGGATCAAAGCGGTCATTGGGTGTCTCCTAGACTTACGGGGTGGCCAGTGCGGATGCTTTCATCGGCGGCCAGGCATATTGCGAGAGATTGAACGGCATCATCCATGTGCCGGGACAGATCAACATCGGTTCTGATCGCATCGATCATGTAGGCAGCTTCGGCATCGCAAAGCTCTTGATGACCAGGCTCGTCCTGCATTTCGATCAGATGATCGCCAAAGGGGCTGTGGACGAGAATGCCTCCCACTTTGGTGTGGCCATCGACATCGTCCGACGCGCCCTTGTTGCTATCTGTGATAGAGACCGAGCCATTGGGGGATACCACGTCTTTTACAAAGAACGCGGTTTCCGACATCATCGGACCCCATCCGGCCTCGTACCAACCGACAGAACCATCATCAAACCAGACCTGAAGTTGGCCGTAATTGTACATGTCTGGAGCGACTTCGTCTGACAGGCGCAGTCCCATGCCACTGACGCGCACCGGACTGGCGTCAGTGATCTGACACATCACGTCAACATAATGCACTCCGCAATCGACGATAGGGCTGGTGGTCTGCATCAGCGCTTTGTGGGTCTTCCACGTCTCACCGTCAGATTGCTGGTTGAGGTTCATGCGAAACACATAAGGCCCGCCAAGCCCCCGTGCTTCCGCAATCAGGCGCTGCCAGCTGGGATGATGGCGCAGGATATAGCCCACAACCAGTTTCCGGCCCAGCCGCGCCGCCACTTCGACCACCCGACGTGCATCAGCCACCGTTGTCGCAATCGGTTTTTCGACGAACACATCGGCTCCGGCCTCCATTGCGGCAATCGCATAGTCCGCATGGCTGTCGGAATAGGTCGCGATGCAAACCAGATCAGGTTTCAGCGCAAGGCCCTCCTCAAACTTTTTCAGGACTGGGTACCCTTTCAACCCTTCCGGCAGATCAACGTCGGACCGGTTGACCAACCCGATGACCTCGGCCTCAGGGTGGGCGTGATAGGCCAACGCATGGCTGCGTCCCATATTGCCCAAACCTGCAATGACGACCTTCATTTGACTGCGCCGGATGTGATGCCGCGGATCAACTGGCGCGAGAAGATGACATACAGCGCCATGACGGGCAGGATCGCGAGCGACAGGGCCGAGAGGACAGCGTTCCAGTCCGTCACAAACTGTCCGATAAAGACCTGACTTCCCAGAGTCAGGGTTTTTACCTCTTCGGCGGGTGCAAGGATCAGCGGAAACCACAGATCGTTCCAGATCGGGATCATGTTGAATACCGCGACCGTCGCCATGGCAGGGCGCACTAGCGGCAAAACAAGGCTGAAAAAGATGCGATATTCCGACAATCCATCAATTCGGCCCGCATTTTTTAGGTCATCACTGACCTGACGCATGAACTCTGAGAGGATGAACACGGCCAAGGGCAGCCCTTGGGCGGTATAGACAAGGATCAAGGCCCAAAGCGTGTTCACAAGACCGGTCTGTACCATCATCTCCAGAATTGCGACGGTGCCGATCCGGATCGGGATCATGATGCCCAGAGCAAGATAGAGGCCCATGATGGTGTTGCCCTTGAACCGGTATTCAGCAAGCGCAAAAGCGGCCATGGCGCCAAAGAGCAGGATGAAGAAAAGCGACCCCACAGTGACGATCATTGAGTTCTGAAAGTAGAGAAAGAAATCACCCTGTTTCAAGACAGTCTCATAGCCAATCAACGAAAAGCTTTCTGAATTCGGCAAAGCAAGAGGTTCGCGAAAGATTGAACGGCGGTCCTTGAAGCTGTTGATCACGATGACAAAAACGGGAAACAACGCGATCAGCACATAGAGGATCAACGCGCCATGTGCGGCATATGTGTTGAGGCGGTTTTGACGTGCGACGTTCATTTCGAAATCTCCTCAGAACTGGTAGCGGCGCATGCGTGACTGGATACCAAAGAGGTACAGACACACACCGATGAGGATGATTGCGAACATAGCCGAGGCGATGGTCGATCCCATATGCGGGTCACCCAGTTGTAGTTGGAAGCCAAAGAACGTGCGGTACATGAACGTCCCCAGAATATCAGTCGAGAAATCCGGCCCGGCCAATGCGCCCTGTGCAGCATAGATCAGGTCGAAGGCGTTGAAGTTTGCCACGAATGTCAGGATCGAAATGATGCCAATGGACGGCAGGATTAACGGCAGTTTGATTTTCCAGAACGCGGCCAGTCCTGTGATGCCTTCGACTTCGGCGGCTTCAAGGATTTCATCAGGGATCGACAAGAGGGCTGCATAGATCAACATCATCGGGATGCCGACAAACTGCCAGACAGAAACCAGTGAAAGCGTAGTCAAGGCATATGCCTCTTTGCCCAGCCAGGGTGCATAAAGTGACTTAAGGCCAACAGCGTCCAGCATTCCGGGTGCGATACCCCAAATCGGTGATAGGATGAGTTTCCACGCAAAACCCACGATCACGAATGACAGGATTGTGGGAATGAAAATAGCAGAGCGGTAAAAGCTCGCAAAGCGCAGTTTCGGGTGACTTAGGATGGCGGCCAGCGCGATGCCGATCGGGTTCTGCACCAGCATGTGTATTATAAAGAACCAGAAGTTGTTGCCCAACGCATTCCAGAATTGTGAGGACCATACGGTGTCGCCGAACAATGTCTTGAAGTTCTGCAGCCCGACAAAAACACGCGATTGATCAACTTCTGTAAAAAGCGATAAGCGCAGCGTATTGAAAAGCGGATAAATCATCACGGCCGTATAGACCAGGACAGCCGGTGCCAAAAACACGACAATATGCCAACGGAAACGTGGTTTGTCTGTCATCTTCTGGGTCCTTTGATTTGGTACGATCTATATGAAAAACACCTGTCGGGTGCCTTTCAGATAAGCCGGTCCACATGGGATTTGGTCCCGCGCGGCAATTGTCTGTCGCACGGGACCGAGGAAGGTATCTTACTTCTGCTGTGGCGCGTACCAGCTTGCGAGACCCGCTTGCAGGCGTGCTCCGGCGGCTTCTGGGGTTTCCTCGCCCTTGATCACGGCAACAGAAGCGTTCCATGTCTCGTTCTCAAGGTTTGGTGTGCCACGTGACAGGATCTGGTAGGTTGACCGGATCGAGCTTTCGCACTCTCCGCGCCAAGAGATGAACTCTTGCGCCAGCGGATCTTCGAGCGTGACAGGTGCGTCAGAAAGCGGGAAGAAACCCGGCAGTGCGTTCGCAAAGATCGTCGCGAACTCGGATGATCCGACCCAGTTCAGGAATGTTGTGGCTGCCTCGGGGTTGTCAGTCGCGGCGTTCATGCCAATACCGATGTCCGTGTGGTCCGAAATATAGCAAGTGTCGCCTGCATTCTGAACAGGCGGATAGAAAGCACCCATTTCGAAATCGACGAGGTTGTTAAAGCCCGAGATTTCCCAAGAACCGGTCGGATAAATCGCAGCACGGCCCAAAGTAAAGATGTTCTGGCTGTCAGGATAGGTTTGCGCTTCGAACCCGTCGCCCAGATAGGCGCCCCAGCGGGCAAGCTGGCGGTAAGGTGCAACCCAACCTTCATCAGTCAGCGACTGCTCTCCAGCGAGCAATGCCAGACGGCCTTCTTCGCCCTTCCAGTAGTTTGGACCGATGTTGTTATAGCCCATAGTCGCGGCTTCCCACTGGTCGTTGGTGCCCATCGCCATTGGGATGTAGCTGCCGTCTTCCTTGATGGTGTCAAGCGCTGCAAAGAATTCAGCCTCTGTCGTCGGCACTTCGATGCCCAACTCTGCGAATGCGTCTTTATTGTAGATAAAGCCGTGGATCACAGAAGCCATTGGCACGCAGAACTGTACCGACGCATCATCTGTGCTCCAGCCCGACTTTGCCACTGGCGAGAAGTTCGCCATGCCTTCAAGATCGCTGATATCGGCCAGATGTCCGGCCTCATACAGTGCCAAGGACGCATCGAACGGACGGCAGGTGATGATATCGCCCGCAGAGCCCGCATCCAGCTTGGAATTCAGCACGGCGTTGTATTCTGCTGGTGCAGAAGGGGTAAAGTTCAGCTTGATGCCGGGGTGTGCAGCCTCAAACGCGGGGATAATCTGGTCTTGCCAAATGGCAAGGTCATCATTGCGCCAGCTTTCGATTGTCAGCGTAACGTCTTGCGCAGCAGCCGCCCCCGCAAGGACTGATGTGGCCATCATGGCCCCGATTAACGTAGATTTCTTCATGGTCTTCTCCCTAATTAGACGTGTTTGTCTGGATTGATGAAAGTGATGCAAGGCAGGGGCCGAGGTGCCCGCCGTTTTGCGTGAGTAAGTCGGACGCCCGGGCTGGGGTACATCCGGTTGCGACAAGAATGGCGGATTTGACCTGCCCGCCTGTCTGGGTGATTGCGGCTTCTGCGGCATCCTCAGAGACACCTGCAATACGCGTGACGATGCCGACGGCGCGTCGCACAAGTTTGGCATTATCGGCGATGACGTTGACCATCTCGCCGCTGTAAACATGACCGAGCACGATACCCATCAGAGTGGACATCAGGTTCAGCGCCGCCTTCTGTGCGGTTCCAGCACCCAGTCGGGTTGATCCGGCAATGACCTCGCTTGGTGTTGAGATGCAAACCGGCACGTCCGAGATTGCAAGCAGGGGTGTGCCCGGATTATTTGCAATTCCAATAACAAAAGCGCCATTCCGTTGTGCTGCGCGTGCAACCTCCAGCGCAAAAGGCGTTGTGCCGCTGGCCGTCAGGACAATGACGACATCGCCTGTAGCGATTTTTCCGGCAAACTGCGCGACCGCTTCTTCATCATCTTCCGTATCACCCGGCATGTATCCGTCAACAGGCACACCACCGGCCATGTGAATATGGATTCTGTCAGTCGGGATCCCGAAGGTTCCGCGCAGCTCACTTCCGTCGGCAAGGGCCATCAGGCCCGAACTTCCCGCTGCCGCGTAATGAATGCTGTGCCCTGTGCGGATCGCAGATGCCATCTTTTCGGCGCCGATCGAGAGCGCGGGGATGGCGGACCTGACCGCCTCGATCGCCGCCAATTGCCCGTCCAGCAAGAAATCCGCAGCTTCAGGCATTGATCGCGCATCTATATGCTGTCCCTCTGATACTAATTCAGTTGTTAGTAACGGCATTCGAATCCCCCTGTTCGTTAGGTAATACCATTGCAATACCTTTTGTCTACCATTTTCTAATGCATAGGCGGATACGCCCGCTTATAAGGCCAATATTATCAAAATTCACCTTTATAGGTATGGCTTTTTCAAAATTGGTACTTTATTGGTAGTGTATGTTTGATTCATCCCATACACTACTTATCGGCGTTGATGGTGGC
>JALQUF010000134.1 GCA_023263855.1 Yoonia sp. | reverse complement strand
ATCGCACTGATCATCGCCGCACTGCTTGGCTTTGATTATTACCAATACGATTGGGTCAACACGATCTTTCTGATGCGCAAGCTTGCTGAACTGATCGAATGGTTGGCCTTCTGGCGTTAGATGCGATCAAAGGTTGACCTTTTCGTATAAATCGCAATGTTAGCGCCAACATTGACCCTGAGGAGAGTACCATGGCCGTCAAAGTAGCTATTAACGGATTTGGCCGGATCGGCCGCAACGTACTGCGTGCGATCATCGAAAGCGGACGCACCGATATCGAAGTCGTTGCTATCAACGATCTGGGACCAGTTGAAACAAACGCCCACCTGCTCCGCTTTGACAGCGTGCATGGGCGGTTCCCCGCAACCGTAACAACAACCGAAACCACCATCGACGTAGGCCGCGGCCCGATGCAGGTCACTGCGATCCGCAACCCTGCCGACCTGCCTTGGTCGGATGTGGATGTGGTGATGGAATGCACAGGCATCTTTAACAGCAAAGAGGCCTGCCAAGCCCACCTTGATAACGGCGCCAGCCGCGTGCTGATCTCTGCCCCTGGCAAAGATGCTGACAAAACAATCGTTTACGGCGTGAATGACAGTGTGCTGACCAGCGACGATATCGTCGTATCAAACGCATCCTGCACGACAAACTGTCTGGCACCCGTCGCGAAGGTTCTGAATGACGCCGTCGGTATCACCAAAGGCTTCATGACCACGATCCACAGCTACACCGGCGACCAGCCGACTTTGGACACGATGCACAAAGACCTGTACCGCGCCCGTGCCGCCGCCCTCTCGATGATCCCGACATCGACTGGTGCCGCCAAGGCCGTTGGTCTGGTGTTGCCCGAGCTGAACGGCAAGCTGGACGGCGTCGCGATCCGCGTGCCGACACCCAACGTATCGGTCGTGGACCTGACCTTTGAAGCGTCCAAGGCCACCACAATCGAAGAAATCAACGCAGCGATCGTCGCCGCAGCCGATGGCCCGTTGAAAGGTGTTCTGGGCTACACAGACCTGCCGATGGTCAGTTCTGACTTCAACCATGACCCCCATTCGTCAATCTTCCACCTCGACCAGACGAAGGTGCTGGACGGCAACATGGTGCGGATCCTGACATGGTACGATAACGAATGGGGTTTCTCGAACCGGATGGCCGACACAGCCGTCGCGATGGGCAAGCTGATCTAAAGCCAACACCATAACATGTTGAAAGCCGGCCTCACTTGGCCGGCTTTCTTCATGGCGACACACGACAGGATTGTCGCGATTTTCAGCAAATGCTAGGCCAGATGCACCGAAGCGGAACAAGGTGACGTACGTGCAATACCGAGCTGATATTGATGGATTGCGTGCCGTAGCCGTACTTCTGATCGTGTTCTTCCATGTGCGATTGTCCAATGTGCCTGGCGGGTTTATCGGCGTTGATGTTTTCTTCGTCATCAGTGGATTTCTGATTACCAAACTCATCCTACGAGAAGTCGCGCAGGACAGTTTTTCGTTCAAGGATTTCTATTGGCGTCGTCTACGAAGGCTCGGGCCTGCACTCTTTGTGACCATAGCGATCACCTTGCTTGCGGGGTGGTTCATCCTCCCCCCAACGCTTTATCAATCCACGGCGCAAGCGGCCCTCGCGACGATCTTTTCTGTAAGCAACATTCTGTTTTGGCTGCAGACGGGCTATTTCGACGTCGCAGCAGCCTATAAGCCGCTGCTACACACTTGGTCTTTGTCGGTCGAAGAACAGTTCTATTTGATTTGGCCTGCCAGTTTGCTGCTCGGGGCGAAATACTTGAAAAGATCCTGGCTGCTGATTGCGATCGCCGCCGCAAGTCTGCTCAGTCTTGGTTTGAGTCAGATGTTGTTGGCAGAAAACGCATCGGCATCGTTCTTCTTGACCCCTTTTCGTGTTTTTGCCTTTGGTTCAGGCGCAATACTCGCACTGACAGGCTGGGAGGCCCGGAATGTCGTCATGGCCAATATCGCGTCATTGTCTGGGCTACTTATAATATTCTATGTCGCTGGAACTCTGCAAGAGTCTGCCCCCTTTCCCGGATTGAACGGTGCTATTCCCGTGTTGGGGGCGGCATTGATGATCTATGCAGGCCCTTCAGCCGTGATGAATCGCGCGATCGCGTTAGCTCCGATCCGCTATATTGGGCAGATTAGTTATTCTGTCTACTTGCTGCATTGGCCGCTGGTCGTCTACTACATCTTCCTTTTTGGTCCGGCTCATACTACGCAGCAGGTATTGGGGCTGATCGTCGTTATATTGGTTGCTGGCGCATTGATGTATCACTCCGTTGAAATGTATTTTCGGCGCAAACGAGAAGGCAAATTCAATATTGGCTACCCAGCGTTGGGATGGACAAGCCTTGCAGCGGCGACTGTCATCTCTGCCGTAAGTTGGCAAATCTATGCGGAACGTGGATACCCAGCGCGCTATGCGCCTGAAATCGGTGCACTCTTTACCGCACTCAACTCAGCCGTAGAAGAAAGGGCCGAGGCCACAGGCGAATTCAACTGTAACGCGACAACAAATTCTCAGGATGTCTATTTTGATATCTTTGCCGACTGTTTGCCCAAAGGCTCTGATCCTCTGGTCGTTGTTCTTGGCGATAGTCATGCAGCGGATATCTATATGGGTTTGCGTGCCGCCTACCCCGGTCAAAGCATTGTCCAACTGACAGGAAATGGCTGCAATCTGGCCCAACGGTCCAACCAGAAAGTGTTCTGCGCGCCCTATTTTGCGTTTTGGCAAGCTTGGATGACCGAAAACGCGGCACGCATTGGCACAGTAATCTACTCGCAAAGCGGTGGATCTTTGGTTGCGCGGGGCACAGGCGGCATCGAACGGCCGAACATGGCACAAATTATCAGGCTGGCTGAGACATTGGAGCAGTTTCAAATCCCGAACGTTCCATTTATATTTTGGGGACCACGGCCCAAACTTCAGCCCAACATTGATATTGCAATCGCAGGCAGTGCTGATCTGAGCGTCTTACGGACCTACTACGCCGAAGCCGATTTCAGTACTGATGTTGCGCTTGACCGGCAGCTTGCGGGCTACTTCAGTGATCTTCAGGTCAAATACATTTCAAGCATCGACGTCTTGTGCGCGCCTCATTGCCCCACGCTTACCAATGACAACCAGCTTTTCGTGGTTGACTATGGTCATTGGACCCCTGCGGGGGCCGTTCAGGCCGTTCAGCAGATCGTCGCCGGTGCGCCTGCGTTGCAAAATGTGTTTGCCAGATAAGCCTGCTTTTTCGGCAACCGGAAAATGCGCCATGCAGCAACGGCATAGCCGCTAGCGCTAACTGTCAGTTGTGCTGCGCTGCAGCATTGCTACATATCAGTCACGAAAAGAAAACGCGATGACTTAGAAGGAGCACGCAAATGACCGTATTGAACACAGTTCGCACCGCCGTCCAGAAACGCGTGGCCTATAGCCGCCTCAAGTACGAACTTGAAACGATGCCCGTCGAAACTGCCATTGATCTTGGCATGTTCCGCGAGGACGCAGGCAAGATCGCGGCGAAAGCCGTCTACGGCTAAGAAACTTGCCATACACGCAAAACAGCCGCGCCTTCGGGGGCGGCTTTATTTTTTCCGAAGCGCGCTCAGGAAACCGTTAATCCGGTCCTGATAGCCCGCTTGCCCGGCCAGATTATTGTGGGTGGCGCCATCAACCGCATGAAATGTCACCGCAACCCCGGCATCTGTCATCGCGCCCGCCAGCTGCCTGCCATAGCTGATCGGAATCAGCTGATCGGCGGTGCCATGCTGGATCAAGACGGGGGCCGTAAGCGCAGGCACATCATCGACCGAGCGCCATTTTTGCACCCCCGGCAAATAACACGCGGGCAGATATGACCCTTTCGTCATCAAGGCGCAAAGCGTGGTATAGGGTGCATCCAGAATGATCCCGGCAACCTCGCGCGCGGCGGCCACATGGATCGCCAAGCCGGTGCCCAACGAAAACCCGTGCACCACAATTGGCCCGTCATGCTGCGTCGTCAGCCAATCGTAGGCCGCCAAGGCATCAGCTTTCAATGACGTTTCTGACGGCTTGCCAGCAATGCCACCACCGCCAGGGTATGCCATCGCGGCGATGGTGCGGCCTGCATTCTGGTGGGCATCCAGCGTATAGGTGAAATAGGTCAACGCCCCGCCATTCCCCATAAAAAACAGCACGGCAATAGCGTCGTCACCGTCTGAGACGGCCATCGCGACGTTGCGCTCCGATACAGTTTCCTGTTGGAATGTAGGATTATCGAAGCGATCTGGCCCGAAAGGATAGATAAACTGCGGATGCGCCACGACCATGACGGCGGCGTAAAGCAGATAGGTCCCGATCAGCATCCAGAGCCAATTCAACCGCTAAAACGCTGTTTCAACGCCGTATTGACAGCAGGCGTGACGAATTTTGACACATCGCCCCCCAGTCGCGCGATCTCTTTGACCAGTTTCGAGGCAATCGCCTGATGCTGGGCTTCGGCCATCAGAAACACCGTCTCGACCGTGTTGTCCAATGCGCGGTTCATGCCGACCATCTGGTATTCATACTCAAAGTCCGCAACAGCACGCAGGCCACGAATGATGACCGACGCCCCAACATCATTGGCGCAGTCGATCAGCAGATTTTCGAACGGGTGCGCTTCGATCACGCAGCCCGTCTTGTCCGCCAAATGCGCGACTTCCGCCTCGATCATCGCAACCCGTTCTTCCAAGGTGAACAACGGGCCCTTGTCACGGTTGATCGCGACCCCGATCACGAGCTTATCCACCAGCGAACAGGCTCGGTTGATAATATCAAGGTGCCCATGCGTGACCGGATCAAATGTACCGGGGTAAAGTCCTACGCGCATGGCAAACCTCATCGTGTCTTAAATCGCGGCCAAACAACAGTATTCCGGGCAGGAACGCAAGGAAGGCTTAGTGCCCCATGATCATGCCTTCAAGCGATGCTTTTTCCATCGCAAGCTGTGCAAGGCGGCCCTTTACGGCGTCCCCGATTGAAATCAGCCCGACCATCTTGCCGTCGTCCATGACAGGTAGGTGGCGAAACCGGCCATCCGTCATGATTTCCAACACTTCCAATGCACTGTTCGATGGGCTGCATGTGGTCAGTTTGCTTGTCATCAATTTGCTGACAGGATCGTTCAGGCACGACGTGCCACGTTTGCCCAATTCGCGCACGATATCGCGTTCTGACAAAATACCATCCAGCGTTTCCCCATCAGCCGAGACGACAACAGTACCGATACGGTGCTTTGACAACAGCTTGGCCGCTTCAGTGACAGATGATGACGGGGTCACAGAAATCACACCCATTTCGGACTTAGACTTCAACATTTGGGATACAAGCATGGGCGTTTTCCTTGATGATGCTCTGGTTCTTCAGCGTGTCAAATGGGGGGGCGTGCTGTCAAGCGTGCCGTGCGTTCCAACCGCTGCACTTCGTCCTGCATGCCCTGACGCAAGGCCTGCGCGAAACGCGCCAACCGGTCCGAGCGGCGGTCAGACGTGTGCCGCACAAGGTAAAACGACCGGGTCAGCGCAACCTGATCCGTCAGCACCATCTGCAACTCGGGCGCAAAAGGCAGGGCGAAATCATGCACGATCCCGACCCCGAACTGCCGGATCATCTGCAACTGGACCGCGACAGAATTTGATGCCATCTGCACACGGGCGGCTGCGATCTCGCCCAGATAGTCCAATTCCTTGTCAAAGATCATATCAGGAATATAGCCCACAATCGGCCGATCCCGCAGATCGTCCAAGCCGTCCAGCGCTGGCGCGTCGGCCCGCATCGCCAGATGCAACTGATAATCGGTGATCTTTTGCACCGTCAGGCGTCCTGCGGCAGGTGGGCTGACGGTAATAGCCATGTCCGCCTCGCGCCGCGACAGGTTGACGACACGGGGCAACGCAAGGATTTGCACCTCAAGCTGTGGGTTGTCCTTCTGGATGGCGGCGCAGACCTGCGGCAACAGGAAATTTGCCGCCCCGTCAGGGGCACCGATCCTGATCTGTCCGGTCAGGGTCGATGTATCGCCCTGCCCTTCATCACGGGCCTGCGCCAAATGCACCTCGGCCTGTGCCGCGCGCAGTTTCATCCGTTCGCCCAAATCGGTCAGCGCATAACCCTGCGGTGATTTCACAAACAGTGCCGCCCCCAGATTACGCTCCAACCGGGCGATCCGCCGACCAAGCGTGGATGGATCCATCTTGAGTAAAGGCGCCGCACCCGAAAGCCCTTCGGCCCGCGCCACTGCCAGAAACACCCGCATGTCATCCCAGTTTTCCATCTAACCCTTGCGTTTTTGCAAAATGATTTTGGAATATTGGTTCTTTTACGTCGAAAAATGCAAGAGTATGCTGCGGCTATATCATTTTGCGGAGGATCCCATGCAAGAGCTTACCCACTATATCGGCGGCGAACACGTCAAAGGCACATCCGGACGGTTTGCTGATGTCTTCAACCCCGCAACCGGCGAAGTACAGGCCAAGGTGCCACTGGCAAACGCCGATGAAATGGCCAAAGCCGTCGCAATCGCCGCCGAAGCCCAGCCCGCATGGGCCGCCGTAAACCCCCAACGCCGTGCGCGCGTGATGATGGCCTTTGTCGGCTTGCTGAACCGCGACATGGACAAACTGGCCGAGGCACTGTCCCGCGAACACGGCAAAACCTTGCCCGACGCCAAAGGCGATGTCATTCGCGGCCTTGAGGTCGTCGAATACTGCATCGGCGCGCCGCAGCTCTTGAAAGGTGAATTC
>JALQUF010000133.1 GCA_023263855.1 Yoonia sp. | reverse complement strand
GGTCGAGTGTGGGTTGATCGCCGGTGTAGCTGTGTATCGTTGTCATGATCCCGCGTTCAATCCCGATGGCGTCGTTCAGCACTTTGGCCAAGGGGGCAAGGCAGTTTGTGGTGCAGGACCCGTTCGAGACCATGCGTTCAGTCGCGATCAGGTCACGGTGGTTCACACCGTAGACAACTGTGCGGTCAACGTTTTTGGCTGGGGCCGAGATAAGAACTTTTTTCGCACCGCGCGTCAGGTGGACATCGGATTTCTGACCGTCGTTGAATTTGCCGGTGCATTCCAAAACGACATCAACACCGTCCCAGTCCAGCTCTTCGGGGTCGTAGGTTGACATCACATCAATCGGACCGCGGCCCAGATCAAGCGTGTTGCCTTTGACGGTAACAGGGCTGCCAAAGCGCCCATGGACACTGTCATACTTCAGCAAGTGGGCGTTTGTCTCAATCGGGCCGGTGGCATTGATCTTGACCACCTGAACGTCGTTGCGCGCAGCCTCGGTGATATGTGCCAATGTGCATCGCCCGATGCGGCCAAAGCCGTTGATCCCGATCGTAACTGTCATACCTGCGGTCCTTTGGAATGCACTCTCGTTGGGGGCCGTATACGTGCGTATGCACTGTAAGCCAAAGGAAAAAGCGTTTTTCCTCAATATGTTATCGTTAACAAGTGTCGTTAGCGGTAACGAAAATGCAGGATGTTGGCTGTTATCGCAAACAATTTTCACACCTGTCGAATCGTCTGGCGGTCTCATAGTGTTTGCCAAAAGCGAGGGACAGCCATGCATGCACTGATCACACAAGAGCACATCGACACATACCAACGCGACGGTGTGGTGCTGATCAAAGGGCTGTTCGCGGATTGGGTGGATGCGCTGCGCGAAGGTGTTGCCGCCAATATGGCTGCACCCGGGCCTTATGCCGCCGAGAACCTGCTTGAGGGCGAGGCAGGGCGGTTCTTTGATGACTACTGCAACTGGACCCGCATTGCACAGTTTGAACAGGCTGCGCGCCAGTCACCAGCGGCAGAGGTGGCAGCAGACCTGATGGGTTCGCAAACCACGCAGCTATTTCATGACCACGTCCTTGTGAAAGAACCGGGGACGTCTAAGCCAACACCGTGGCATCAGGACGGTCCTTACTACTTTGTCGAGGGTGCGCAGACCGTCAGCTTCTGGTCGCCGCTTGACCCGGTGCGCGAGGCGTCATTGCGCTGTGTGAAGGGCTCGCACAAGTGGCCGCGCGCGGTACTGCCGACGCGGTGGTTGTCCGAGACTGATTTTTACCCTGATGAGAAAGACTTTATGCCTGTGCCGGACCCTGATGCGGAAGGCATGGAGATTGTCGAGTATGAAATGGAACCCGGCGATGCTGTGGCATTTCACTATCGTATGTTGCATGGCGCCCGCGGAAATGAGGCGTCAGCTCGCAGGCGGGCGTTTTCGTTGCGTCTGTTAGGGGATGATGCGCGTTATGTGGAACGTCCGAGGCCGACATCGCCGCCGTTTCCGGGGCACGACATGAAGCCGGGGCAAAAACTGCGCGAAGACTGGTTTCCGGTCGTCTTTCAGCGCTAGCGTTTGTCCCACCCGGATTGCGCCGGGTGGGACAAGTCTTGGTTTATTTGATCAGGGATTTGACTTTGTCGGCGGTATCCTGCGCCGTGATGCCGAATTCCTTGAACAGCCGCTCGGCTGGGGCAGAGGCCCCAAAGCCGTGCATGCCGACAAAGCCCGACTTTTCGCGTTTGCCGCGCTCGCCGAACAACCAGCGGTCCCAACCAAAGCGGATGCCCGCCTCGATCGCGACGCGCACAGGGCCGCCGGGCAGGACACGCTTGCGATAGCTTTCTTCCTGCTCTTCAAACAATTCCCAGCACGGCATGGACACAACGCGGGTGCCGATCCCTTCGGCTTGCAGCAGATCACGCGCTTCCATCGCGATGCTGACTTCCGAGCCTGTGGCCATCAGAATCGCCTGACGCTTGCCTTCCGCGTCGGCCAGAACATAGGCACCTTGGGCGACCATGTTCTTGTTCTTGTGCTCGGTCCGCACGGTCGGCAGGCCCTGACGGGTCAGCGCCAGCACGCTGGGAGTTTTCTGCGATGTCAGCGCCAGCTCCCACGCCTCGGCTGTTTCCACCGTGTCGGCGGGCCGGAAGACGTTCATGTTCGGGGTCGCCCGCAACATAGCCAGATGTTCGACCGGCTGGTGTGTCGGGCCGTCTTCGCCAAGCCCGATGCTGTCATGGGTCATGACGTAAGTGGTTGGTACGCCCATCAGTGCGGACAGACGCATCGCCCCGCGTGCGTAATCTGTGAAGCACATGAAGGTACCGCCGTAAGCGCGCGCACCTCCGTGCAGCGCCATGCCGTTCATGGCCGCCGCCATCCCGTGTTCGCGTACACCGTAATAGATGTAGCGGCCCTTGCGGGTGTCGGGGTGGAAGGTGCCCATATCTTTGGTCAGCGTATTGTTCGACCCAGTCAGGTCCGCCGAGCCGCCGATGGTTTCCTGCATGATCGGGTTGATGACTTCGAGGGTCATTTCCGATGACTTGCGGGTCGCCACTTTGGGCGCACCTTCGCTGATTTGCTTTTTCAGCGCGCGGATTGTGGCCGACAGGCGCTTGGGCGCTTCGCCTGCATAGATACGTTTGAACTCGGCCTGCTTGCTGGCGGAGAGCGTGTTGAAACGGTCGTGCCAGTCTTTATGCGCAGCAGCGCCACGCATGCCAATGGCGGACCATTGCTCGCGGGCTTCCGCAGAGACTTCAAAATCACCCATTGGGGCGCCGTAAGCCTCTTTCGCGGCTTTCAGTTGTTCAGCGTCGGTCAACGCGCCGTGCCCTTTGGATGTATCCTGTGCGGCATGACCCAAAGCGATATGGGTCTTGCAAGCGATCATGGACGGACGGGGGTCTTTTTTGGCGGCGATGATTGCGGCATCAATCGCCTCTGGATCATGGCCGTCGATTTCCTGGACGTGCCAGCCCGAGGCTTCAAACCGCATCGGCTGGTTGGTGATGTCAGCAATATCGACGGTGCCGTCGATGGTGATGTTGTTGTTGTCCCAGAACACGATCAGGTGGGACAGTTTCTGCATGCCTGCCAGCGCGATCGCCTCTTGGCTGACGCCTTCCATCAGACAACCGTCGCCGGCCATCACATAGGTGTGGTGGTCGATGATCTTTTTGCCCCAGGTGGCGCGCTGGATTTCTTCAGCGATGGCGAACCCCACGGAATTGGCAATGCCTTGCCCCAGCGGGCCTGTTGTTGTCTCGATCCCGCGGGCGTGGCCGAATTCAGGGTGGCCTGCCGTGCGTGCGCCCCATTGGCGGAAGTCTTTGATCTGCTCAAGCGGCATATCTTCATATCCCGTGAGGTACATCAGGGAGTACAGCAGCATCGAGCCGTGGCCTGCGGACAGGATGAACCGGTCGCGGTCGGGCCACTCCGGCGTTTTGGGGTCAAAGCGCAGGTGCTTTTCAAACAGAACCGTCGCCACATCAGCCATGCCCATGGGCATGCCGGAGTGGCCGGAGTTGGCTGCAGCAACCGCATCCAGTGTCAAAGTACGGATGGCTGTCGCTTTCATCCAATGGTCAGGGTGCGCGCTGCGCAGGGCTGCAATATCCAAGGTGATCGGGTCCTATCTTCGAAAGGTGAATAACTGGCTTTGCAGCGTCATATCAGGCCGGACCCCAAGATCAAGCGTGACGGCTAAGTTACTCATATTCTTGGCACCCGCCGGTTTGCGGGCGGACGATTGATGGCTTACGCTTATCAGCAACAGGCACGATTCGGCGCACCGCCTGCTGCAGTGGTGGCAAAAAACGTGGTGCTCTACATGGTTTACGGCAAAAACGACAAGACCGTCGTGCCACGAAAGGACGAGCGGATGAGTGACATCAGTACTTTGGAAAGCCGCATCACAGCGGCACTTGACCGGATCAGGCAGGGGTTGGATGCGCCTGTTGCGCAAGAAGCCGCCGCCGATCCTGCGTTGCAGGCCGCCCTTGTGCAAGAGCGCGCGCAAAACGCCGAATTGGTCGAGCGGGTGCGCCTCTTGAAAGAACGGCAGGACACGCAAGTTGCCAGCCTGACCCTGCGGGCCGAGACCCAGAGCAAGCACCTGATGAAGCTGGACGAAGAGTTGCAGCAATTGCGTGCCTCAAACGTGCAGTTGCGCGAAATGAACGCCAGGCTGCGCGAGACAGTCACGACGGGGCTGGCACCCGAGCTGCATGACGCGGCTATTGAGGCAGAGCTTGAAGCCTTGCGCGCCCAACGTTCCGCAGATGCGGCCGAGGTCGACGCCATATTGGACGAATTGAAACCCCTGATCGAGGAGACATCCCATGCCGCAGGTTGAAATCGCGATTGGGGGCCGGACATTTGAAGTGGCATGTCAGGAAGGTGAGGAGCACTTCCTGCATTCTGCTGCCGCCATGCTGGATACAGAGGCATCGCATCTGGCAGGACAGATCGGGCGCGTGCCTGAGGCGCGGATGCTGTTGATGGCAGGGCTGATGCTGGCGGATAAAACCGCCGGACTGGAAGACAAAGTGCGTGAACTCGAAGCCGAAGCCGCCAAGATGCGCGCTGATTTGGAGAGGTTGCACGCACAACCCGCGCCAGAGCCTGTCCGCGTGGAAGTGCCGGTCGTACCTGCAGCCGTGACAGATGCTTTGGCTGAGATTGCCGCACGCGCCGAGGCTCTGGCCGAGCAGGTCGAAGCGCGTTAGCGAAAAGGCGGGCAGGGTGCCCGCCTGTCTGCTTTATGCGTTGGCTTCGCGGATTTTATCGGCGGCAGCCTGATCAAAGGTCACGCCGTTTTCAGCAAAAAGCGTATCCAATTCGCCCGACAACGTCATTTCTGTGATGATGTCGCAGCCACCAACAAATTCACCTTTGACGTAAAGCTGCGGGATTGTCGGCCAGTCGGAATAATCTTTGATGCCTTGGCGGATTTCTTCGTCAGCCAAGACGTTGACGTCATTGAATTCGACGCCCATGAAGTTCAGCACCCCGGCTACGCGCGAGGAAAAGCCGCATTGCGGCATGCTCTTGGTGCCCTTCATAAAAAGCACAACGTCGTTGCTGGTAACGGTTTCTTTGATTTGGTCTTGGGCTGTCATGTCTTGTCCTTTTTCGAGACGGATCTCACAGGGGCGGGTTTTAGCTGTCGCACTATGAACGGCAGCAACATCAGGGGGCCGAGTACGGCCAAGAGCAATCCTTGCAGCATTATTCTGGTACCTTGGTTGTCAAAGCCAGTGCATGCAACTCGCCATTGTTGCCATCCATCTTGCCTTTCAGCGCGGCGTAGACGGCGCGCTGTTGTTGCACGCGGTTCTTGCCGCGGAAGCTTTCGTCGATCACTTCGGCTGCAAAATGGGCGCCATCGTCGCCTTGGACGTTGATCCTGGCATCCGGAAAACCTTCGCGCAGCAGCGTTTCAATTTCATGGGCGGTAATGGGCATTGGCGGTCCTCTTGCTCGTTACGCCTAAATTAGGGACGCGGATGCCGATGGACAAGTGGCGATGCCACCGGCGGGCGTTTTTGACGCTGGATGCTACTTAGGCCACGGCGGTTTCAAAGGCCGACCGGAAAGTCAGCCCAAGCTCTTCGAGCGGGGCGCTCTGGCTGCCAAAGGTGATCTGATCCCCGCCGACCTTGCCCACGGTCGTCAGTGTCACACCTGCTTGGTTGGCGGCAATCATCAAGGCTTCGGCCTGATCAAAGTTGCAGGCAATCAGATAGCGCGCCTGATCTTCCCCAAAGAGCGTTGGTGTATCTTCCACATCAAGCGTGACACCGACACCTGCGGTTTCGGCCAGTTCAAACGCAGCCAGCGCCAGACCGCCATCGCTCAGGTCGGTGCAAGCCTTGATATAGGCGTGGTTGGCGCGGATGAAATCGCCATGCGCCTTCTCGGCGGCCAGATCGACATGCGGTGCGTCGCCTTCGGCACGCCCATAGACCTCAGCCAGAAGCGCTGATTGGCCCAGGTGCCCTGTTGTTTCGCCCAAAAGCAACAATAGATGCCCTTCGCGGATCTCGCCCGTGATCATCTGGTCGGGGTGGTGGATGATACCCACGGCCCCGATTGTCGGGGTGGGCAGAATGCCCGTACCGTCGGTTTCATTGTAGAGCGATACGTTGCCCGACACGATGGGCATATCCAGCGCTTTGACCGCTTCGCCAATGCCTTGGATGGCACCCACGAATTGCCCCATGATGCGGGGCTTTTCAGGATTGCCGAAATTCATGTTGTCGGTTGTGGCCAATGGGGTCGCACCCACGGCGGTCAGGTTGCGATAGGCCTCGGCCACGGCCTGCTTGCCGCCTTCGACGGGGTTCGCTTTGACATAGCGCGGGGTCACGTCGCTGGTCAACGCAATCCAAATTAATCTTTGAGTGGAACTTCACGTGAGGGGGAGAGTTTGGATAGTCCTCTCCACACACAATTTTCAAGAAATAAATTCTGCTATCGAAGTTGGTCTAAATTTCAAATTTTACTCTTGACAACCCAAATATGATGACTTACATTTGCTGGGCCAACAATGGTTCCATTCCAGTTGGTGAAAGATTGATCATCTCCTAAACAAAATTGTTTAAATCAAATTTGAAGGGAGACAACAATCGAATTCAAGAAAACAGATTATCAATAGATTTTGGGATACAATTGAAATGTTGCGATATGGTGGTTTTATTTTGAACGGGGTCAGAAACTGAGAAATCGTACCATCTTCTAGTCCGTAGGAAACTGATTGATCTCCGAGTCCTTTCTCTCCTTTTTCCAACTCTTCATAGAG
>JALQUF010000132.1 GCA_023263855.1 Yoonia sp. | reverse complement strand
TGGAAACACGGCTGGCTGATAGTTTTCGCACGGCATTGGATCTGGCCGACGGTATCGCCATTCTGGAAACGGCCCCAAAGGAAGGCGACCCGGAGCGCCTGACATTTTCCGAGAATTTCGCGTGCCCGGTGTCCGGCTTTACGATCCCCGAAATTGAACCGCGCCTGTTTTCGTTTAACGCGCCTTTCGGGGCGTGCCCGTCCTGTGATGGACTGGGGGTTGAGCTGTTTTTTGACGAACAACTGGTCGTGCCTGATGTGACCCTCAAGATCGCGGATGGGGCCCTGGCCCCGTGGCGCAAGGGCAAATCGCCGTATTTCCTGCAAACGATCGAGGCCATCGCCAAGCACTATGGGTTCAACAAGAACGCCCGCTGGAAAGACCTTGATCCGAAGGTTCAGCAGGTGTTCCTTTACGGTTCTGGCACCGAAGAGATCAAATTCCGGTATGATGAAGGCGGCCGCGTCTATCAGGTGGAACGCGCCTTTGAGGGTGTGATCCCGAACATGGAACGCCGCTATCGCGAGACCGATAGCAACTGGATTCGCGAAGAATTCGAGAATTACCAGAACAACCGCAACTGCGGCACCTGTGGCGGCTACCGTTTGCGGGAAGAGGCTTTGGCAGTGAAGATCGGCGGTCTGCATGTGGGGCAGGTCGTCAAGATGTCGATCAAAGAGGCCTACGATTGGTGTCAGGATGTGCCCAACGCGCTGAGCAAGCAGAAGAATGAAATTGCTGCTGCGATCTTGAAGGAAATTCGCGAACGTCTGGGGTTTCTGAATAACGTAGGTCTTGAGTATCTGACCTTGTCGCGCAATTCCGGCACCTTGTCTGGCGGTGAAAGCCAGCGCATCCGCTTGGCCAGCCAGATCGGCTCGGGCCTGCAAGGGGTGCTTTATGTGCTCGATGAGCCCTCCATCGGCTTGCACCAGCGCGACAATGACCGCCTGTTGACCACGCTGAAGAACCTGCGCGATCAGGGCAATACAGTGATCGTGGTCGAGCATGATGAAGAGGCGATCCGCGAGGCGGATTATGTCTTTGACATTGGCCCGGGCGCTGGTGTGCATGGCGGACAGGTGGTGGCCAAAGGAACGCCGGCCGAGATTATGGCCAACGAGAATTCCGAGACGGGTCAGTATCTTGTCGGTACAAAATCAATTGCGGTGCCCACCAAACGCCGCAAAGGCAAAGGCAAAAAACTGACGGTGGTCAAGGCTACGGGCAACAATTTGCAAAACGTGACGGCCGACTTTCCTTTGCAGAAATTTGTCTGTGTCACCGGTGTGTCCGGTGGCGGTAAATCGACCCTGACAATTGAGACATTGTTTAAAAATGCCTCGATGAAGCTAAACGGTGCGCGGCAGACACCAGGGCCGTGTGAAACCATCAAAGGGTTCGAGCATCTGGACAAGGTCATTGATATCGACCAGCGCCCCATCGGACGCACGCCACGGTCGAACCCTGCCACCTATACCGGCGCGTTCACTCCGATCCGTGAGTGGTTCGCCGGCATGCCCGAGGCCAAGGCGCGCGGCTATAAACCCGGGCGGTTCAGCTTTAACGTCAAAGGCGGACGCTGCGAGGCCTGCCAGGGTGACGGCGTCATCAAGATCGAAATGCACTTTTTGCCCGATGTTTATGTGACCTGCGAAACCTGCAAAGGCGCGCGCTACAACCGCGAGACGCTTGAGATCAAGTTCAAGGGTAAATCCATTGCCGATGTGTTGGACATGACGGTGGAGGATGCGCAGACGTTCTTCACCGCTGTGCCGTCGATCCGTGAAAAAATGGATGCGCTGATGCGTGTGGGACTGGGCTATATCAAAGTGGGCCAACAAGCGACGACGCTGTCAGGCGGAGAAGCGCAACGCGTGAAGCTCTCAAAGGAACTGGCGCGGCGGTCCACAGGGCGCACATTGTATATTCTGGATGAACCCACCACCGGATTGCACTTTGAAGACGTGCGCAAGCTGTTGGAAGTGCTGCATGAATTGGTCGATCAGGGCAATTCTGTCATCGTGATTGAGCATAATCTGGATGTGATCAAAACCGCAGATCATATCATTGATATCGGGCCTGAAGGCGGCGATGGCGGTGGCCGGATCGTCGCGACAGGGACGCCGGAAGAGGTGGCGAAAGTGCCTGAAAGTCATACGGGCCGATATCTGAAAGATATGCTTTCGGCCCGTAAGGTTGCGGCTGAGTGATCAGTCGTAGCTGCGATCAAATGTAAAGATCTGCCCGTCACTTGTTTGCAGGCTGCCCGCGTAGATTTCGGGGATCGGACCATCATCGACGATACCTGTGACGGTAACGGCAGTCCCTGCAGGGACAGGCACCAGATTGGGCCCCAGATAGACCTCGATCTGCCCGCTTTCATCGCTCAGGATGAACGTATCTTCATCTGCGATCCGTTCAACAGTTCCACTGATTGTCACCTGTGTGTTCGGTTTGAGATCCGCGATTGTCTGCTCGGCCAAGGCGAAGGCGGGCGCAACCAACAGAAGGGCTGCAAGAGAAGCTTTATAGTTCATGGCCTAGTCCAACGCGATGCCAAGCAGGACAACCAATACCACGCCAGCTGCGGCGTAAATCCAACCGGGCGCTGTGAGTGTGATGTCTTTCTTCAACCATTGCGACACGGTTGCTTTGTTCAAGGCCGGTGTTTTCGGGTCTTCCATCTTTTACTCCTTTTTTCCTGACTGAATGAGTAGGAAATGGGAGTGGTTTTCAGCCATGCAAGACTACAGGTCACCGCAACTGCGTCGACCTGTTCAAAATGGGCGCAATTTCGCCGATCCCTGCGAGATAAGGGCGGACGATCAGATGGTGGACCGGGTCCGCTCTGCGAACCGCGGCAGCATGGCTGAGAAGTCTTTGCCTGCGCCATTTTCGCCTTCTACGAATTGCGCATAGAGGTCGCGCGCGGCCTGTCCCATGGGCGTATCTGCATCGGCGGCTTCGGCCGCCATTTGCGACAGGTTCAGGTCTTTCAGCATCAACTCGGCAGCAAATCCGGGCTGATAGCCGTTGTCGGCCGGGCTTTGCGGTCCGATGCCGGGGGCAGGGCAGTAGGCGTTCATCGACCATGAATAGCCCGATGAGGTGCTGACCACATCAAACATCGCTTGCCGGTCCAGCCCAAGCTTGTCGGCCAACACAAAGGCTTCGCAGGTCGCAATCATCGTGACGCCAAGGATCATGTTGTTACAGATCTTGGCCGCTTGTCCGTTGCCGGCGTCGCCGCAATGCACGGCTTTTTGCCCCATGATCTCAAAGAGCGGCTGGACGGTGGCGAAGGCTTCGGGCGTGCCGCCAGCCATGAAGGTCAGCGTGCCATTCATTGCCCCGCCAATTCCGCCGGAAACGGGTGCGTCGACGGCTCGCAGGCCTGCCGCATCTGCCTGCGCCGCAACCGCGCGGGCGCTTTCGACATCGACGGTTGAGCAATCAAGATGGACAGCGCCCGCTTTCATCGCGGGATGGATTTCGGCGGCGACTGCACGCAGGATCGCGCCGTTCGGCAGCATGGTGATGACCACATCGGCGTCTTTGGCTGCGGCTGCGGCGCTGTCTGCCAAGGTCAGACCCTCTGGCGCGGCTGCTGTGTCGAAGCCCACCACGTCATGCGACTTGGCCAGATTGGCCGCCATCGGTGCTCCCATGTTGCCCAGTCCGATAAATCCGATTTTCATGTTGTGTCCTTCCATTGCAGCGCATTGCTGCCCAAGTCGTCAGTCATGGCGGCCACATCTTCTGCGGATACGTCCTGCCAGTTGGCGTGTTGCCATTTGGGGGTGCGGTCACGGTCGATGATCGCCGCACGGATCCCCTCGATAAAGTCGCCCTGCGCGCCACAGCGGTAGGTAAAGCGGAATTCGTGGTCGAGCGCGTTTTCGATGCGTGGATCGCGCCGGACCGATTGGATGATCTGTGTCGCGACCGCCATGCCCAGCGGGGCGTTGCGGTCCATCAGTTTGCGGGCCTGTGCGCTTGCCGGGCCATCATCGCCCGTCAGTGCCTGATAGATATCGCCAAGGCTGGTACCGGCAAAACAGCGATCAATCTCGGCCTGCCATTCCGCAAGGCGGGCCGCTGGTGCGGGTGTGGCTGCTGCATCAATAGCGGCTGGGTCGCCGCTGGATATCAGTGTCTCTTTCAAGGTGTCCCATGCGTCTTGCGGCACAAAGTGATCGGCGAATCCCACATAGATCGCATCGCCCGCGTCCATGCGGTCGCCCGTCAGCCCAAGGTATTCACCGCAATGCCCAGGTGCCTTGGCCAGGATCAGCGATCCGCCCACATCCGGCACGAGCCCGATGCTGCATTCAGGCATGGCAATCTGGCTGGTTTCGCAGACAATCCGGTGTGAGGCATGGCAGCCCACACCGACGCCACCGCCCATGGTGAACCCTTGTAGGAAACTGACAATGGGCTTGGTGTAATTGTAGATTTTTGCGTTCAGGCGGTATTCATCGCGCCAGAAACGCTGGCCATAGTCAAAGTCACCGCGCTGTCCGGTTGCGTACATGTCTGCGATATCACCGCCCGAGCAAAAGGCCCGTTCGCCCGCGCCATCAATCACGATCAGCGCCACGTCGGAATCGCTGCGCCAGTCGTCCAGCGCGCTTTCGATCGCCAGACACATATCCCAAGTCAGCGCGTTCAGTGCCTTGGGGCGGTTCAGCGTGATGTATCCGGCGCGCCCGGTCTTGCGAATGATGATATCGGTCATTGGATCATGGTGCGGGCGGTGATCAGGCGCATGATTTCATTTGTCCCTTCAAGGATCTGGTGGACGCGCAGATCACGCACGATTTTTTCAATCCCGTAGTCCGCCAGATAACCGTAACCGCCGTGCAGTTGTAAGCATTGGTCCGCCACTTCGCTGCCGGTTTCTGTGCACAGCTTCTTGGCCATAGCGCAGAATTTCGTCGCATCAGGCGCACCTTGGTCCAGTTTCCAAGCGGCTTGATGCAGGAAGGTGCGCGCCGATTCCAGTGCAATTTCCATATCAGCCAGGCGGAATTGCAGGCCTTGGAATTGGTCGATGGATTTACCAAAGGCTTTGCGTTCGGCCATATAAGCGACGGTTTGATCCAAAGCCGACTGGGCTGCGCCAATCGAACAGGCCGCGATGTTCAACCGCCCACCATCAAGCCCCGCCATCGCATATTTGAAGCCTTGGCCTTCTTCGCCCAAAAGGTTCTCTGCCGGGGTGGCACAGCTATCCATCTGGACCTGCCGCGTGGGTTGAGACCGCCAGCCCATCTTGTCCTCAAGCCCGCCGAAAGACAGGCCCTTTGCGCCATCTTCAACCACAATGGCGCTGATCCCTTTGGGGCCGGCTTCACCGGTGCGGGCCATGACGATATAAGCGTCCGAATATCCGCCACCTGAAATAAACGCCTTGGTGCCGGTCAGCACGTAGCCTGCATTGTCGCGGTCCGCTTTGGTTTTGAGCGCGGCTGCGTCCGAGCCTGACCCCGGTTCGGTCAGGCAGTAGGACAGGATCGTTTCCATCGTCAGGGCCTTGGGCAAAATACGATCTTTAAGCGTATCCGAGCCGTAGGCATCGATCATACGGGCGCACATATTGTGAATCGACAGAAAGGCCGAAACAGAGGCGCAGGATTGCGACAAGGCTTCAAAAACAAGGGTTGCATCAAGCCGCGTCAGACCTGATCCGCCGCGTTCTTCGGATACATAAAGGCCACCAAACCCAAGCTCTGCCAGTTTCAGCCAAAGGTCTTTGGGGATCGTGCCATCGCTTTCCCACGTGCGTGCGTGTGGCGCGATATGCTCTTGCCCGAAATCGCGGGCCATATCGAAAATTGCGGATTGTTCTTCTGTCAGAGCAAAGTCCATTCTTGCCTCCCGTCAAGGAATTGAACGCTTGTTCATATAATGCCCAGATCGGTATTGATTGCAAGCATCATGCCGCCAGCAAAAAGGCCCACCTTTGCAGGCGGGCCTTTGCAGATTATTCCATCAGCGGGATCGAGAACTCGCCGCCTTCTTTGATCCCCGAGGGCCAGCGCGATGTGATCGTCTTGGTCCGGGTGTAGAACTTGAACGCGTCTGGTCCGTGCTGGTTCAGGTCGCCGAACATGGATTTCTTCCAGCCACCAAAGGTGTGATAGGCCAGCGGCACAGGAATCGGCACGTTCACACCGACCATGCCGATGTTGATCCGGTTGGCAAAGTCGCGGGCAGTGTCGCCGTCACGCGTATAGATCGCGGTGCCGTTGCCGTATTCGTGGTCCATCGCAAGGCTGATCGCCTCTTCATAAGACTGGGCACGGATGGTGGACAGGACCGGGCCGAAGATCTCTTGCTTGTAGATATCCATGTCTTTCGTCACATTGTCGAACAGGTGAGGCCCGACAAAGAAGCCGTCTTCATAGCCTTGCAGGCTAAAGTTGCGGCCATCCACGACCAGTTTTGCACCTTGGTCGATACCGGTTTGCACCAGACGGCCAATGTTGGCTTTGGCGGCGGCTGTCACGACCGGGCCATAATCCACGTCATTGCCTGAGGTGTAGGGGCCAACTTTCAGCGCCTCGACCTTGGGGACGAGTCTTTCCAGCAAACGGTCAGCTGTTTCATCGCCCACGGCCACCGCCACCGAAATCGCCATGCAGCGTTCACCGGCCGCACCGTATCCGGCACCAACCAGCGCATCAGCGGCTTGGTCCATATCGGCATCTGGCATGATGATCATGTGGTTTTTCGCACCGCCAAAGCACTGGACGCGTTTGCCCTGCGCACAGCCCGTGCCATAGATATATTCGGCAATGGGGGTGGAGCCGACGAAACCGACCGACTGGATCGTGTCGTCGTAAAGGATCGCATCGACTGCTTCCTTGTCGCCGTTAACGACCTGCAGAATACCTTTGGGCAGCCCTGC
>JALQUF010000131.1 GCA_023263855.1 Yoonia sp. | reverse complement strand
TGATGACTTCGCGAATGTCGTATGGCGTGCGCAGGTCGGCGGGCAAAACGTCAAACAATGTGTCCGGATCCAAAGCAGGAGATTCGGAAGGCAACCTGTTGACTGGAAATGCTTTATTGATGCTACATGATGCAACGGCCTGCCGCGCCAATGCCAGCGCATGGGCATCATCTTCGGCCAGATAATCGGCAACGCCGGACAGGCGTGTGTGCACTTCGCCGCCCCCCAGATCCTCGGCCGAGACAACTTCGCCTGTGGCCGCCTTCACCAAAGGGGGGCCAGCCAGAAAGATCGTGCCCTGATCACGCACGATGATCGAGACATCTGCCATCGCGGGGACATAGGCCCCGCCTGCGGTACACGACCCCATGACCACCGCGATCTGCGGGATGCCCTTGGCGGACATCTGCGCTTGATTATAGAAAATGCGGCCAAAGTGATCGCGGTCGGGAAAGACCTCGTCCTGATTGGGCAGATTCGCGCCGCCGCTATCCACCAGATAGACGCATGGCAGGTGACAGGCCTCTGCGATTTCTTGCGCACGCAGGTGTTTCTTAACGGTCATCGGGTAATAGGTGCCGCCTTTGACAGTGGCGTCATTGCAGACCACCATCACGTCCTGTCCGTTCACGCGGCCCACGCCTGCGATCACACCGGCACAAGGGGCGGCCCCATCATAAAGGCCGTGCGCTGCCGTGGCGCCCACTTCCAAAAAGGGGCTGCCGGGGTCAAGCAGACCTGCCACGCGGTCACGCGGCAGCATCTTGCCGCGCGACAGATGGCGCGCGCGCGACTTTTCGCCCCCGCCCAGCGCTGCGGCTTGTGCGGCCTGTGCGACCTCGGCCAGGGCGGCTTCATGTAAACGACGATCTGTCATGCTTCTGGTCCTGTTGGTTCCGGCAAAGTTTCACCGCGCGGTCCGACATAAAAGGTTGTGGTCAGCCCCAGCGGATGGGTGCAATTGATCACCATCCGCACGGAAGGATCGGGGTGCGGGCTGGCCGCGCAATCGGTCGGGCTTGCCCCGTTGGGGGCCGTTTGCAGATAGGCAGCGGCGTAGCGGTTAATGATCTCGGTCTCGCCCGGCAGTTGCCCGGTTTGCAGGCCAAGATACCCTGCAAACACCACAAGCCCGGCAAGTGGCAGGAAAAAGTAAGCGCGTTTCATTCCGTTCCCTTGGTGCAAAACGCGGCAAACGCCCCGGCGATATCGCCTTCACACGCCTGTCTTACAGTGAACTCAAGCTCCAGCGCGATCAAAGCGGTTTCGCGCATTTCGCAGCGGGCGATATCCTGTTCGGCGGTTTCGCTGTCACCGCTCTGGCCGATCCGTAGGGCGCATTCCAAAGCCACATTGGCTGTCGCGGCTGCCGGGTTTGCCACAGAGGTGCGTAGCGTATCACTGCTTTCGCTATCGGGCCGGTCTGCGACCCAGGCTTGCAGCCCGGCGTAGTTTTGCGCAATGCGCCAATCCCAATAGCTTTGCTCAAGCCCGTAGCACACAGCAGGCGCCGCCGCGCAGGCGCGCGCAGATCGTCCGATGCAACTGCGCGCGGCGCGTGTGACCAGCCCACCCGGCCCTTTGATGACCTGATCATTGATACAGGCGTCTGTTTCGGTGGCTTGTGCGGTCACGCCTGCGGCTTCAACCACCGGCGGCGTACCAAAGGTTTGCGCGAATGTGGCACAGGGCAACATCAAGAACAGCGCAAGCGCTTTCATTCCATTGCCCCCATCAGTTCACGTCCCACCAGCATCCGGCGGATTTCCGATGTGCCAGCGCCGATTTCCATCAGCTTGGCATCACGGAACAGGCGCGCGACGGGCGCGTCGTTGAGAAACCCTGCCCCGCCCATCGCCTGCACGGCTTGGTGCGCCTGCTTCATCGCTTCTTCGGATGCATAAAGACAGCACGCCGCAGCATCCTGCCGGGTCACTGTTCCGCGATCACAGGCGCGCGCCACCTCATAGACATAGGCCCGCGCTGAATTCATCGCGGTGTACATATCGGCGATCTTGCCTTGCATCAGCTGGAAGTTCCCGATGGGCTCACCAAACTGCTTGCGCGTGCTGACATAGGGCATCACCTCATCCAGACAGGCTGCCATAATGCCAAGGCCAATACCTGCCAGCACGACACGTTCGTAATCAAGGCCCGACATCAAGACACGCACGCCCCGCCCTTCTTCGCCCAACACGTTTTCAAACGGCACTTCGACATCGTCAAAGATCAGCTCGGCGGTGTTGGAGCCGCGCATGCCCAGTTTGTCAAAGTGTGGCGAGGTCGAGAACCCGGTCATCTCTTTTTCGATCAAGAAGGCGGTGATACCCTTCGATCCTGCCGTGGGGTCTGTTTTGGCGTAGACCACCAGTGTGTCGGCATCCGGCCCGTTGGTGATCCAGTATTTGTTGCCGTTCAGGCGGTAGTGATCATTGCGCTTTTCAGCGCGCAAGGACATCGACACCACGTCAGAGCCAGCGCCCGCTTCCGACATCGCCAGCGCGCCCACGTGTTCACCCGAGATCAGGCGCGGCAGGTATTTCGCACGTTGTGCATCGGTTCCATTCAACTTGATCTGGTTGACGCAGAGGTTGGAATGGGCGCCATAAGACAGGCTGACCGAGGCACTGGCGCGGGCGATTTCCTCGATTGCGACGGTATGCGCAAGATAGGACATCCCCGCACCGCCGTAGGCTTCATCGACCGTGACCCCTAGCAGACCAAGTTCGCCCATTTCGGTCCAAAGTGCAGGGGGAAAGGCGTTTGATTGGTCAATCTCGGCCGCCATCGGCTTGACCCGGGTCTGTGCCCAGTCGTGCACCATATCGCGCAGGGCATTTTCATCTTCACCCAGATCGAACGTCATTGAGGCATGAAACATCGGAAGCTCCGCATTAATTGAACGCTTGTTCAATAATAGAATGTGAGGATGCGCCCTGTCGAGTCATTTTTCAGACAAGCCAGCCGGACGAAGGGACGTAATCGACCAAATGATCGCAGCCTGCTGGTGAATTATGTGATGGGTCGGCGGTAAAGCTTACTCTGCCGCCGCCTGCCCTTGATAGGCAGCCGAGACTTCCGCCCGAATGATCCGGGCAAGTATCGCGCAATCCTCAAGGCTGAAGGTCAGCGGCAAACGCATATCGACGACCCCGGCCAAGACGCGATCAGAGGCAGGCATCGGTGCGGACGGCGCATAACGCCAACTGTCATAGCGCGAGGTAAAGCCTTTGGGTTCTGCGCCGCCGAACCATTTCAGCTCAACACCGCGTGCCGCACAACGTGCAACCACGGTCTCAATCGCCTCGGTCGTCCAGTCCAGCAACAGGAACTGAAAGGACGAGGCCACGAACTGTTCCTTTTCGGGGCGTGGAATCAGGCGTAGCCCCGGCGTATCGGCCAAGCCGTTTTCCAACACACGGTACCGCGCATTCCAGCGTTCCGCCTGTGTGGCCAGATCGCGCAGTTGCGGGCGCAAAATAGCGGCACGCAGATTGTCCATGCGGCCCGAGATGTTGGGCGTTTCATATTTGATCTTGGCAAAAGTTTCGGGCGGCGGTGCGGCGCGGTGTTTTTCAAACAGCATATAGCTGCCCGATAGCATGATCGCGCGCGCCATATCTTCGGCATCGTCACAGATCAGAAAGCCGCCTTCGCCCGAGTTGATATGCTTGTAGGTCTGTGTCGAATAGCACCCAAAGCGCCCCCAACGTCCGCTGGGCACACCGTTCCATGCGGCCCCCATGGTATGGGCGCAATCCTCGATCACGGTGACGCCTGCCGCGTCACACATCGCCATCAGCCGCTCCATATTGCAGATGTGACCACGCATATGGCTAAGAAGCAGCACCTTGGCTTGGTCCAGCTTTGCGGCCAGATCATCCAGATCAATCACCAGATCCGTCGTGACGCCGACAAACACGGGCACACCACCGACAGCCGCGATTGCGCCGGGAACCGGGGCCAAGGTGAAGGCATTGGTCAGCACGTGATCTCCGTGCTGCACACCGCTGGCGCGCAAGGCCGTCGTCATCGCATAGCCGCCCGAAGCCACGGCAAGGCAGTATTTCGCGCCAACGGTTGCGGCGAATTCTTCCTCCAGCAGCGCGGCTTCGGCAATCTCATCACCGCTGGTGTTGTAGCGGTGCAGGCGTCCCGATTGCATCACGGCATTGGCCGCTGCGATCCCTTCAGCGGGGATCGGTTCTTGCTGGGTGAAGCTGCCTGTGAATATCTCTGTCATGCCGCCATTCTTGGGGCGGTTTGCATCCACGTCAAATGGCCACTTTGGCGCAGACGTTAAGGCCAATTCAGCCGATCAACCGCACCACAACGTCATCCAACTGGTCATAACTGTCGATCGTGGCCTCTGGATCAAGCGCCAACACATCATCACGCCCCGGCCCGAATGTAACCAGAACAGACGGCACACCAGCGTTGCGCGATGTGTCGCGGTCAGTGGCGGTATCCCCCACCAAAAGCGAGCGTGCCGTATCCCCGCCTGCGCGCCGAACGGCCTCAAAGTGATGTTCGGGGTCAGGTTTGCGCACCGGCAGCGTATCGGCCCCGATCAGAGAGGCAAAAGCATCACGCACACCAAGACTGGTCATCAGCGTTTCGGCCAGCGCTTCGGGTTTGTTGGTGGCGATGCCAACGGCATAGTCAGCTGACAACAGGCGCGCGACAGCATCCATGGCACCGGGGTACATGACCGTGTGGGTGTCGATATCTTCGGCATAGGCCGCCAGCAGGATCGGGTATTGCGCATCCACATCCGCTTGCCCGTACCCTTCTACCCGCGAAAACCCCAAGGTCAGCATGGCGCGCCCACCACGCAGCGCTGTGGCGGAATCCTGTGCCGGATCAAGCAAATCACCAAGCCCTAGCCCCCGAAAACAGGCATTCGCCGCCGCGATCAAATCTCCGCTGGTGTCGGCCAATGTGCCATCTAGGTCGAAAATCACTGTGCGTTTTGTCATGGGGCTGCCCTTTGTTTGTCCGCTACTCTGTAACGCCATGTAAACTGATGTGAACCCCCATCCCCTTGTGATAATGAAAAAGGGCAGTAGAAGTCGCAGGCAACAACTAGGTTCGAGGCAGCAATGGCAACCGCATTAATCATCCTGGGCGCAGGCATGGGCACGCGCATGAATTCCGACATGCCCAAGGTGCTGCATGAAATCGCAGGTGCCCCCATGCTGGTGCATGCGATGAAATCGGGCGCTGCGCTGGCCCCTGAGCGGACAGTGGTGGTTGCCGGCCACGGGGCGGCGTTGGTTGAAAAAGCGGCCAAAGCCTATGACCCTGATATCACGCTCGCGATCCAGTCCGAGCAATTGGGCACCGCACATGCCGTGGGTCAGGCGCGTAAGGCGCTGGACGGTTTCGCGGGCGATGCGTTGGTTCTTTATGGCGACACGCCGTTTATCCGGTCCGAAACACTTGCCGCGATGAGCGCGGCACGACTGACCCATGATATTGTCGTCTTGGGATTTGAGGCCGCTGATCCGGGCCGCTATGGCCGCTTGATCATGAAAGATGATCAATTGGACCGGATCGTTGAATTCAAGGACGCAACGGATGATGAACGCGCGGTAACACTTTGTAATAGCGGCGTTATTGCGGCAAATAGCGCCACACTTCTTGACCTGATCAGTGCTGTCGGCAATGACAATGCAGCCGGAGAGTATTACCTGACCGATATCATTGGCATTGCACGCGCACGCGGGTTGTCTGCCACCGTGGTCAGCTGCGATGAGAGCGAAACGCTCGGCATCAATTCCCGCGCCGAACTGAGCCGCGCCGAGGCGCTGTTTCAGACACAAGCCCGTGCCGCCGCGCAAGCGGACGGGGTGACACTGACCGCGCCTGAAACCGTTTTCTTTGCGCATGATACTGTCGTCGGCCGCGATACGGTGATTGAACCCAATGTGGTTTTCGGCCCCGGCGTAACGGTTGAATCCGGCGCCACGATCCGCGCCTTCAGCCATCTAGAGGGCTGTCATGTCTCACGCGGGGCAGTTGTCGGCCCCTATGCGCGTCTGCGCCCCGGTGCGGAACTGGCCGAGCATGTGAAGATCGGCAATTTTGTCGAAGTGAAGAATGCCCAGATCGCAGAAGGTGCCAAGGTGAACCACCTGTCCTATATCGGCGATGCCACAATCGGTGCGCGCAGCAACATTGGTGCTGGCACGATTACCTGCAATTACGACGGCGTCTTCAAGCACAAGACAACCATTGGCGACGATGTATTTATCGGCTCGAACACCATGTTGGTGGCCCCTGTGACCGTGGGTGATTCCGCCATGACCGGCAGCGGATCGGTCGTGACAAAGGATGTGCCGCCGGGCGATCTGGCTGTGGCGCGCGCGAAACAGGAAAACAAGGCGGGCTTTGCGGTGCGCCTGTTTGAAAAACTCAGAGCCAGAAAAGCAAAAGGGTCTTAACCATGTGTGGCATTGTTGGCGTATTGGGTGATCACGAGGCCGCCCCTATCTTGGTCGAGGCGCTGAAGCGTCTGGAATACCGCGGCTATGACAGCGCGGGCATCGCGACCATTCACGAGCAGCGGCTGGACCGGCGGCGGGCCGTTGGCAAACTGGTGAACCTATCAGATCTGCTGGTGCATGAACCTTTGGCCGGTAAAGCAGGCATCGGCCATACCCGTTGGGCCACCCATGGTGCGCCGAATGCGGGCAACGCCCACCCCCACCGCGCAGGCGGTGTCGCGGTTGTGCATAACGGGATTATCGAAAACTTCCGCGAATTGCGCAGCTTTCTTGCCGATCAAGGCATCGGGTTCGAGACCGAAACGGACACGGAAACCGTGGCCTTGCTGGCCAATTACTATCGCGATCAAGGGTTAAGCCCGCGTGATGCAGCCGAACAGACCATTGCACGCCTGCAAGGCGCCTATGCGTTGTGCTTTCTTTTTGATGGCGAGGACGACCTGTTGATCGCCGCGCGCAAGGGCTCGCCGCTTGCCATCG
>JALQUF010000130.1 GCA_023263855.1 Yoonia sp. | reverse complement strand
CGATGCAATAAAGACTGCAACGACGATCCAACCACTTGCGCCATCAATGATCGGTGCCGGGGAATAGACACCACGGTTGGTGAAAGCGAAGGCATCAAACAGCATGCTGGATGTTGCATTCTCACCCCGGAACGCGCGCGGGGCCGGCATCGCCACGGTCATGATCGAGAAAATGATGATGATCCAGATCAGAACGGGAATGTTCCGGAAAATCTCGACGTAAACCGCCATCAACTTGCGGACGACCCAGTTGTTCGACAGGCGCAGGACGCCTGCAATCACACCAAATATCGTCGCAGTAACACAAGCGAGAAAAGCCACAATCAACGTATTCAGAATACCAACCATGGCGGCACGCAGATGCGATGACTGGCTATCATATTCTATCGGGCGTTGGTTGATGTCATAACCCGCCGGATCACTCAGAAAGCCAAACGAGATGTTCAAACCCTGAGCCGTCAGGTTGCTTACCAGGTTGATACCAAGATATGCCATGAAGGCAATCAGCAGCACCAAGGCTATGAATTGGAAAGTGTAGGATCGATAGCGCGTGTCGTTGATAAGCATCGACAGGCGGAACGACCCCTGTGGTGGGTCTGTGACCGACGTCATTATGTATTCCCCGTTGTTTCGGCGCTTTTTGATTTGGTTGCTTTTGCAACTCGTTTGCGCCGATTTTTATGATCGTCTTGGTGAAAGGGCGCGGTTTGAACCGCGCCCTTTGATCTTATCCGAATTCCTTAGCGGAATGGAGGAGTGTACAGCAGACCACCTTCGGTCCACTGCGCGTTCAGGCCGCGTGCCAGACCGATTGGTGTGTTCTCACCGATGTTCTTTTCGAACAGCTCGCCGTAGTTACCACCAGCAGCGATTGCGTTTTTCGCCCAGTCTGCTTCCAGACCCAGCATCGCGCCCAGTTCGCCTTCGGTGCCCAGCAGACGGTTGACTTCTGGGTTACCTGTCGGTGCAGCTGCCAGTTCTTCAACGTTCGCAGATGTCACGCCCAGTTCTTCAGCAGCGATCAGTGCATTCAGTGTCCAGCGAACAACGTCGCCCCAGTCATTGTCGCCGTGGCGAACAAGCGGGCCGAGTGGCTCTTTGGAAACGATTTCGGGCAGAACAACGTGATCCTGCGGGTTCTCAAATGCTGCACGTGTCGCAGCAAGGCCGGATGCGTCAGTTGTGTATACGTCGCATGCACCAGCAAGGTACTGCTGCTGGCCTTCAGCGTTTGTTTCGATTGGCACAGGCTCGTAGCTGATGTTGTTGGAACGGAAGTAATCCGCCAGGTTCAGCTCTGTTGTTGTACCTGTCTGAATGCAGACAGTCGCGCCATCAAGTTCTTTCGCGGAAGAAACACCAAGGTCACGCGGGACCAGGAAGCCCTGACCGTCATAGTAGTTGATGCCAACGAATTCGAACTTCAGGTCAACATCACGGCTGAATGTCCATGTGGTGTTACGTGCCAGCATGTCGATCTCGCCAGAAGCGAGTGCAGTGAAGCGTGTCTTACCGGTTGTTGGAACGAACTCGACAGCGTCGCTGTCGCCAAGAACAGCGGCTGCAACAGCGCGGCATACACCAACATCAAAGCCATCCCAGACGCCATTCGCATCAGGTGATGCAAAGCCGACCAAGCCAGTTGTCACGCCACAGTTCAGCACGCCACGCTCTTTGACGTCATCCAGTGTTGCGGCAGATGCCATGCTTGCGGCAAAGCCAGCAACAGTCAGTGCGCCGTAAAATGCGGTTTTTTTCATTTTTACCTCTTCCTGAGTTTCCACCCCAACGCGGGGTGGCCAATTTTTATCCCGTCCCGATAGACAGTCATGATGAATGAGATGGAACAAACCAACTCAATGCACCAAGACTTTGGTTATTCTTGCATAGAGTCAAGGGCCGGACGGGCAAAACAACAGGCAAATGTCGCGAAATTAAGCAATTTATAGTGATTCAGCACAGAATAGTGCGTTTCCATTATCCTTGGGAAAAACGATAAAATCGTGCTGCATCGCAAAAGGCTGTCTTTTTGGTCTTTTCGGTTGCAGTGGCCTCTTCGTCCTCGCCCCATTGTTCGATTTGCCAATGTTCATCAATGCGCGAAAGCGCCCAGGCATCATCAACCGCAATGGCATCTTTCGTGACCGCAAGCGCAAGTATCAAAGAGCCTGACAGGCTGATCAGGTCATGCACACCGGCCAAGGCAAAGTCGTCGAACGCAGCGACTTCTTCCGTAAGTTTGGCAAGTGTTTGGGGATCTTGCCGAACGTGCATCACCCCTTCGCCCACGAACAGACGCGCGCCCAGCGTGTCGGCGGCCCAATCCAACATCGGATCCCATGCCTCGGCCTGCCGCTTGATCAACCCATCCGGCCCGGCCGCCCGATAGCACAGCAAATCGCTGTCACCATATTCTGCAAGCAAGCCGATCACTTCGTTGCGCTGGGTGCGCACCTTATCGATCGCTGCATTCGCCCCACGCGTCACTGGCATCGTGCGTGGATCAATCAGTTCTTGCTGGGCATCCCATTCCTGCGCAATCGCATCGGCCATCGCCTGTGTTGGCAGTGTCAGCGGGGCCTTGGCCGGTGTGCGTACCGGTCGTCCATCCAGTTTGACGGTAAAGCCGCCATCACACGCCTCACACTGCGCTTGTTTCCAAAATCGTTTGGGTTGCCAATCGCTCATCTTTCAAGCCCTATCAGTTGGTCCACAGCGCCGGGCAGCGCTGCAAAGTCGTCAATCATCACGTCGGCGCGCAGGGTGTCGGGGGCATGATACCCCCATGTCACCCCAATTGTCCTGATCCCCGCGGCACGCGCCATATCCATGTCATAGGTGGTATCACCCAACATGACTGCCTTTTGCGGCGCAACACCCGTTTCATTCAACGCCGTCAGGATCATCGACGGGTTCGGCTTTGAAGGATGATGATCTGCCACTTGTTCAGAGTGGAACACACCCGTCAGCCCATGCCGTTCCAAAACCTTATCCAAGCCCCGCCGCGACTTGCCCGTCGCCACTGCCAGCAACGTATCATCCTGCGCGCGCAAGGCCGCGATCGCCTCTAGCGCACCGGGAAACAGCGGGCCCATTTCCTGATTGTCAGAGCGCAGTTGCATGAAAGACGCTTTATAAGCCGCGACCAACCGCGCCCGCCGGGCCTCATCCGCGTCAGGGCACAGCACATGGAACGCCTCGGCCAATGACAAGCCGACAATGGACAGCACCGTCGCCCGATCCGGCATCACCATGCCCTCGGCCCCGAAGGCAAGAGTCATCGCTGCCATAATCTCGGCCTGACTGTCGACAAGCGTGCCGTCGACGTCAAAAATCACCAATCGCAAGTCACTCATCAGGCATATTGAACGGATCAACGGGGGCATGGCCCACAACCCAGCCCACGAAATCCCATGTATTCTGCATATGTTCAGGCAATGGCGCCGTCAGATGCAGGGTCGCGCCGGTTGCAGGGTGCTCGATCGTCAGGCTACGCGCGTGCAAATGCAGCTTGCGCCCGATCTCACTGCCCATACCAGCGCCCCAGCCATCACCAAGGTTTTCCTGACCCGAACCACCGTACTTGCCATCGCCAATAATCGGGTGCCCAATCTCGGCCATATGCGCGCGCAACTGGTGCGTCCGGCCCGTAATCGGCACCAAGGCGCACCATGCCGCACGGCTCGCCAGCGTATCCATCACGGCATAATCGCTGGTCGCGCGCTTGGCGCCCTCCACACTGTCCAGATCGCGCGGATGCACGCAGCGCATCTTTTCATTCTCACCGCCACGCCCATGACCTGGCGCCTTGACCAGACCATATTTGATCGTGCCCGCACGCGGATGCGGCACACCCGCGACGGCGGCCCAATAAATCTTGCGCGTCTCACGATGTTTAAGGTTCTCGGTCAATTGCTTGGCCATCATCCGCGTGCGCGCCAGCAACAGCACGCCCGAGGTATCCTTATCCAAACGGTGCACCAGACGCGGCTTCTCGTCGTAATCAAACATCAACGCCTCGGCCAAACCATCGACATGGCGTGTCGTCTTTGACCCGCCCTGCGTTGCCAGACCGGGGGGTTTATTGATCGCGATGATATGGTCGTCTTTGTAGATCACACAGGACTGGATCAGTTTGGCATCCGCCTTGGTCACACCCCGCTTGGCAAGGTTCGCCGCGGCTGCAGCTTCTTCCTCGGTGGGCAAGGGCGGGATGCGGACCTTCTGGCCAACATCCAACCGCGTGTTCGACTTCACACGGCCACCGTCCACACGCAGTTCACCCTTGCGGCACATCTTTTCAATGCGCCCTTGGGTCAGATGCGGGAACAGTCGACGCAAGTACCGATCGAGCCGTTGATCACCATCATCGGGGCCTATCACCCGTGTTTGCACGCCACTCATGTTGTCATTCCTCTCGCGATCCAAAGGCCCACGGCACAGGCCAGCACGGACGCCACCAATGATGCCAGCACATAGGCACCCGCAGCCGTCACGCGGCCTTCTTCCACCAAACGCAACGCATCCAAAGTGAATGCTGAAAAGGTCGTGAAGCCACCCAAAAGCCCTGTCATCACAAAGGGAAGCCAGTGCTGCAATCCGCGATCCGCCAGATGTACCCAGATCAAGCCAATGGCAAAAGACCCGATCACATTAACCGTCAGCGTGCCCAGCGGAAACGCCACGGTCAAACCGACCAGATAGCGCAGCACAGAGCCAATCGCCCCGCCAAGAGCTACAGAGATTAAAGTTGTCATCATGCGGGTGCTGTGGCGGTTCGCTGCGGCATTGTCAATTCTTGCCACGCTTGGCGCGCAGCCCCGCGAAGTAATCAACCCGTTTTTTCAGCTCCCGCTCAAACCCGCGATCAACGGGGATGTAGTAGACCCCCCGTTTCATGGTTTCAGGAAAGTAATTTTGCCCACTAAACCCGTCCTCGGCATCGTGATCATAGTTGTAGCCCGCGCCAAACCCTTGTTCCTTCATCAGCGTCGTCGGCGCATTCAGAATATGCGCAGGTGGCGGCTCTGACCCTGTTTTCTTGGCCGCCGCAACTGCGCCCTTGTAGGCCACATAGGTCGCATTCGATTTCGGGGCGAGCGCGAGGTAAGTGACAGCCTGTGCCAGCGCCAGTTCACCCTCAGGGCTGCCTAGTCGTTCATAGGTTTCCCAGGACTGCAGGCACACCGCCTGCGCCTGCGGATCAGCCAGTCCGATATCCTCAACCGCCATGCGCGTGATGCGGCGCGCCAGAAAGCGCGGATCCTCGCCCCCTGCCAGCATCCGCGCAAACCAGTAAAGCGCCGCGTCCGGGTCTGATCCGCGCACAGACTTATGCAAGGCGCTGATCAGGTTGTAGTGCTCTTCGCCGGATTTGTCGTACTTCACCGCGCGCTTCATCAAACGCTTGGTCAGATCGTCGGTGTTCAGCTTGGTATCTGTTTTCCATGCAGCGACTTGCTCAATCAGATTAAGCAACGCGCGGCCATCGCCATCGGCCATCTCCAACAACACATCGCGTGCAGGGCCATCCAAGGGAAGCGCTTTGCCCAATTCCTTCTCTGCGCGCTGGGCCAGCAGTTCAAGGTCCCGCAGGTCCAGCCGCGTCAGAATAAACACCTGCGACCGGCTTAATACAGCGGCATTCAATTCAAAGCTGGGGTTCTCTGTTGTAGCCCCCACCAAAAGGATCGTGCCATCCTCCATATAGGGCAGAAACCCGTCTTGCTGGGCTTTGTTGAAACGATGAATTTCGTCGACAAACAGCAGTGTGCCTTTGCCGTTCCGCCGGCGCATTTTAGCTGCTTCAAACACCTTGCGCAGCTCCGGCACACCAGTGAAAATCGCACTGATCTGAACGAAATGCAGGTCGGTCTCATCCGCGAGCAAGCGCGCAATCGTGGTCTTGCCCACACCGGGCGGCCCCCAGAAGATCAAAGACGACAGCGACCCTGATGCCAACATCGTCCCCAAAGGCGCATCCCGTCCCAGCACCTGCTGCTGGCCGATGACCTCGGACAGGGTCTTGGGCCGCAACCGATCCGCCAGCGGGCGCGGGCCTGCGGGGGCATCAGTGGATGGGCTGTCAAAAAGGTCGGCCATGATTGGAACATATGCTCTGTGCGAAAAAGCGAAAGCCCCGCCGGTAAAGGCAGGGCTTTCAAATCAGTCAAGCGGCAGGAATTAATCCTCGGCAGCTTCGTACTCGGCCAGACGGGCCTTATCAGCGGCACCTTTGGCGTCGACATCGCGGTCAACGAATTCGATGATCGCCATTGGCGCCATGTCACCGTAGCGGAAACCGGCTTTGATGATGCGGATGTAACCACCCTGACGCTCTTTGTAGCGTGGGCCGATCACGTCGAACAATTTGGCTGTGTGCATTTCCTGCTTCAGCTGTGCATTGGCCTGACGGCGCGCGTGCAGATCGCCGCGCTTGCCAAGTGTGACCAGCTTTTCAACGATCCGGCGCAGTTCTTTCGCCTTTGGCAAAGTTGTCTTGATTTGCTCGTGTTCAATGAGCGAGCCAGCCATGTTCGCGAACAGCGCTTTGCGGTGCTCGTGTGTGCGGTTCAGGCGGCGGTAACCTCGTGCGTGACGCATGTGATAGTCTCCATTTTGTTTTAGGATGGGCCGATGCGATGCGTGTCGCTGGCTCCGTTAGTGGGGCACCATGCCCAAGATGTTCCCCGCCAGTGCGGGCATTTTTTGGGTGGGCCCGAAAGCCCACCCGAATTCTTAGAATTGATCTTCGAACTTCTTGGCCAGATCTTCGATGTTGTCCGGCGGCCAGTCCTCAACGTCCATGCCAAGGTGCAGACCCATACCCGACAGCACTTCTTTGATCTCGTTCAAAGATTTGCGGCCAAAGTTCGGTGTGCGCAGCATTTCTGCTTCGGTTTTCTGGATCAGATCGCCGATATACACGATGTTGTCGTTCTTGAGGCAGTTTGCCGAACGGACAGACAGTTCCAGCTCGTCCACTTTCTTCAACAGAAGCGGGTTGAACTCGAGACCGTCATCATCAGCGCCAGCAGTTGCTGACTCAGGCTCGTCAAAGTTGACGAAGATCGACAGCTGGTCCTGCAGAATGCGGGCAGCATAAGCAACCGCATCATCAGGCGTCAGCGACCCGTCGGTTTCAACCTTCATAGTCAGCTTGTCATAGTCCAGAACCTGACCTTCACGGGTTGGCTGCACGTCATAGCTGACTTTTTTGACAGGCGAATAGATTGCATCGACGGACATCATGCCGATCGGTGCATCTTCTGGCTTGTTCTTGTCAGCAGAGACATAGCCCTTACCGGTATTGACGGTCAGTTCCATGTAAAGATCAGCGCCATCATCAAGGTGGCAGATCACGTGGTCCTTGTTCAGAA
>JALQUF010000012.1 GCA_023263855.1 Yoonia sp. | reverse complement strand
TGAGCGGAGCTTTCCCGCCAAATGCTGGTCTTGCACCGGCTATCGCGCGCTAACGGCTCCATTCATTTCGAAAACAGACGGCGCGCCGTCAGAGCCATGAGGTTAGCAATGCTACACAACGATCAACTGGAACAATGGGATCGCGACAACTTTTTTCACCCCTCCACCCATCTGGCGGAATTCGCGCGCGGGAATTTGCCCCAGCGCGTCATCAAGGGCGCGTCAGGCTGCCACATCGAGGATCGCGACGGAAACCGGATGCTGGATGCCTTTGCGGGGCTCTATTGCGTCAACGTAGGCTACGGCCGCCCCGAGATTGCAGAGGCCATCGCCGATCAGGCCAAAGAGCTGGCCTATTACCATTCCTATGTCGGTCACGGTACCGAGGCGTCGATCACACTGGCCAAGATGGTTCTGGACCGTGCGCCGGACAATATGTCGAAGGTCTACTTCGGGCTTTCTGGTTCGGACGCAAATGAGACCAACATCAAGCTGATCTGGTACTACAACAACATACTGGGGCGGCCCGAGAAAAAGAAAATCATCTCGCGGTGGCGCGGCTATCACGGCTCTGGTTTGATGACCGGATCGCTGACCGGGTTGGGGTTGTTCCACGCCAAATTCGATCTGCCTTTGGCGCAGGTCGTGCACACAGAAGCCCCGTATTATTTCCGCCGCGCCGATCTTGACCAGAGCGAGGCAGAGTTCGTGGCGCATTGCGTGGCAGAGCTGGAAGAACTGATTGCCCGCGAAGGGGCTGACACCATCGCCGCTTTCATTGGCGAGCCGGCGCTGGGCACGGGCGGGATTGTCCCACCACCTGCCGGTTACTGGCCCGCAATCCAGGCTGTTTTGGACAAGCACGATATCCTGTTGATCGCAGATGAGGTCGTCACAGGCTTTGGCAGGCTGGGAACGATGTTCGGCTCCGAGCATTACGGCATGCGGCCCGACATCATCACCATTGCCAAGGGTCTGACATCTGCTTATGCGCCACTGTCGGGATCAATCGTGTCCGAAAAGGTCTGGGCTGTGCTTGAGCGCGGCACAGATGAAAATGGCCCCATCGGGCATGGCTGGACCTATTCGGCGCACCCCATCGGGGCAGCCGCCGGTGTGGCGAACCTCAATCTGATTGATACGCTTGGGCTTGTACAAAATGCGGGCGAAATGGGCGCTTATCTGAATACGGCCATGCGTGACGCCTTGGCCGATCACCCCAATGTAGGCGATGTGCGCGGCGAGGGGCTGTTGTGCGCGGTCGAGTTGGTGCAGGACAAGGATACACGCACTTTCTTTGATGCCTCAGCCAAGATAGCTCCGCAGATTGCAGCACAGATGCTGGCTCAAGACAGCGTGATTGCACGGGCGATGCCGCAGGGTGATATCATCGGCTTTGCCCCGCCATTCTGCCTGAGCAAGCCAGAAGCCGATTTGGTCGTTGCCGCCACAAAACGTGCCGTGGACGCGGTCTTGGGCTGAGATCAGAAGCCCCCAGCATCGAAAGGAATAAGAATATGCCGCAACAAAATGCCCCTTTCAGCAAAGCTGAGTATGACCGGCGTATTGCCAAGACACGGACCGCGATGTCCGCTGCCGGGTTGGACGCGGTCTTTGTCACGGATCCGTCCAATCAAGCTTGGTTGACCGGCTATGACGGGTGGTCGTTCTATGTCCATCAGGGCGTTATCCTTACGCTTGAGGGCGAGCCGGTCTGGTGGGGCCGTAATATGGACATGCTGGGGGGACAGCGGACCTGCTGGATGCACCCTGACAACATCCGCGGGTATGGCGACCATTATGTGCAGTCGACGGTGGTGCATCCAATGCAGGATTTGGCTGAACATCTGCAAGCAATGGGGCTGGACCGGGCGCGCATCGGGGTCGAGATGGAGAACTACTACTATTCCGCCAAAGCCCATCAGGTGTTGGGGGATGCCTTGCCTGACGCCAAACTGGTCGATGCAACCGCCTTGGTGAATTGGCAGCGATTGGTGAAATCGGATGAAGAAATCAGCTTCATCCGCAAGGCGGCGCGTATCTCGGACAAAGTGATGCAGACAGCCTTGGCGCGTGCCGCACCGGGGGTGCGCAAGAACGATCTGGTCGCGGATATCCTGCATGCAGGTATCACAGGGGTAGATGATGATTGGGGGGATTATCCCGCGATCCTGCCGCTGACCCCGTCTGGGCTTGATGCAACCGCAGCGCATTTGACGTGGAACGGTGAGCCGATGAAGGCAGACGAAGCTACGTTCTTTGAACTCTCAGGCTGCTACCGCCGCTATCATGCGCCACTTTGCCGGACAATCTTTTTGGGGACGCCATCAGACGACATGATCCGTGTTGCCGACGCGCAGATGGAGGGGATTACAGCCGGGCTGGATGCGGCCCGCCCGGGCAATCGCACATGCGATATCGCCAGTGCTTTTATGGGTGTGATGACCAAACATGGCATCGCGCGCGAGGGGCGGATGGGCTACCCGATCGGTCTGAGTTACCCGCCCGATTGGGGTGAGCGCACAGCCTCGATCCGGGTGGAGGACACAACCGTGCTTGAACCCGGTATGAGTTTTCACTTCATGCCGGCGCTCTGGATGGACAGTTGGGGGCTTGAGACGACCGAGACCATTTTGATCAATGAGACAGGCCCGGCCGAGACGTTGTGTACCGTGGAGCGCAAGCTCTTTGTGAAGGACTGAGCCTTTGTTTGCGCGGACCCTGGAAATTCTGGGCGACCTGATTGCCTTCCCGACTGTTTCGACCGACAGCAATCTTGAGATGATTGCCTATCTTGCCAGCCACTTGGAGGCGGCAGGTGCCAAGGTTGATGTGTTTCTTGACGAGACAGGGCAGAAGGCCAACCTTTTTGGCACGCTAGGACCCGAGGTTGATGGTGGCATACTGCTGTCCGGTCATTGCGATGTCGTGCCTGTCACAGATCAGCCTTGGTCGACGGATCCCTTCAAGCTGACGGTTCATGATGGCCGGCTTTACGGGCGCGGGACGTGCGACATGAAGGGGTTCATCGCAGCGACCATCGCCATGGCGCCTGTCTTTGCGCGCAAGGTGCGGGACAGGCCGCTGCATTTTGCCTTCACCTATGACGAGGAAACAGGCTGCATCGGGGCAGGGCATCTTGCCGAAACGCTGATCGAGCGGGGCATCAGACCGAACGTTGCTATCATTGGTGAACCGACCGAAATGCGGATCGTTGAAGGGCACAAGGGCTGCTACGAATACACGACCCATTTTCATGGGCTTGAGGGCCACGGGTCTGACCCCGACCGGGGCGTAAATGCTGTGGAATATGCAGTGCGCTATGTCACGCAACTGTTGGAGCTTAAAAACGTCTTGCGCAGCAAAGCCCCCGCAAACAGCCGCTTTGAGCCGCCTTGGACGACCATCAATGTCGGCGCCTTCAATGGTGGACAAGTGCACAATGTAATCGCGCCGAAAGCACAGATTGATTGGGAAATGCGCCCGGTGCAGGCCTCGGACGCTGCATTCGTGAAGCAAAGTTTGCAGCATTATTGCGATGATGTGCTGCTGCCGGAAATGCGTCGTGTTTTCCCGCAAGCAGAGATTGAAACCCAAACCATGGGCGAGGTCGACGGGCTTGAACCGGCAGACGACAACGCCGCGCGGCAGATCGTGGCTGAATTGACCGGAGCGAATGGGGCAGATCTGGTGCCTTTTGGCACCGAGGCAGGGATCTTTCAGAAGATCGGCATGGATGTCGTGGTTTGCGGACCAGGGTCCATTGCGCAAGCGCATAAGGCGGATGAATTCCTGTCGAGCGATCAATTGGTCAAATGCCTCGAGATGCTGGACAAGCTTGCTGATCGTTTGGAAAAACAGGGCTAAAACTGCCTGTGCGCGTTGGGTGAATGGCGTGTCCTTCGTATCGCATCGACAAACCACTAAATCCTGCTTGCCATCCGGCGTGGGTTTCCGATACGAAACACTTACGATATGACGTTGGGAGAACCAGATAACTGGTGCCGAAGGAGCAACTGCCTCGGAAACTCTCAGGCTACAGGACCAGCGTCATGATCTAAGACTCTGGAGAGAGGCGCTTTGCGCGCCCGCCGAAGGGATAGCGATCTCAGGCGACAAGGACAGAGGAGGCACCGTTGCACAGGGCTATTCCTGCGCGATCAAAAGGTGCCGCCTGATTTGATATAAGTCTTGTTGGCCCCCGGAAAGGCGAGTGAGACATGACCGATCTGAAAAAAACGCCACTTCATGCTTTGCATGTCTCGCTGGGGGCCAAAATGGTTCCCTTCGCCGGATATGAGATGCCCGTACAATATCCGCCTGGTGTGATGAAAGAGCACCTGCATACACGCGCCAAAGCGGGGTTATTCGACGTCAGCCATATGGGGCAGGTCATCATAAAAGGTGCATCATACGCTGCCGTCGCCACCGGGCTAGAGCGCCTGATCCCTGTTGATATTCTGGGCCTTGCAGAAGGGCGCCAGCGCTATGGGTTCTTTACAAATGCAGATGGCGGGATTGCCGATGATCTGATGCTCGCGAACCGAGGGGATCACGTGTTTATGGTGGTCAACGCAGCCTGCAAAGCTGCCGATATTGCCCATTTAAAGGCGGCGCTTGAACCTGAACTGACTGTGACGGAAATCACTGATCGTGCGCTACTTGCGCTGCAAGGGCCCGCCGCTGAATCCGTGTTGGCCACATTGGACCCGCGCGCCGCCAAAATGCGGTTTATGGATGTCGCAACCTTGGAGCTTGATGGCGTGTGGGCGTGGGTGTCGCGGTCAGGCTATACCGGCGAAGACGGGTATGAGATTTCTATTCCGGCAAAGGATGCCCCCCGCATCGCGCAAGTGCTATTGGACCATCCTGCTGTCGCACCAATCGGTTTGGGTGCGCGCGATAGTCTGCGTCTGGAAGCGGGGCTTTGCCTTTATGGTCATGACATTGACGCTAGGACTTCGCCTGTCGAGGGCGCGCTGACGTGGGCGATCCAAAAGGTCCGCCGGCCCGGTGGGGCGCGCGCGGGCGGCTATCCGGGTGCTGACCGGATCGCGGCCGAGATGGCAAACGGTGCAGCACGCAAGCGTGTTGGATTAATGCCACAGGGACGGGCCCCAATGCGCGAAGGCGTTGTGCTTTTTGCGGATGCGGAGGCGACAGACCCGATTGGCATGATTACGTCGGGGGGCTTTGGTCCAACGGTCGGCAAGCCTGTTGCGATGGGCTATGTCGCGGCGGCCCATGCCACTGTCGGCACACAGATATTTGGCGAATTGCGCGGGAAACGTCAGGCACTGACAGTTGCACCCATGCCGTTCACGCCAGCGAATTTCAAAAGATAAAAGGGAGTAATACCAATGAAATACACTGAAGAGCACGAATGGCTGCGCGCCGAAGGGGATGTCTATGTGGTCGGGATCACCGAACACGCCACGACCCAGCTTGGTGATCTGGTCTTTGTCGAGCTGCCCGAAGTGGGCGCTACAGTCAGCAAAGATGATGAAATCGTGGTTATCGAAAGTGTAAAAGCGGCCTCGGATATCATGGCCCCGGTCGATGGGGAAATCACCGAAGTGAACACAGCCCTTGCGGATGATCCCAGCCTTGCCAACAGCGATGCCTTGGGTGCGGGGTGGTTCTTTAAGATCAAACCATCCGATCCGTCCCAAATGGACGATCTGATGGATGAAGCCGCCTATACTGCAATGATTGGCTAAGGAACTGCCCCCATGACCTTCACGCCCACCGACTATCTGCCCTACGATTTTGCAAACCGCCGTCATATCGGCCCCTCACCTGCCGAAATGGCCGAGATGCTGAAAGTTGTGGGCGCGAAGGACCTTGATGCGCTGATCGACGATACCTTGCCTGCGAAAATCCGCCAGAAAGCACCGCTGGATTTCGGGAAGGCCAAATCCGAACGCGAATTGCTGCATCATATGCGGGTCACGGCATCAAAAAACAAAGTGCTGACTTCGCTGATCGGCCAAGGGTATCACGGCACCGTCACGCCGCCAGCCATCCAGCGGAACATCCTAGAAAACCCCGCTTGGTACACGGCCTACACCCCTTATCAGCCTGAAATCAGCCAAGGGCGTCTTGAGGCGCTGTTGAACTTTCAGACCATGGTGTCCGACCTGACCGGGTTGGAAATCGCCAATGCGTCATTGCTGGACGAAGCGACAGCCTGTGCCGAGGCGATGACCATGGCCCAGCGGATCAGCAAATCCAAAGTGACCGGGTTCTTCGTGGATGAGAACTGCCATCCGCAAAACATTGCTGTGATGAAAACACGGGCGCAGCCACTGGGAATTGAGATCATCATCGGCGACCCTGAGGCGCTTGACCCCAGCACCGTCTTTGGGGCGATCTTTCAGTACCCTGGCACCTATGGTCATCTGCGCGATTTCACGGACCTGATTGCCGAACTGCATGACCATAAGGCGGTTGGGATCATCTCGGCTGATCCTTTGTCGCTGACGTTGCTGAAAGAGCCGGGGGCGATGGGGGCCGATATCGCTGTCGGCAGCACCCAACGCTTTGGCGTGCCCATCGGATACGGCGGGCCGCATGCGGCCTACATGGCCACGAAAGCGGCCTACGCGCGCAATATGCCGGGGCGTATTGTCGGTGTATCCATCGACAGCCACGGCAACCGGGCCTACCGCTTGTCGCTGCAAACACGCGAACAGCACATCCGCCGCGAAAAGGCGACGTCGAATGTCTGCACGGCGCAAGCCTTGCTTGCTGTCATGGCCGGGTTTTACGGCGTGTTCCATGGGCCTGAGGGGCTCAAAGCCATTGCCCAACGTATCCATCGCAAAACAGTGCGTCTTGCCGAGGGTTTGAAACAGGCGGGCTTTGACGTGCGGCCCGCAACGTTCTTTGACACGATCACGGTTGACGTTGGGCCGTTGCAATCTGCTGTGATCAAATCAGCCGTCGATGAAGGGATAAACCTGCGCGCGGTTGGTGACACCAAGGTTGGCATCACTCTGGACGAACGCACACGACCCTCGACAATTGAACGTGTCTGGCGGGCCTTCGGGATCGAGCGGCAAGACAAAGACTATACGCCCCACTATCACATGCCGGACAAGCTGATCCGGACAACGGATTTTATGACCCATCCTGTGTTCCACATGAACCGGGCCGAAACCGAGATGATGCGCTATATGCGGCGTCTGGCGGACCGTGATCTTGCGCTTGATCGCGCGATGATCCCGCTGGGATCGTGCACGATGAAACTGAACTCAGCCGCCGAGATGATGCCGGTCAGCTGGCGCGAGTTTTCACTGCTGCACCCCTACTGCCCCAAGGATCAGGCCGCGGGGTATGCCGAGATGATCGACGACCTGTCTGCCAAGCTCTGCGATGTGACTGGGTATGATGCGATTTCGATGCAACCCAATTCCGGTGCGCAGGGCGAATACGCGGGGCTTTTGACAATCGCGGCCTATCACCGGGCGCAGGGCGAAGGCCACCGCAACATCTGCCTGATCCCGATGAGCGCGCATGGCACGAACCCGGCCTCGGCGCAGATGGTCGGCTGGAAAGTCGTGCCTGTGAAATCCGCCGACAACGGTGATATCGACCTTGCCGATTTTCAGGCAAAGGTGGCAGAGCATAAAGACAACCTTGCTGCATGCATGATCACCTATCCATCGACACATGGCGTTTTTGAGGAAACCGTGATCGATGTTTGCGAGATTACCCATGCAGCCGGTGGGCAGGTTTATATCGACGGCGCCAATATGAACGCCATGGTCGGGCTGAGCCGCCCCGGTGATCTGGGCGGTGATGTCAGCCACCTGAACCTGCACAAGACGTTTTGCATCCCCCATGGCGGGGGTGGCCCGGGCATGGGACCGATTGGTGTGAAAGACCATTTGATCGCGCATTTGCCGGGCGATCCCAACGGCGGGGAAGGGGCCGTCAGTGCAGCGCCCTTTGGCTCGCCGTCGTTGCTTCCGATATCGTGGGCCTATTGCCTGATGATGGGCGGCGAGGGGCTGACGCAGGCCACGCGCGTTGCAATCCTGAATGCCAACTACATCGCCAAACGTCTCGAAGGGGCGTTTGATGTGCTATACAAAGGCCCGACGGGACGTGTTGCCCATGAGTGCATCATCGACACGCGCCCCTTTGCACAAAGCGCCAATATCACGGTCGATGACATCGCCAAGCGCTTGTCCGATTGCGGATTTCATGCGCCGACGATGTCGTGGCCGGTTGCAGGCACTTTGATGATCGAGCCGACGGAGTCAGAGACAAAGGCAGAACTGGACCGCTTTTGTGATGCGATGTTGGGGATTCGTGATGAAATCCGCGCGATTGAAGACGGCACGATGGATTCGGACAACAACCCGCTGAAGAACGCACCGCACACGATGGAAGATCTCGTGAAAGACTGGGACCGCCCCTATAGCCGCGAGGTTGGATGCTTCCCAACCGGCGCATTTCGCGTGGACAAGTATTGGCCGCCGGTCAACCGCGTAGACAATGTCTGGGGGGACAGGAACCTGACCTGTACCTGCCCGCCCATGGCGGATTACGCCAAGGACTAGCGGGGCGGTGTCACAGGCTTCGCCCAAGGCCGGTGCGGGTCACTCGGCCGGGGCGAAGCCAACGATCAATTGACGCAAGCCCAAGGCGGCGCCTGCGAAGATTGCGGCGAAGGTAACAGGCGCGCTGAAGGCAAGTAGCGAGAAAGCCGACAGCCCTTGTCCAATGCTGCAACCGATCGCGATGACCGAGCCTACCCCCATGATTCCCGCCCCTATGATCTGGCGACGCAACTCGCGGGGGTCTTCGCAAGCCTCCCAGCGGAAATGTCCCTTGATCAGGCTGCCCAGAAACGCCCCGATCCAGACACCGGCGACCGATCCGATTCCGAAGGACACTGTCTGCCCCGAGGCGGTCATGCTATAAAGGATGGCTTCGCCGACGGGTGCAGAAAACGTGTGCGAGACAACGGGCAAATCCTCGAACCCGTTTGCGTTGACGTAATACATGCCAGCCCAAGCGCTTGTCACAGCCACACCGATGGCAACAGACCAGAACATGGCTGTCTTATCGCGCCGCAAGACCTGCGCTTTGAGTGCCGCGCCAATCAGTAGGCAACCGATGACAAGGCCGATCATTTCAACAGGCAAGCCACTGATTTCGCCCAGGGTATGGGCGATGCCACTGGGCATGGCGGCCGTTTGGGGCGGGGGAAACAGCGCGACGCGAATCCAGGCCAGTGGCCCGGACAGTGCGACATAGGCGCTGATGCCCATGACAAGGACGATCACGAAGGACCGCAAATCCCCGCCGCCAAGCCGCGCAAGCGCGCCAAAGCCGCAGTTGCCTGCCATGGCCATCCCGTATCCGAACATGCCACCACCAACGATGCTGGCCAGCGGCGACCATTGTTGTGAGATGTAAAACGACTTGCCGGGGTCAAACAGACCGGTTGCCATCAACCCAAAGCTGCCGACAACCGCGCAGCCAATCGCCAGAACCCACATCCGCAAACGCTTGTCGTTGTCACCGTAAAGATAGTCTTCGATAGCGCCTAACGTGCAGAACCGTCCCAATCGTGCTGCAAGTCCCAAAAGAACGCCGCCGAACAGCCCAATGGCTGCGGCGACGTTCGCATCTCCCCATGCGTCGAGCATTGGTATTCCCTCCCTCGTGTCGTCAAACGAATTGGACGGGGGAGGTGGCTATCCTCAATCCGTCGTGCAGAACAACTCGTAGACCAAGCTTATGATCTTGCGAGATTTCCCATCCGTCAAGCTATAGTAGATGGTTTTGCCTTCGCGGCGCGGGCGCACCAAGCCTTCAACGCGCAGACGCCCAAGCTGTTGGGATACGGCCGCCTGGCGTGCCGACAAAAGTGTTTCAAGCTCGGTGACAGATTTTTCGCCGGTGGCAAGGTGACAAAGAATCATGAGGCGACCTTCATGGCTGATCGCTTTGAGATAGTTAGTGGCAATCGTGGCGTTATCCATCAACTCATCCAAGCGATCGTCGTCGATGATGCCTTCCAATACCGGTAGTGTCATTTCTCTCAACGCCTTTTCTATCTGCGTATTGACAGGATCCCCTTCACGCGCCTTATGTGGTGACGATTGCGTGCTTGGCTACCCCTTTACCCGGCATTTGCGGCGGAACGTCTCACATTTCCTGCACAGTGCTGTTTTTCAATTCAAAATTGATGCCTTCTTGATCAAGAAGATGTCCCAATAAGCCCCAAAAGAAATCATCGCCCGGATAGCCCTCGATCCTACCTTTTTCGGCACCATCCACCAAAAGAATAAATGTCGGTGTAAAAGTGACACGGCGGTCTAGCACAATATCAGAAGGTGTTGGTTTCTGAATATTCATCCGCCGCAATGGGGCGGCAGCACCTTCGCCGGTCTTGGGGTAAATCGGGGCAATTTCCTCATTCCACCGTGCGCACCACATGCATCCGGGCTCTTCCGCCATAAGCAGCTGCGTTTCTGCCCATGCAGATGTGGCCGCCACCGTCATTGCGACGAGGGCTGCAGCACAGCGCAGAAGAAAATGAGTAGTCAAGCGTGTAAACATTCAATAATCTTAATGTGAATACGTTTTGTGATCAAGGGTGGGGATTCATGCTGGATGTAAGCTATTTCGGGGCGGCCCTTGCGGGGTTGTTATCATTCTTCACGCCCTGTGTGCTGCCAATGGTGCCATTCTACTTATGTTACATGGCAGGTTTGTCCATGAACGAATTGCGCTCGGACACTGAAATCAGCGCGGGCGTACAAAAGCGGTTGATCATTTCGGCGATCTTCTTCGCGCTGGGCGTGACGACGATTTTTGTTCTTTTGGGCATGGGTGCAACAGCTATTGGGCAGGCGTTTGGCATGTGGCGCGACACGTTACGGTATGTAGCGGCTGGCATCCTGTTGCTTTTCGGGCTGCATTTTCTGGGTGTCGTCCGGGTGCCATTGCTTTACCGCGAAGCCAAGATTGAAAGCACCGCTGCACCGACGACGATTCTGGGCGCTTATCTGATGGGGTTGGCGTTCGGTTTTGGCTGGACGCCCTGCGTCGGTCCGGCCTTGGCGGCCATCCTGATGGTGGCCAGCGGCATGGGCGAGGTCTGGCGCGGGGGCCTGTTGTTGCTGGTTTACGGGCTGGCGATGACGATGCCGTTTGTGATTGCGGCACTGTTCGCGCGGCCGTTCCTGGGGTGGCTGCAACGCAATCGCCGCTATCTGGGATATGTTGAACGCGCGATGGGCCTTATGCTGATCGTTTTTGCTGTGTTGATTGCGACCAATTCGGTCAACTACATCGCGCAGTGGATGATCGAAGTGATGCCCGCCTTTGGGAATGTAGGATAGGAGGACGACCCCATGTTTTTACGCTCTATTTTAGCAGCCGCCGCAATCATCGTGGCGCTGCCGGCACTTGCCGTCACGCTGGGTGACGACGGGCTGCACAAGGCCGACTGGATGCGCGACACGTTCAAGGATCTGCGAGAAGACCTTGAGGAGGCAAACGCCGAAGGCAAGCGGCTGATGGTGATCATTGAACAGCGTGGCTGCATCTATTGCACCAAAATGCACGAAGAGGTGTTTCCGCAGCCCGAGGTTACAGCTGCTTTGAACGAGCATTTTTTTGTTGTGCAGATCAATATGTTCGGTGACGTTGAGGTCACTGATTTCGATGGCACGACTTTGCCCGAGAAAGACATGGTGCGGCGCTGGAATGCACTGTTTACGCCCACAATGATGTTCTTCCCGCAAGAAGTCGCACCCGACCAGCGCGCGACTCAGGCCGCTGTTGCAATCATGCCGGGTGCCTTTGGGCGCTGGACTACGTTGAACTTGCTGAACTGGATCAACGAAGAGGGCTATCTGGGCGATGAGCCGTTCCAGAAGTACCACGCGCGCATCATCCAAGAGCAGGGAATAACAGAATAAAAACAATACGTTGAGAGCAAACATTCAAAAAGTTGATTTTGATGTTGCGATTCTCGCATGCGGTAGTCTACGGTATACCAGAGGGATTTGTGATCCAGGGAGGGACCATGAAGCAAATACTAAGCGCAAGTGTCGCAATTTTCGCCGCGACCGTAGCCTTTGCGGAAGGCGTATCGCCAGACAACGTAACCTACAGTGAATATGGCGAAGTCGAAGCTTCGTTGTCCGGTCAGCCGGGCGATGCGGCAGCAGGCCTCGAAATCATGGTGTCACGTGGCAAGGGCAACTGCATTGCCTGTCACCAGGTGACAGCTTTGGAAGAGTATCCTTTCCACGGTGAGGTCGGCCCAACACTGGACGGCGTGGGTGAATACCGCACAGCCGCCGAATTGCGCGGAATCGTGGCGAACCCAAAGTTCACCTATGAGGGCACAATCATGCCCGCGTTCTACCGCACTAGCGGTTTCATCCGTCCCGGCGATGCCTACACAGGCAAAGCCGCTCAGGGTGAACTCGCGCCACTGCTGACAGCTCAAGAGATTGAGGATGTTGTGGCGTATCTTCTTACACTCAAAGACTGATCTGTGATCAACAGACACACAGGAGACATTATGAAACTTACACGCAGACACACGCTTATGATGGCGTTCGGGTCCGCAGTGGCTGCTATTATGCCTTTCAAGGCATTTGCCGCTGTCGAGGACGAGATCCAGGCATTCACCGGCGGGGCTGAGATGGGCTCCGAAGGAATCACGCTGATCGCGCCTGAAATCGCAGAAAACGGTAACACTGTGCCGATTGAAGTGAACGCACCGGGTGCAGAGGCAATCATCGTCTTTGCCGCAGGTAACCCAACGCCAGCCGTTGCGACGTTCAACTTTGGTCCGCTCGCAGCAGACCAGTTTGCATCAACACGCATCCGGCTTGCCGGCACGCAAGATGTTGTTGCGATCGCCCGTATGTCTGACGGCAGCTTCGTGCAGGCCCGTCAGGAAGTTAAAGTGACCATCGGCGGCTGCGGCGGCTGAGTGAGGAAAAAAGACACATGGCAGATAATGTAAAACCCCGCGTCCGCGTCCCCCGTGATGCAACCGCCGGCGAAGAGATCACAATCAAAACGCTGATCAGTCACCCAATGGAATCGGGTCAGCGCAAAGATGGCGACGGCAACGTCATTCCACGGTCCATCATCAACCGTTTCACCTGCACGTTCAACGGCGAGACTGTGATTGATGTCACCCTGGAGCCAGCAATTTCGACGAACCCTTACTTTGAGTTTCAGGCCATCGTGCCGGAAACAGGGACGTTCGAGTTCACGTGGTATGACGATGATGGGGCCGTCTACACAGATAGCAAAGAAATCACCGTCGGATAACGACAGTAGATGCGCCAGGGAGGGCCAACGTCCATGAAAACAGTGTTTAAAGGTGGCGTAACTGCAGTCGCGCTCTTTGCCGCTTATGCGGTACAAGCGGACCAAGAAGCGAACCTAGTCATCAATGAGGATATCGAGATCACCGTGCGCGCAGATGCGCCCGAGCATCTTGAGAACCTCAGTACAATCTACTCTGGGTGGGTTTTCCGTTCGAGCGAGACGCAAGCCTTGCAGATGGATGACTTCGAAAATCCAGGAATGATTTTCGTCGATGATGCTATCGAGGCTTGGAACACTGTGGAGGGCAGTGAAGGCGAATCTTGTGCGTCATGTCATGGTGCACCAGAAGAGCTTGCCGGCGTCCGTGCGGTTTACCCCAAGTGGAATGACGAAGCGGAAGAGGTTCGTACCATTGCCATGCAGGTGAACGACTGCCGGACATCGCAGATGGGCGCTGAAGAGTGGAAGTACGACGGCGGTGACATGATCAACATGGAAGCGCTGATTGCGTCCGTTTCGCGTGGCATGACTGTCAATGTCGCCACCGATGGCCCTGCGCAGTCCATGTGGGAAAAGGGGCGTGATATCTATTACACCCGCTTTGGCCAGTTGGACCTGTCATGCGCGAATTGTCATGAAGATAACTATGACAACAACATTCGTGCAGACCACCTGAGCCAGGGTCAGATCAACGGTTTCCCGACCTATCGTCTGAAGAACGCAAAACTGAATGGGGTGCACTCGCGCTTCCGTGGATGTATTCGTGATACCCGCGCCGAAACATACGGCGTTGGAACCGAAGAATTCATCGCGCTTGAGCTTTATGTTGCATCACGCGGCAACGGGTTGTCTGTCGAAGGCCCCTCGGTCCGTAACTAAAACTCCCTGAAAGGCCCGTTCCCGCATGTCGGGAGCGGGCCTTTTCGTTTCTAAAAATATGCAGCTTTTCGAATATGATGGCTGAAACAGCAGGATTGATCACATGATATCTCGGCGCGACTTTTTGCAAGCAAGCATGGCAGCCTCTGCCATTGTCGGGGCGTCCGGTTTTGGCAACTGGGGCAAGCTGGCCGCACAGCAGGCGTTGAGCCAGAGCGATTTGTTGAACTTCGATACGTTCGGCAATGTGTCGCTGATCCATATCACTGACCTGCATGCGCAGCTCAAGCCGATCTGGTTCCGAGAGCCCGAGATCAATCTTGGCGTCGGGCCAAATAAAGGCGAAGTGCCTCATATCACGGGCGCTGATTTCCGCAAACTTTACGGTATCGACGATGGCAGCGCGTCGCATTACGCGCTGACCTATGATGATTTTTCAGCCCTAGGTCAGGCTTACGGCCAGATGGGCGGTATGGACCGCGTCGCAACGGTGGTGAACAGCATTCGGGCGGATCGGCCTGATGCGCTGCTGCTGGACGGCGGCGACACATGGCATGGCTCATACACCTGCTACCAAACCGAAGGGCAGGACGTGGTGAATGTCATGAACCTGCTCAAGCCTGATGCGATGACATTCCACTGGGAATTCACGCTGGGCTCTGACCGTGTGCGTGACATTGTGAACGATCTGCCATTTGCTGCACTGGGCCAAAACATCTTTGACGCTGAATGGGATGAACCCGCCGAGGACTTTGCCCCCTACCAGTTCTTTGAGCGTGGTGGCGTGAAGATCGCGGTGATCGGACAGGCGTTCCCTTATATGCCCATCGCGAACCCCGGTTGGATGTTCCCCGAATACTCATTCGGTATCCGTGACCAGCGCATGCAGGAAATTGTCGACGAAGTGCGCGGGCAGGGGGCTGAACTTGTTGTTTGCTTGTCCCACAATGGCTTTGACGTGGACAAGAAAATGGCCGAGCGTGTGTCCGGGATTGATGTGATCCTTGCGGGCCACACGCATGACGCTTTGCCGGAACCTGTGCTAATCGGCGAAACAATTGTGATCGCCTCCGGTTCGAACGGGAAGTTCATTAGCCGTGTTGATCTGGATGTCCGTGACGGGCGCATGATGGGCTTCCGCCACAAGTTGATCCCGATCTTCTCGGATGTGATCACCCCTGATCCAGAGGTTGCTGCGGCCATTGATGCCGAGCGTGCGCCGTTCCTTGACGACCTGACCGAGGTGATCGGCAAGACAGCCGACGATACGCTGCTGTACCGCCGTGGTAACTTCAACGGATCATGGGATGACCTGATCTGTGAGGCGCTGATCGAAGAGCGCGATGCCGATATCTCGATGTCGCCGGGCGTTCGTTGGGGCCCCTCGATCATGCCGGGGCAGGATATCACGCGGGAAGACCTGTGGAACGTCACGTCGATGACCTACCCGAATGCGTACCGCACTGAAATGACCGGCGAGTTCATCCACACAATCATGGAAGATGTGGCCGACAACCTGTTCAACACCGACCCCTATTACCAGCAGGGCGGCGACATGGTGCGGGTTGGTGGCATGGGCTACCGGATCGATATCAACAAACCCATCGGTGAGCGGATTTCCGACATGACCTTGCTGCGCACCGGTGAGGCGATCGACCCTGCCAAGACCTACGTGGTCGCGGGCTGGGCGTCTGTGAACGAAGGCACTGAAGGCCCACCAATCTGGGACGTTGTTGAGAACCATATTCGCAAAAAAGGCACCGTGAGCGTGGCGCCAAATACCAGCGTCACCGTGATCGGTGCATGAGGAGACCAAAGGAAATGGATGAAATTTTCAAACCATCAAGACGCTCATTCCTGCGCGGCAGTGCGGCGATTGCAGCGGGAACAGTCGCAGGTGGCGCCGCCGCGCAAGGCACACCTGATCCACTGATCACTGAGTTGCAGGACTGGGCGTCCTACACCGGGGTCGGTGTGGATGAAACGCCTTACGGCTTGCCCATTCGGTTCGAAAGCGACGTTGTGCGCCGGAATGTGGAATGGCTCACGGCCTCACCCATTTCGTCGATCAACTTTACACCGATCCACGCGCTGGATGGCACGATCACACCGCAAGGCTGCGCGTTTGAGCGTCACCACTCTGGTGCGATTGAGCTGACGAAAGAAGACTACCGCCTGATGATCAACGGTCTTGTAGATGAACCTTTGGTGTTCACCTACGCTGATCTTGAGCGTCTGCCGCGTGAAAACCACGTCTATTTCTGCGAATGTGCCGCAAACACCGGCATGGAATGGGCGGGTGCGCAATTGAACGGTGCCCAATTCACCCACGGCATGATCCACAACATGGAATACACCGGCGTACCTCTGCGCACCCTGCTGAACGAAGCGGGGCTGGAGGCTGCAGGCGATCTGTCTGACAAGTGGGTCTATGTCGAAGGTGCCGATGCATCCTCCAACGGTCGTTCGATTCCGATGGAAAAGGCGCTGGATGATGTGCTGGTCGCGTTCAAAGCCAACGGCGAAGCGTTGCGCATGGAGCATGGTTATCCTGTCCGCTTGGTTGTTCCTGGCTGGGAAGGCAACATGTGGGTCAAATGGTTGCGTCGCGTGCAGGTGACGGACATGGCCGTTGAAAGCCGCGAAGAAACATCAAAATACACCGACGTTTATGAGAATGGCATTGCGCGCAAATGGACGTGGGTGATGGATGCAAAATCCGTCATTACCTCGCCCAGCCCGCAAATGCCGATCACACATGGTCAGGGTCCGCTTGTGATCTCTGGTCTGGCATGGTCCGGTCACGGGCAAATCACCCGTGTGGACGTATCCAAAGATGGCGGGATCACGTGGGAAACTGCGCGACTTGGCAAGCAAGGCGACACCAAGGCGCTGACCCGTTTCTATCTTGATATCAATTGGGACGGCAGCCCGATGCTGCTGCAATCGCGTGCGATTGACGAAACCGGCTATGTCCAGCCTACCAAAGATCAACTCCGCGAAAAGCGTGGCGAAAACGCGGTCTACCACAACAACTGTATCCAAACCTGGTTTGTGAACGAAGAAGGGATCGCCGAGAATGTCGAAGTCTCTTAATCTATTTGTACCTGCAATCGGCGTCACGACGCTGGCTCTTGGACTGGCTTACGGGCTGTCGTCGCGCGACTACGGTGCACAGACAATTGAAACGCTGGAAACCCGCGTGCAGCAGACGGAAGAAAACGTTGCCCGCGCTATTGCAGAGGCGCAGGCCGCCGCTGAAGAAGCGGCACGCCTGCAGGCCGAGCGTGACCAGCTTGAACAGCTTGCTGCAGAAGCCGCGATGAGTGGCAGCGATCTGACAGCTCCGGCGCCGGTCATCGAGGGCAAGTACGGTTTGGGCCGCACAGCCCTGCCAGAAGAGATCGCCGCATGGGACGTGGATGTGCTGCCTGACGGACGCGGCCTGCCAGTAGGACAAGGCGATGTGTTCACGGGCGAAGAAGTCTTCGTCGATCAATGCGCATCCTGCCACGGCGACTTTGCTGAAGGCGTTGGCAACTGGCCTGTGCTCGCCGGTGGCTTTGACACGCTCGCGAACGAAGATCCTGTAAAGACAGTCGGGTCTTATTGGCCGCACCTGTCAACGGCTTGGGACTATATCAACCGTTCAATGCCATTTGGTGCAGCGGGCACACTGACACCGGATGAGACTTACGCCATTGTTGCCTATATTCTCTATTCCAACGACTTGGTTGATGACGACTTTGTGCTGAGCAACGAAAACTTCACTGAAGTTGAGATGTATAACAGCGACGGGTTTGTCGTCGATGACCGGCCAGAGCTTGAATATGCTGAATGGCAGGCCGAGCCTTGCATGGTGAATTGCAAGGAAACTGTTGAAATCACGATGCGGGCGACATTCCTTGACGTGACACCCGAAGGCGGCGGCGACTCTGTCATGAACGACGCCACAACCAGCGACAGCCCTGTCTTCTCGGCATCCGCTTCCGCAGAACCAACTGAGGAAAGCGCTGCTGTTGAAGAAACCGGTGGTGTTGATCCAGCGCTTGTTGCGGCGGGCGAGTCTGCTTTCCGTCAGTGCAAATCCTGTCACCAGGTTGGCGAGAATGCCAGCAACCGTACAGGGCCTGCGCTGAACGGGATATTGGGGCACACAATTGGTGCGGTTGATGGCTTCCGCTACTCGGATGTGTTCCAAGAAGCGAATGCCGCAGGCGAAGTCTGGGACGCAGAAAACCTTGCCGCGTTCCTTGCTGATCCACGCGGGTCGATGGCAGGCACAAAGATGTCCTTCCGCGGTGTGCGCGACGAGGCCGATATCACGGCTCTGATCGCCTATCTTCAGAGCTTTGAAGAGTGATGCTCGCGCGGCTTCTCATTGTTGTTTTTTTGGGGGCCGCCGGGATCAGTCATGCTGAAGTTGGTGGGGATGCCGAGAACGGCGAGAGGCTGTTCCGGCAATGCAGTGGATGTCATCAGGTTGGCGAAGGTGCCACTGATCGCATCGGCCCGCACCTGAACAATATTTTCGACCGCCCTGCTGGGGCGGCCGAAGACTTTCGGTATTCCTCGGGCTTTCAACGTGCCGCAAGCGGCGGGTTGGTCTGGACCTACGACACCCTTGATGATTTTATCGAGAACCCCCGCCGGTTGGTTTCCAACACGCGCATGAGCTTTCGGGGGCTTTCTGACCAAAAAGACCGTGATGATCTGCTGGCCTATTTGCGCCAGTTCTCTGCCAGTCCGGGCAACATTCCCGAGGCTGCACCGACCGCCGTTGCCGTCGATCACGAAGTGGCACCTGAGGTTCTCGCAATTATTGGGGACCCGGCTTATGGCGAATATCTGTCAGGCGAATGCACCTCTTGCCACCAACCCAGCGGTGCGACTGAAGGCATTCCGTCTATTACGAACTGGCCGGCGGATGATTTTGTCGTCGTCATGCATGCCTATAAAGAAGGTGTGCGGGCGCATCCTGTCATGCAAATGATGGCTGGGCGTCTCTCGAATGAGGAAATTGCAGCTTTGGCTGCGTATTTTGAGAGTATAGAATAAAAATATACAAAAGGGAGGAAGACGATGACTTTTAACAGAAGGACTTTCTTAGGTTCTGCAGCGGTGACTGCTGGCCTGTTGGCTGCACCGATGGTGCGCGCACAAGGTAAACCGCGTGTGGTTGTCATTGGCGGCGGGGCCGGAGGCGCGACGGCAGCCCGGTATATCGCAAAGGATAGCCAGGGTGCAATTGATGTGACCTTGGTTGAACCGACACGCACCTACTACACCTGCTTTTTCTCGAACCTTTATCTTGGCGGCTTCCGCGATATGCAGTCGCTTGGCCACAGCTATGGCACACTGGCCGCTGAATACGGGATCAACGTGGTCCACGACTGGGCCGTCGGCGTTGACCGTGATGCAAAGACCGTCACGCTCGCCGGGGGTAGCAGCCTGCCGTATGATCGTCTGATCCTGTCACCAGGGATCGACTTTGTGGATGGGGCTGTCGAAGGCTGGGATCTGTCGTCGCAGAATGCGATGCCACATGCCTATAAAGGCGGATCGCAGACTGAATTGCTGAAGGCACAGATCATGGCGATGCCACAGGGTGGCACCTATGCAATGGTCGCGCCGCCAAACCCTTACCGTTGCCCGCCCGGACCCTATGAGCGGATTTCGATGGTGGCACATACGCTTAAGGAAGTGAACCCGACCGCCAAAATCCTGATCGCAGACCCGAAAGAGAACTTCTCAAAGCAGCCGCTGTTTGAGGAAGGCTGGAGCGATAACTACACCGGTATGATTGAACGGATCGGCCCAGACTTTGGCGGTGCCAATGTGGCCGTTGACCCCCTGGCGATGACGCTTTCGATTGATGGTGATGTGAACAACGTCGATGTCTGCAACGTGATCCCAGCCATGAAGGCCGGACGCATTGCTGAGATCGCTGGCATCACGGAAGGCAACTGGGCTCCAGTCAATGCTGCGGATATGTCGTCGAAGATGGACGAGAATATCCACGTGCTGGGTGATGCAGCGGCACAGGGCGATATGCCTAAGTCGGGCTTCTCGGCCAATAGCCAGGCTAAGGTTTGTGCCAATGCTGTGCGAGGCGCCTTGACCGGGTCCACCGTGTTCCCGGCCCGGTTTGCGAACACCTGCTGGTCGTTGATCGACACCAATGACGGCGTGAAAGTCGGTGCAACCTATGAAGCCACCGCCGAAAAGATCGCCAAAGTCGATGGGTTTGTCAGCCAGACGGGTGAGAGCGACGATTTGCGTGCTGCCACCTATCAAGAATCTATTGGTTGGTACGACGGTATTATTGCGGACATGTTCGGGTAATTACCGCGCGGGCCTTGATGTATGTCAGGGCCCGCCACAACACGTCCGCTAGAATACCGGGCAGGAGGATATATCATGAAAAATCTATTGACTTGCGCGTTCATTGGTTTGATCGCGACCCCTGTCTCGGCACAAGAGGCTGTGACCTACCCCTTTGACGGCAGTTTTGATGACGCAACCTTTGCCGTTGAAAACGCGATCATCGGCAAGGGCTTGGTGATTGACCACGTCAGCCACACTGGCGAGATGCTGGCGCGTACTGCCGCTGATGTGGGCAGTGACGAAATGCTGTTCGCAGGCGCAGATATCTTTTTGTTCTGCTCTGCCCAGATTTCGCGCGAAGTAATGGAAGCGGACCCCATGAACATTGCACATTGCCCTTACGGGATCTTTGTGGCCGAGCGGGAAGGGGCCGTGATGGTCGGATACCGCGCGTACCCGCAAGGCGAGATGCAGAAAGTTCAGACGCTTCTTGATGACATCGTGCAAGACGCAATCGACGGATAAGGACCAGAATGAACTACGACGGATTTTTCGCGACAGCTTTGTCGCAGCTTCGCGATGAAGGCAACTACCGCGTTTTTGCGGATCTGGAACGCCATCGCGGCAGCTTTCCCAAAGCGACAAACCACGGCGCGCAAACCCGTGATGTGACAATCTGGTGCTCGAATGACTATCTGGGCATGGGCCAGCATCCTGACGTGCTGGCCGCCATGCATGATGCGCTCGACAAAGTGGGTGCTGGTGCGGGCGGGACGCGTAATATCTCGGGCACGACGCATCATCATGTCTTGCTTGAGGCGGAACTGGCCGATCTGCATGGCAAGGAATCCGCGCTGCTGTTCACCAGTGGCTATGTCTCGAACTGGGCGGCCCTTAGCACGTTGGCGACGAAAATTCCCGATTGCTTGGTGCTGTCGGATGCGTTGAACCATGCCAGCATGATTGAAGGCATCCGCCATGCAAAGGCCGAACGGAAGATTTGGCGCCACAACGACCTCGCGCACCTCGAAGAGCTGTTGGCAGCGCAACCCCTTGACCGGCCAAAGCTGATCGCCTTTGAAAGCGTCTATTCGATGGACGGTGATATTGCGCCCATCGCGGAAATTTGTGACCTGGCCGACAAGTACAATGCGATGACCTATCTTGATGAGGTGCATGCCGTTGGCCTGTATGGTCCCCGCGGGGGCGGCGTTGCCGAACGCGAAGGTCTGATGGACCGGATCACGGTAATCGAAGGCACGCTAGGCAAGGCCTTTGGCGTCATGGGGGGCTATATCGCGGCTTCGGCGGATCTGTGCGATTTTGTGCGGTCTTTCGCCAGTGGGTTCATCTTCACCACCGCGTTGCCGCCTGCAGTGGCTGCGGGGGCTGCGGCGTCAATCCGGCATCTGAAATCCAGTACGGCAGAACGCGCTGCGCAAAAAGCCAAAGTCGCCGAAGTACGTGCGCGGCTTGATGAAATCGGTATCCCGCATCTCGATAACCCCAGCCACATCATTCCGGTGATGGTAGGCGACCCTGTGAAATGCAAATACCTGTCGGATATTCTGATGCGCGATTACGGCATCTATATTCAGCCGATCAACTATCCCACAGTGCCCAAAGGCACCGAGCGTTTGCGCATCACCCCATCGCCGGTTCATTCGGCAGAGGATATCGACAATCTTGTACGTGCGTTAGAAACGCTTTGGGCACAGTGCCAGTTGGCACGCATGCCGATGGCGGCACAATAGGGTTGACCTGAATCAAGGTGCGAAACGACATGTTTTGTTAGCTCTTTGACCAGTTAACGGGGCGCGGACATGCTGGAAGATCTGATCGAAACTTATGGAAACGGGGCCATCCTGATGGCCTTGGGCGGCGTGGTTGGTGTGCTTTTCGGGGCCACCGCGCAGCATTCGCGGTTCTGCCTGCGCGCGGCGACCGTCGAAGTCGCAGAGGGGCGTCTTGGGCCACGGTTGTCGATTTGGTTAATTGCGTTCTCATCCGGTGTGCTCGCGGTTCAACTGATGATCGCGCTGGGATGGCTCGATGTGTCAGAAAGCCGCCAGTTGGCGACAACAGGCAGTATGTCGGGGGCTATCATCGGTGGGCTGATGTTTGGTGTCGGTATGGTCTTGGCGCGGGGCTGCGCCAGCCGGTTGCTTGTGCTGTCAGCCACAGGAAATTTGCGTGCAATTGTCACCGGGTTGGTGCTGACGCTGGTGGCACAATCGGCCTTGCGTGGTGTGCTTGCACCTGCGCGTGAACAGCTTGCGTCGCTTTGGTTGGTGCCGGGTGGGGCGACGCGCAGTTTGCTAGAGCAGACAGGCCTGACATCTGCTACAGCGGCACTGATTGCAGCGGCTGCCCTTGCGGGGGCCTTTTGGCATAGTCACCGGCAGCATGTGCAGGTCAGCCATGCTATTGCGGCGTTAGGTGTTGGCCTTGCTGTCGCATTTGGCTGGCTGGGCACATACACGGTTGCAATGAACTCTTTTGATGTGGTCGCTATTTCGTCGGTGACATTTACAGGCCCGTCGACCGATACGTTGATGGGTTTGGTCAATAGCACGCAATTGCCACTGGGATTTGGCGTGGGCCTTGTGCCGGGGGTCTTTGTCGGCGCGGGGGCCATGGCGCTTGCCACGAAAGAGGCCAAGATCCAGCGCTTTGGCCCGGATACCCCGATGGAAACCTATTTGCTTGGCGCAACTCTGATGGGCTTTGGCAGCATGCTGGCCGGTGGATGTGCCGTCGGCGCGGGCATGTCAGGCGGGGCAATCTTTGCTATCACCGCATGGGTTGCCGTCGGCGCGATGTGGGTCGGAGCAATGGTAACGCATCGCGTACTGCTCCGCCCCACATTGGTTGCAGCCTAGCGCTATTCAAACTCCATTTGTTCGTAAACGCGTCCGGCGTTCTTGGTCGCAAGCTCTTCGAATGTGTCGAGATGGGTATAGGGCGATTGATCGACATAATAGGCTTCTGCAAGCCCGTCGCCGTTATCGATAAGTTCGCCAATCTTGCCGCGCAGATATTCCAGATACCCTTTGGTATAGCGCCGCACTTGATCCATGTTCGTAGGGTGTCCATGCCCAGGGATCACATATGTGGCGTTCAGGGCTTCAAATTCAGTGTCCCAAGTCTCCAGCCAATCAAGGGTGTATGTATCCTCGAAAATCGGCAACATGCGTTCGTGAAAGGCCATATCCCCTGCGATTACAAGGTCCTGTTGGGGCAGCCATACGACGACATCGCCGGCACTGTGCGATGGTCCAAGATAGCGCACTTCGATCCGGTAGGCGCCAAGCTCGACGATGTACTCATCCGTAAAGGTCTCGGTTGGGCCTTGTAGGAACGTGCCTTCCGCTTTGTCTTGATTGAGGGTTTGCATCGCTTGGAGAATCTGAAAGCCGCGATCCTCGAACTCGGCGGCCGCGTCCTCATGGGCGATGATCGGCACGCCTTGTTCAGCCCAATAGGAGTTGCCCAGCATGGCATGCCCCTGACCGTTCTCATTGACGACCAGAACCACAGGTTCATCAGTGCGGGCCTTGATTTCGTCATGCAACGCTTCGGCCAGCACATAAGCACCGCCGCCGTTGATGACCACGACACCTTCGCCGGTGATAATGAAGCTAAGGTTGTTGTTGTGCCCGCTGTTTTCATAGGTCGGCGGTGCGGTCGCCCCGATTGCGCTAAAGACGCCGGGGATGAATTCCACCGGCGCACTATAGAGCGCGGAACCGGGGTATTGATCAGCAATGTTTTCGTTGGCCTGTGCGGTGGTTGCGCATAGGGCCAACAAGGGAACAGTCAGGCGGATCATGCGTCTTCACCGACGAAGACAAAGCCGTCACCGCGCCGTTCGGCCCGCCCCAGCCCGCCATTGGGCAGGTGGAACCCGATCAGCCGTGTTTGTGAGGCGCTGAGTTGATCAAGCAGGCCAACGCGCGTTTGCACCCCCAACTCTGGATCCTGATCCGATCCGGCAAGCCATGTTGGATGCTCGAACGCAATGTGGTGGTTCACGATGCTATCGCCAACGATCATGATGTTCTCACTGCCCATCTGCACCTCGAAAGCCATGTGGCCGGGCGTATGTCCCGGGGTCAGGCGCGACAGCACACCGGGCAGGATTTCCTGATCATCTTCAAAAAGATTGATCTGCTCTGCCAACATCTCAAGCCGGTTCTTGGCGCCAACGGCAAAGGTCACACGCCCTTCGTCGATTGTGGAAACGGTATTTTCATCGGTCCAATAATCCCATTCAGCGCGGCCCATGTGATAAGCAGCATCGGGGAACATCAGATCGCCAAAGTCATCGCGCACGCCCCACAGGTGATCGGGGTGGGCGTGAGTAAAGACCACGTCGGTCACATCGTAAATATCGACACCCAAGGCATCGAAGGCATCAAGCAGTTTACCAGCGCTTGGCATGAATTCCTGACCGGACCCCACATCAAACAGGATGGTACGGTCGCCACTGCGCAACAAGGTTACGTTGCAATCAGGCGTCATCGTGTCGCCGGTGATCCCGTATTTTGCGAATACATCTTCGGCACCGGCAGGTGTCGTTTCACCAAAAGCAAAGCTCTTGGGAAGCACAAGATTGCCGTCACTCAATGTATCGAGCGTGATGTCGCCTGCCTGGACAGTGGATTGCGCCCACATGCGTTGCGGTAATGCTGTCGCTGCAGCCGCCGCCGTTGCGCTCTGGATGAGTTGTCTGCGTGTCAGTTTCATGATGCCTCCCAACATATTCGTATTATTGAATGGTAGGCGATCAATAGCACTATTGAAACAGGTTTTTACGGTGCCAGCAGGCGGCAGATAAGCTGGCGGTCAGGCCAAGTCTGACCCGTGTTCGTGCCTTCTGCAGGCGCAAAAAAGGGCAAGACGCGTCGCCTTGCCCTTTCGTGTTTTTACTTTGCTGCGTTGAGTTCAGCCGTTGGGGCCAAAGTCAGCTTGGGTCACTTCCCCGTCACCGTTGCGGTCGATCAGTGCAAGCCAGGCATCAACCTGCCCCACGAACTCGTCGCGGCTGACAGTTCCATCAGCGTCAACGTCATTGAACGTAAGGGTCATGCCGTCGTTCACACGCTTCATGCGGCCTTGGCCGTGATCGCCTTGGCCTTGCATATCCAGTGCGCGGGCCTCGTCAAAGTAGGTGTATTCCTCCGCGGTCAGAACCCCGTCTTCATCGGAATCGAAGGTGTAAAACACATCGCTGCGCCGTTCACGCAGTTCATCGGCAGTCACGACGGCGTCGCTGTTCAGGTCCCAATTCTGGATAAAATGGGCGCCGGGCACCCCATCGGCGGCGAAAGTTGCAACCGGCAGTAGTACGAGGGATATTGCGAAAGAAAGTTTCATGCGTTGTCCTTTTGAGATGGGGTGATGTCGACGGTGCGCAGGTAAGAACGAATGGTGTCAAAGCCTTGCGGGAATTTGATCTTGGCTTCGTCGTCGGAAACCGACGGCGGGATGATCGCCAGATCGCCGGGCCGCCAATCCGCAGGAAGTGCGACGCCGTTTGCATCACTGGTCTTCAGCGCGTCGATGACACGGAGGATCTCATCAAAGTTGCGCCCCACGCTCATCGGGTACGTCATCGTCAGGCGCAGTTTTTTGTCGCTGTCGATGATAAAAACCGACCGCACGGCTGCCGTCTCGGATTCAGATGGGTGCAGCATCTCGTAAAGCTTGGCGATCTTCAGGTCCGGATCGGCCACGATTGGAAAGCGCAGGGTGGTGTTCTGCGTGTCATTCACGTCTTCGATCCACTTGAAGTGTTCTTCAACGGTGTCGGTGCTTAGGCCGATAGGCTTGACGCCGCGTGCGGTGAATTCGGCGCTCAATTGCGATGTCCGGCCCATTTCGGTTGTGCAGACAGGTGTGAAATCGGCAGGGTGGCTGAAAAAGAACGCCCAATCCTCTCCGATCCAGTCATGAAATGAAATAGGGCCGAGTGTTGTATCGGCTGTGAAATCGGGGACGGTATCGCCAAGAAGCAGTGTCATATCGCTATCCTTTCGTGCTTTGAACGCGGGCTTAGAGTGGGACACGACCGACTTCAGTGACATTGTCACCTTGGTTGCAAAAAAGTTATCTGTAAATTACAAGTTTATTCGAAAAGGGGGGGCGAATGAAACTGACATCTTACTCAAACTATGCATTGCGGTCGCTGCAACTGGCTGCGCTACGGGCACCTGATTTGATCCGTGTGGATGATGTTGTGCGTGTGCACGGGCTGGCACGCCCGCATATTGTGAAAATCGTGCATCAACTGGGGCGGGCCGGCTATCTTGAAACGCAACGTGGCAGGGGCGGGGGATTTCGCTTGGCACAGGCGCCCGAAGCGATTGTTGTTGGCGATGTTGTCCGGCTCACCGAAGGGCCGCTTGATCTGGTCGAGTGCTTCAATCCTGAGGTCAACACATGTCCTTTGATTGGCATCTGTAAACTGTCGCGCGCCTTGCAAAAGGCGACAAAGGCTTTCATGGACGTTTTGGATGACTTGACCGTGGCAGATATCGCATCAAATCGTGGCGAGCTTTTGGCGCGTATTGCGCCGCTGGAACAGGGTGTTGCAGCCCCAAGACGGAAGACGGAATGAATATCGGCGATTGGACAGAACGGTTTGGCGGGACATCAAGGCTGCCACGCAGGGTTCGTGACCGGCTGCTCGAAAGTGCAAGGGTCACGCGGTATCCTGCGGGAAAGCGGGTATTTGGCCCTGACAAGATTCCCGACAGCCTGATGTTTCTGGTCGAAGGCACGATCCGTGTCTCTCAGACGTCTGAAAACGGCCGCGATATTGTCCTTTACCGGGTCGAAGCGGGCGAAAGCTGTGTGCTTACGACAGCCTGCATGATGGCGGAAGAAGCGTATAATGCGGAAGGTATTGCTGAGCGGGATGTTGTTTCGGTCATTCTGCCGCGTGCGGCCTTTGACCGGCTTGTCGCGGAAGAACCTGAATTCCGCGCGTTTGTTTTTGCAGCCTATTCGCGGCGGCTGATTGATCTGTTGCGGGTTGTTGATGACGTCGCCTTTGGCCGGATTGATGTGCGACTGGCCGAGCGCCTGATTGCAATGGCTGGTGAGGAAAAGGAAATCGCTGCGACCCATCTGCAGCTGGCTGGTGAATTGGGAACAGCGCGCGAGGTCATATCCCGCGTTCTGCAAGATTTTTCAAAGCGCGGGCTGATCAGCCAGACGCGCGGACATATCACGCTGGTCGATCGTGATGGCATACGCGCGATTGCGGAAAGCGCCTGAATTAAGAGAGTTTGCGTGCTTGGTGACAATATCACTGAAAGGGACTGCTATTGCGCCTAGGGTAAAGGTCAACTTTGATTCTTAGGAGGTCCTACTATGACCGTGAACGTTGGTACTATTGATCGTATCGCCCGCGCCCTGCTTGGCTTGGTATTGCTTTATCTTGCATTCCTCAGCGGGCTTCCGCTTTTTGAAGGCGGCTTGATGAAGATTTTGGCAGCCGCTGTCGGCATCGTGATGCTGGTCGTCGCAGCGACGCGCGTTTGCCCCGTCTATTCCATCTTCGGCTTCAAGACCTGCCGCGCGTAAACCATGGAAACAGTATTTACACCTTTCGCGTCTTTGGGCGGTGGCATGGGTATTGGCCTTGGCTCCGTTTTGTTGATGCTTGGCCTGGGGCGTATTTTTGGCGCGACCGGGATCATGTCCGGGCTGGTTTTCGTTGAGAACCGTGATGAACTCGCATGGCGCGTCGCTTTGGTAATCGGCATGGTTATGGCCCCCGGTCTCATCTTTGTCGCCACAGGCACCATGCCTGCACTGACCGTGACGGTGAGCCCTGTCATGATCGTTATCAGCGGCATCATCGTTGGTCTGGGCGCAAGCCTGGGGTCCGGGTGTACGTCCGGCCACGGTGTTTGTGGTTTGTCACGTCTTTCGGTGCGCTCGCTTGTGGCGGTTCCAACCTTCATGGCAACGGCGGCGATCACTGTCTTTGTCATGCGTCATGTATTTGGAGGCTGAACCATGAAACTGATTTTTGCACTTTTTACCGGCCTTGTGTTTGGCATCGGCATGGCATTCTCAGGCATGATGGACCCTGCAAAGGTTCTTAACTTCTTTGATGTCGCAGGCAGTTGGGACCCCAGCCTTGCCTTTGTGATGGGCGGTGCGCTGTTGGTCACTTTCTTTGGATACAAACTGGTCTGGCGACGTGACGCACCTCTTTTTGGCACGCGCTTTCAGGTGCCGACAGGGACGGTCATTGACGCCAAATTGATCGGCGGCTCTGCGCTCTTTGGCATTGGTTGGGGCATCGGAGGCTTCTGTCCCGGTGGCGCGATCCCGGCACTTGGCACAGGCCGCTGGGAAGTGGCGCTGTTTCTGGTCGCGGTGGTCGGTGGCTTCTATTTGCGCCGGCTCCTGTCTTCGGTCGCCCCGACAGCCGTTAAACCATGATCGTTTGATCGTGGACCAATAACAAATTGCGGCATCGCCGCTTTACACAAAATGATGGCGTGTGAAACCAGTCACTGACTGTGCCGCGCCAAACCAAAATGGAGATGATGAAAATGACGACTTATCCCGTCAACATGGCTGTTCAGCCCGAAGTTGAAGCGTTCTTTGACGAAGCAACCAACACAATCAGCTATATTGTAAAAGATCCGTCCTCGGATGCTTGTGCGATTGTCGACAGCGTGATGGACATTGATTACGCCGCCGGCCGGATCACCTATGATCACGCAGACGCGATGATTGCCCGTGTCAAGGAAATGGGCGGCAAGCTGGAATGGATCATCGAAACCCATGTTCACGCTGACCACCTGAGCGCGGCCCCCTACATTCAGGATCAGTTGGGTGGCAAGATTGGTGTTGGTTCAAAGATCATGGTCGTGCAGGAAACCTTTGGTAAAGTCTTTAACGAAGGCACCGAGTTCCAGCGTGATGGCAGCCAGTTTGACGCCCTGTTTGAAGATGGCGACACCTATCAGATTGGCAACATGCAGGCGTTCGTCATGTATACGCCCGGTCACACCCCGGCGTGCATGGTGCATGTGATTGGCAATGCGGCCTTCACTGGTGACACCCTGTTTATGCCAGATGGTGGTTCGGCGCGCGCCGACTTCCCCGGTGGTGACGCCGGTGAGCTTTACGACAGCATCCAGAAAGTTCTGAGCTTGCCCGACGAGATGCGCCTTTTCATGTGCCACGATTACGGCCCGAACGGCCGCGATATCGCTTGGGAAACCTCTGTTGGTGAAGAAAAAGCCCACAATATCCACGTCGGTGGCGGCAAGACCAAAGAAGAATTCGTCAAGTTCCGCACGGAACGTGATGCCCAGCTTGCGATGCCAAAGCTGATCATTCCATCGCTGCAAGTGAATATGCGGGCTGGCGAGGTGCCAACAGACGCAGACGGAAATCAGATGCTGAAGGTGCCTGTGAACGGGCTTTGATCCCGAGGAAAGAGAATAACATGGAACTCAAGAAGATATCAGAGAAGTTCACAGTCAGCCCGCAGATCGCGGCTGACGATGTGGCGACGCTGAAGTCGGCAGGCTTTAAGGCGATTATCTGCAACCGTCCTGACGGGGAAGGGGGCGACCAGCCCTCTTTTGCCGAGATCGAAGCCGCGGCCAAGGAAGCAGGGCTAGAGGCGCTCTATGTGCCGGTCGTTGCGGGTAAAGTCAGCGATGACGATGTTGCTGCTTTCGGTGCTGCCCTCAAAGACCTGCCGCGCCCGGTGCTGGCCTATTGCCGCACCGGCACACGCTCGGCGACCCTGTGGTCATTTCACGAATCCCAAAAGCGCCCGATGCATGAGATTCTGGCGGCAACCAAGGCTGCAGGCTATGACATGAACGGCGTTGCGCGGCGCATTGCCAATGGCGGCAAGACACCGACCGACACAGGCGACGCAAAATTCGACGTTGTCGTAGTGGGTGCTGGCGCTGGCGGTATTTCCGTAGCGGCCAGCCTGAAATCGCGCAAATCAGATCTGTCAGTTGCAGTGATCGACCCTGCCGATATCCACTATTACCAACCCGGCTGGACAATGGTTGGCGGCGGCATTTTTGATGCGCAAGACACCGCAAAGACCATGGGTTCGCTCATTCCGCGCGGCGTCACCTGGATCAAAGCGGCAGTTGCGGCGTTTGAGCCGCAGAACAACGCTGTGATCCTGGATGGGTGCCGTGTGGTAAAATACGACCGCTTGGTTGTTTGCCCGGGTCTGAAGCTGGATTGGGGGCAGGTAGAAGGGTTGGAAGACACCCTTGGCCGCAATGGCGTGACATCGAATTATCGTTATGATCTGGCGCCTTATACCTGGCAGCTTGTCAAAGAGATGAAGGAAGGCCGCGCGCTTTTCACGCAGCCACCGATGCCGATCAAATGCGCCGGTGCACCGCAAAAGGCGATGTATCTGTCGGGTGATGCGTGGTTCCGCAACGGCGCGCTGAAAGACATCGATATTCAATTCATGAATGCGGGCGGCGTGTTGTTTGGCGTCAAAGACTATGTCCCGGCGCTGATGGAATACGTTGAAAAGTATGACGCAACACTGAACTTCTTCCATAATCTGGTGTCGGTCGATGGCCCCGCCAAGAAGGCGACGTTCAAGGTGGCCAAACCTGATACCGACCCAACCGAAGTGACCGTTGACTTTGACATGATGCATGTCTGCCCGCCACAGGTAGCCCCTGATTTCATTCGGGTTTCACCGCTGGCAGATGCCGCAGGATGGGTCGATGTCGATCAGGCAACGCTGCGCCATAAGAGCTTTGACAACATCTGGTCGCTGGGTGATGTGATGAATGCGCCGAACGCGAAAACGGCGGCTGCCGCGCGCAAACAGGCCCCGACCGTTGCCGAGAATATCGTGGCGGACATGGCGGGCCGTTCGGCCAGTGCGCAATATGATGGCTATGGGTCATGCCCGTTAACCGTTGAGCGCGGCAAGATCGTGCTTGCAGAATTTGGCTATGGCGGTGTACTGCAACCAAGCTTTCCCAAAGCCTTGCTTGATGGGACCAAGCCGACACGGGCTGCCTGGTTCCTGAAGGAAAAAATGCTGCCGCCGATCTACTGGAAAGCCATGTTGCGCGGCAAAGAATGGATGGCAAAGCCTGAAGCACTGAAGGTTTCGTCCGAGTAAACCGGTAACAACAACGCTTTGGGGCGGCTCCGTCCCAAAGCAGATCCTACTTTGGTTGGCGTATTGTCCGACCTCACACTGACAGCAGGTGGTCTTCGGGCCGCCTGTTTTCCCCTTTTTCGAATGACTGATATGACCAATCTAAGCAGATATTTCCCGATCCTTGACTGGGGTCGCACATATGATCGCACGGCGCTCTCCAATGATTTGATCGCGGCGGTGATCGTTACGATCATGCTGATACCGCAATCGCTGGCCTATGCCTTGCTTGCGGGGCTGCCGCCGGAAGCGGGCATTTATGCGTCGATTGCGCCGATCATTCTTTATGCGATTTTTGGCACAAGCCGTGCTTTGGCGGTTGGACCTGTGGCGGTTGTCTCGCTCTTGACGGCTTCGGCGATTGGACAAGTGGCCGAGCAGGGGACCGCAGGCTATGCCGTTGCGGCCCTGACGCTTGCGTTCCTGTCGGGCGGGTTCCTTGTGCTGTTGGGCCTATTGCGGCTGGGCTTTCTGGCAAACTTTCTCAGCCATCCTGTGATTTCAGGCTTTATCACCGCCTCGGGCATTCTGATCGCGACCAGCCAGCTGAAGCATATTTTGGGCGTCAGCGCGCATGGGCATACTTTGCCGGTCATGCTGGGGTCCATTGTCGAGCATCTGGACCAAGTGAACTGGACCACTGTCATCATTGGCCTGACCGCAACGGGCTTTCTGTTCTGGGTGCGCAAGGGGCTAAAGCCTTTGATGAAATCCTTGGGCGCATCACCCCTGCTGGCGGATGTGACCACCAAGGCCGGTCCGGTGGCGGCCGTTGTCGCAACAACTGTTGCGGTCTGGTTGTTTGGATTGGACAGTGCGGGCGTCAAGATTGTGGGCGACGTCCCGCAAAGCCTGCCGCCGCTGACAATGCCGGGCCTCTCTCCTGATCTCGTGCAGGCGCTGTTGATCCCTGCGATCCTGATTTCGGTGATCGGTTTTGTCGAATCCGTCTCGGTTGCGCAAACGCTCGCGGCCAAGAAAAGACAGCGGATCAATCCGGATCAGGAACTTATCGGCCTTGGCGCGGCAAATATTGGTGCGGCGTTCACGGGCGGCTACCCCGTCACCGGCGGGTTTTCGCGGTCGGTGGTGAACTATGACGCTGGTGCGGAAACACCCGCAGCAGGGGCCTATACGGCCGTCGGTCTAGCCATCGCCGCCATGGCGCTGACGCCGCTGGTTTATTACCTGCCCAATGCAACCCTTGCTGCGACGATCATCGTGGCCGTGCTCAGCCTTGTTGATTTCTCGATCCTGAAAAAGACATGGCGCTATTCCAAGTCTGATTTCACCGCCGTGGCTGCAACAATTCTGCTGACACTGGGCATGGGCGTCGAGATTGGGGTGGCATCGGGTGTGATCCTTTCGGTGCTGTTGCACCTGTTCAAAACATCGCGCCCGCATGTGGCCGAGGTTGGTCTGGTGCCGGGCACCCAACACTTCCGCAATGTAAACCGTCACTCTGTCGAAACAGATCCTGAGGTGCTGACCTTGCGTGTGGATGAAAGCCTGTACTTCATCAACGCCCGTTTCCTTGAGGAAATGGTGCAAGAGCGTGTGGCCGATGGGTGTGCCATCAAACACGTCATTTTGATGTTCTCTGCGGTCAACGAAGTCGACTTTTCAGCGCTTGAAAGCCTTGAGGCGATCAATCTGCGCCTGAAAGAAATGGGCGTGGGCTTGCATCTGTCCGAAGTGAAAGGTCCAGTGATGGATCGCCTGCGGCAGTCGCATTTGCTGGATGAGTTGAACGGGCAGATATTCTTATCCCAGTTCGACGCATGGCGGGCCCTACAAAAGCAATAGGCCCGCGCATCGCATCAAATCGGCACGCTGGCGTTACTCCCATTCCATCTGCTGAAAGGCGGTCTGGGCGTTACGACCAGCAAGCGCCTCAAACTGCTCAAGATGAGCAAACGCCGATTGGTCGACCTGCGGCGCGGCCATGATATCGCCGCCCGCGTCGATCAGCGCTCCGATTTCGGTGCGTAGGTTCATCAGGTAGTCATATGTGTCTGCATGTGCGTGCGTCAGCGTTGTGGGGGCGCCGTGGCCAGGCACGACATGGGTGGCACCAGTCGCCTCCATTGCCAGATAGCTGGCCGGCCAATCTGTGATAGAACTTTGATCGCCCACGCCAAGAATACGCTCAACATAGACAATATCGCCCGTGAACACAGTGTCATACGCAGGCACCCAAACGAAGCTGTCGCCGGGTGTATGCGCGGGGCCGGGATGCACGATCTCGAAACTGATGCCGCCTACGTCAAGCGCGTAGCTGTCTGCAAAAGTGACGTCGGCAAAGCTGGGCTCTGTCTGAGCGAGCGCATCACCTATAAGCTGTGATAGCATCGACAACTGCATTGACGCGCGGGCCTGTTGATCGTCCACGGCCGCTTGCGACGCAATGACAGTCGCCCCTTGCGCCTGCCAATAGCCGTTGCCAAGCCAGCGGTGATCTTGCCCGCCGGTGTTGATGACGTGTGTCACAGGTCGATCAGTGACGCTCTTGATTGCATCGTGTAGCGCTGCAGCCCCCTTCCATGACCCGCCCGGGTCGATCAGGACCGCACCATCGGCAGTTGCAACCAATCCAAAGGTCGCATTGTTGGCAAGGTTTGCGGGGCTGCGTTGGGCCTTTTCGCCGACGATGGCCCAAACGTCATCAGCAACAGACTGCACGTCCAGCACCTGCGCGGATGCAAGTGCGGGGACAGCCAGAGCGGCTGCCAGAATTGCAGCGCGGATCATGCCGACAGCCAGTCATCAAGCTTGGCCGCATCCGGCAAGCCGCCTGCGTGAACAAGCTTGCCATCAACCGAGATACCGGGCGTGGACATGACGCCCGCCATGGCAATGGATTTCGCATCAGTGATCTTTTCAACGGCAACATCGACACCAAGCCGCGATGCTGCGTCCTTGACCATGCTTTCAGCAGTCTCGCAGCGCTTGCAGCCGGGGCCGTAAACCTTGATCGTTTTCATGATGTGTCCTTTCAAAGGATTGCATTAAAGAGAAACCCGGTCGCAAGGATGCCTGCCGCAACAACGGCAAGGAAGATTGCGATCAGGCGATAGGTCAGGACCTGTTTGAGGATGATCATTTCAGGCAGTGACAGGGCAATGACCGACATCATGAATGCCAGTGTCGTGCCGAGTGCGGCACCCTTGCCCAACAGGGCCTCGACAATAGGGATGACGCCGGCTGCGTTGGTGTACATTGGCACGCCCACCGCCACTGCGGCAGGCACCGACCACCACGCTTCGCCGCCCATGATTTGCATCATGATCTGTTCGGGAACATAGCCGTGGATCGCGGCACCAATGCCGATACCAACAAGAACCCAGATCCAGACCTTGCCCACGATTTCGCGCACCTGTTCCACGCCGATTTTGAGCCGGTCAACGAAGGTAAGTTGCTCTTGCGGCAGCTCACCAACAGGCCCGGCATTCAAATCACGCACCCAGTCTTGCAAGTGCCGCTCTAGCCCCATCCGGCCCATGACAAAGCCAGCCACCGTCGCGATCGTAAAACCGAAGACAAGATATATCGTCGCGATTTTCCAACCAACAAGGCCATAAAGCAAACCCAGCCCGACAGGACCAACCATCGGCCCAGCAATCAAAAAGGAAAACGTCACACCAAGGGGGATACCGGCGGACACGAAGCCGATGAACAAAGGGACTGATGAGCATGAACAGAACGGGGTCAACACACCCAGTGCCGCCGCCAGCGGATACCCCCAGATCTGTCGCTTGCCCGCAAGGATCGCACGGGTCTTTTCGGGGCTGAACCAACTGCGCAGCACGCCAGTAATAAAGACGATGCCGGTCAGCAAGAGTAGCACCTTTGGTACGTCATAGATGAAAAAGGCGATGGCCTCACCGGTGTGGCTGTCGCGTGCCACCGGGAAAAGGGATGTGGCCCATTCTGAGAACGGGATCAGTTGGCCGTAAAGCAGCCACCAGACAGCAGCGGCAACGGGCAGGCCCGCATACCATGCCCAATCTGTTACATGGCGCGGTGGGAGTGGATCATGCGTCTCCGCCGTCATGCGACCTTCCTTTCGTGCACGCCTTCTGCAGCAAGCACCGCATCAACGATTGCGACAAGCGCAGGTGCAAGCTGCGGATTGCGGCGATAGCGCACCCATTGGGCATCGCGCCGGTCCAGCACCAGACCGGCTTCACGCAGTACTTTCATATGCCGTGACATCCTGCTTTGGCTGGCGTTCAGGCGTGCCATCAATTCACAGACACAGTGTTCACCCCCGTCCCAGACAAGGGCGAGCGCGGCGCGGCGGGTGGGATCGGATATGGCGGTGAGGACGTGTTGCATGGTGACTGTATATGCGCCTTGCCGCATATGCGTTTTGATCCATATCAAAGAACCGCAGCCGTTCTGGAGGTCACATCCTATCGTCCTTGGCGCGTACCTCCAACACTAAGTCAATAAGCTAAGTATTGTCTGGCTGAACTATGGACGCTTCAATTTGGTTCATCCACCAGACGCACGACAACGGCCCCCCGTTTCCTGCCCGTATCAACGTATCTGTGGGCAGCGATCATTTGGTCAAAAGGGAACTCCTGGTCGATCACCGGGACCAATGCGCCAGTTGCGGCAAGGGTGACAACCTCTTGCAGGATTTCACGCGATTCATGGGCAACACCTGCAATCAGGGTCTTACCTGCTAGCCGCGCCTTGAGCGACCCGAAGATCAGATCGCTGAGTTTACCCACGATCACCAAAAGTTGCCCACCGGACCGCAAGGCATGCCTGCTACGCGCCCATGGGGCCGTGCCGACCGTATCAATGATCATGTCGTATTCTGTAGAGTCAGCCGCAAAGTCCGTCTGGGCATAGTCGATCGTCTCGCGCACACCAAGCTCGTGCAGAAACGCACGGTTCTTTTCAGAGCAAACAGCTGTAACAGTCGCGCCAAGGTGCAGCGCAATCTGCACGCAGGCCAGACCAACCGCACCGGTAGAGCCATTGATCAAGACCTGATCGCCTGCTTTGACATGCGCCTTGTTCACCAGATAATCATAAGCCGTTGCCGCGCCAAAGGGCAGGGCGGCGGCCTGTGCGAATGAAAGGGAGTCAGGTTTGGCGACGATTTTGCCGTCTTGCGGCAGGATGATGTATTCCGCATGGGCCCCCAGTGCAGCACCGGGAAAGCCGATGACAGCGTCACCCACCTGAAACTGGCTGACTTTATTGCCGATCTTTGCGACGACCCCGGAAAACTCGGTCCCCAGAATAGGTTTGCGAGGCCCGAACATGCCAATCGCAGGTCGCCCCGCCCACCCCAAGCCGGGCGGCATTGTCAGGCTGCGCATGCGCCAGTCGGCACTGCTGACTGTCGTGGCATGGATGCGCACCAAAACTTCGGTGTCGCGTGGTTCGGGGCAGGGCAGGGTAACTTGTTGCAAAACCTCGGGCGGGCCGTAGCGTTTGTAGGTATAGGCCTTCATAGGGTGGCCAACCGCAAAGGGTGCGCCACGCAATCTTTCAGTGCGGCGGGGGCATTCAAAAATAACATCTGGGTCAATCCTGCGTTTGCGTGATAATAAATATACACTGTATATAAAAAGCGGGGTCGCATATACAGCGTATATATGTCAACACCTGTTGAAAGCATAAAGCGCACGAGAGGGGACAAAGGTTGGCAAGCCGCACATTGACACCTGACATGATTGTCGGGAAAGCCATCGCATTGGCAGATGCGGCAGGCATTCAAAAGCTGTCGATGCGCAAGTTGGCGGCGGCTTTGGACGTAACGGCTATGTCGCTCTATAACCACGTGAAGAACAAAGAAGATCTATTGGATCTGATGCTTGATCAGGTTGTTGCGGAATTTGCGCGCCCAGATGTTGATGGTCAATGGGATAACATGATCCGCAGGCGCGCCCATTCAATGCGCACTGCCTTGAAGGCACACCCCTGGGCGTTAAGCTTGCTGACATCGCGGATCAATCTGGGGGCAGCTATGTTCGCAGATATGAACGCAACAACTGGTTGCCTGATCACCAGTGGTTTTACCTACGCGCAAGCGGATTGGGCCAAGAATGCCGTGGATAGTTTTACCTACGGGTATGTCCTGCAGGAAATGAATTTTCCTGTTGAGCCCGATCAATATCAGGCGACAGCCCGCCAGTTTCTGCCAATGATTTCAAAGGCTGATTATCCGTACTTCCATGGGGCTGCTGTTGCAGTTGCTGACGGGGCTTATGATGGCCAAACAGATTTTGATTTCGGGCTGAGCATGGTGCTTGATGGCCTGCGCAAGTGGCAACCGGCTTGAACCTTTGACGGGTGAGGCCTGTTTCGCAGGCCTCACCTAACAGAGAGTTCACCCCGCCCAAGGGGGCGTCGAACTCAGGACGTACCCGGCATCACGGTCAGGCCGAGCATATTCCAGCCCTGCATACCGCCACGGTAGTAGTATATCTTTTCGGCGGGGAAACCGGCCTCGATCATGCGGCGGGCGGCAGTGGGTGATTGCCCGCACCAAGGACCGTTGCAAAACAGCACAACCGTTGCGACCTCTTCTTCGCAGATCCAGCCATCAAAATCGATTTCGCACCCAAACTCGCCCAGCCTGTCTGCTGCTTCTGTGTAAGGAACAGAGATCGCGCCCGGAATTGTGCCTTCCTCGTATTGAGGACGGATCCGCCCATCAACCAACAGGGCTTCGCCGTTTTGCAGGAACTCCAGCACCTCCAATTCTCCGATCGTGGTCACACCGGGGGCGGGGCTCATCGGTTGGATGCAAAAGGCGGGGCAAGGCCGGGCAATTTGTGTCCATGGTTCACCCAGGCGCGCGTTCGGATCCTGATTGCGCGTGATTTCAACGGTGCCATTCCCCATTGGCACTGTCACGCTCATGGTGTCTTTTGTGATGCCGACCGGGTCTGCGACCGCGGACGAAGCTGCGGTTGCCATGATCAAGCTTAAGAGCATGCGGCGCATTCGTATGTCCTCCCTTACGATTTTCGCTGATCTTCAGTCTATTAATCACCGGATCACAAGTCGAGGCGCGTTTTCTGGAAGCGCCTGACGCCTGACCGGATGCGGGCCTGCAAAGGACAAAGATTGTCAGGGGCATCAGGCTGCTGCAATAAACATCATTTGTGCAAAAACTGCGCAAAGCGCAAAAAATGCTATAAAATTAGGGCGTTCTCTTCACACGCATTCATTTCATATCAACAACTGGGCCGCGCGGATTGTGGACGGCGCGACGACGGCCCCTTATTGCGTATGAACATGACGCAGACATACTCATTTCGTAGCCGCCTGAGCGCGCTTATTCAGCAGGTCTATCCGGATCTGGATACCAACATGTTCATTGATCAGGTGGTTGAGGCGTTCTGGCCCGACGGCATGCGACGGCGCAAGCGCGGGCGGCTGCCCAGCAATGATCTGTGGACAGAGCAGGACGCGCTGTTAATCACCTATGGCAATTCTATTGTTGATGGGGCGCACAAACCGCTTGATCTGTTGCATGATTTTCTTTTGCGGCGGATGAAGGGCGTGGTGAATGGCGTGCATATTCTGCCGTTCTTTCCCTATACATCCGACGATGGTTTTGCGGTGTCGGACTTTCGTACCGTGAACCCGCAACTGGGTGATTGGCCCGATATCAACCGGATCAGCGAGGACTTCCACCTGATGTCCGATCTGGTTCTCAACCATGTCTCAAGCCAGGGTACATGGTTCAATGGCTACCGGCAGGGGCAATCGCCCTTTGACAAATATTTCTTCGAGGCATCCCCAGAAGATGACCTGAGTGATGTTGTCCGCCCCCGCACGACGCCCTTGCTGCAAGAGGTGGAAACAACCCACGGGCCGCGCCATGTCTGGTGTACCTTCAGCCATGATCAGATTGATCTGGATTTCCGCAATCCCGAAGTCCTGTTGGAATTTCTGCGGATTATTCGTCTGCATGTCGACAACGGCGTGCAGATCATCCGGCTCGATGCGGTGGCGTTTCTGTGGAAAGAACCGGGGACATCATCTATCCATCTGCCCCAGACCCATGCCATCGTAAAACTGATGCGGTTGCTGTGCGACTATGCAAGTGAAACGATCATTCTGCTGACCGAAACCAATGTGCCCAAAGCCGAAAACCTCAGCTATTTTGGCAAGCACGACGAAGCCCACGCGATCTATAATTTCCCGCTACCACCGCTGATCCTGCATGCGGTCATGTCAGGCTCGGCGCATTATCTGCGGCGGTGGCAAAGCGGGATGCCGCCGGCACAATTGGGTTGCGCCTATCTGAATTTCACCGCTAGCCATGACGGGATCGGGATGCGTCCGGCCGAAGGAATTTTACCCCCCGATGAACAAGCCCGGATGATCGACACCGTAAAAGCTATCGGTGGTCTTGTTTCGATGCGCGCCCTACCGGATGGAGGCGAGGCCCCCTATGAGATCAATACCACTTATTTCGAAGCAACAGCACAAACCTTTGCCGGCAAGGACGACTATCATTTCGAGCGGTTCGTTTGCACGCAGACGATCGTCATGTCGCTGGAAGGAATCCCGGCGTTCTACATCCATTCGATGCTGGCCACGCCCAACGATCACGCGCAGGTCGCACACCGCGGAATGAACCGGGCGATCAATCGGCATCGCTGGGATTATCCGGCGCTCAACACGCTGCTGGATGATCCTGCATCAGAACAATCGCGGGTTTTGGGGGCGCTCTCTGACAGGTTGCGCATACGGGCCAAGCAACCGGCGTTTCACCCCAACGCGACCCAGTTCACGATGCCATTGGGGGACCGCGTGTTTGGCGTGTGGCGGCAAAGCCTGGATCGCCGCCAATCCATCTTTGCCTTGCACAACGTCAGCGATCAGCCTGTCGTTCTGTCCCATTTGTCGATGAATCTGATTGAAGATGACACATGGTTTGACCTGCTCAGCGGTGACGTCATCGACATGGATCAGGACGATGTGACGCTGGCCCCGTATCAATGCCGATGGATTACCAACCGCGCCCTGTAATCATTGGTAATCGGCCTCATCTGCCCTTGCCGCCGCATTCATGTCTGCCAAGAACGTCGGGTCGGCGGCGTGCACACGGTTCCATGTCGGGATAAAGGGGGTTTCATGCGGGTTATCGAGAAACACCTGACCTGCCCGCATGATGTTTTCGGCAAACATCTCGATCGAGTTTTCTTCGGTGTGGCGATCAATTTCCAGCCCGTTCATTTTGGCATCGCTGTAGTACCCATCCAGCAGATCAAGCGCACAGCGATAATAGGTTGCTTTCAGTGTGCGAAAGACATTGGGCGTAAATACTGTCCCGTCGGCTGCAAGTTTGCGAAAGATTGCCTTGCAGATATCGGTCGACATGCGGTTCAGGCCAGCTCCGGCGGTATCGGCGGCTAAGTCCTGATGCTTGTGGTCATAGGCATCTGAAATTTCCACCTGACAGACCGCCTTGGGGGCAAGGTTGCGCCAGGCTTCGGACAGCACGCCAATCTCAAGCCCCCAATCAGAGGGGATGCGCAGATCAGGTAGGATCGCCGTGCGCATCGCGAACTCACCCGACAGCGGATAGCGGAAGCTGCGCAGATAATCGATGTAGTCCCGTGGCCCGATCACGCGGTTCAAGGCGATCAAGAGCGGGCTGACCAAAAGGCGCGTCACCCGGCCATTCAGCTTTCCGCCGCCGATGCGGGCATAATACCCTTTGGCCACTTGGTAAGGGAAATTCGGGTTCGCGACCGGATAGACCAAGCGGGCCAGCATTTCCTTGTCATAGGTCAGGATATCGCAATCATGGATCGCCATGATGGAACTGTCTGCGCAGCTCATCAGATAGCCCAGTGACGACCAGACGTTTTTGCCTTTCCCCTGCTCGTTTGGTGCCAGACCCAGCTCTTGCAATCGCGCACCCAGCGCCAGCATGCGGGGGCTGTCGTTCCAGATGACAATGTGGTTCTGGTTCAGGTCTTTGAAGAAAGACTTTGCATGGCGGAACTGCGCCTCATCAGCCGCGTCCAGACCGATGATAATGCGATGCAGGTAATTCACTTTTGAAAGCTCGGCCAGAATATGTGGCATCGCATCGCCTTCCAACTCGGAATAAAGGCACGGCAAGATCAACGAGATTTTCCGTGTCCCTGCAAAGGCGCTCAGTTCCGCCTCCATTTCCGCAACCGAGCGCGTGCGCAGATTATGCAGTGTCGTGATGTTTCCGTTTTGGTGGAAATCAGCCATGCTTGGGTGTCCTTTTACAATTCAAGGCGGTCGAGTGCGTCGCGTATGGCCAGATTCCATCCTACAGGACCGGCATGCGTTGTGCGTATGATGCGGCCCGCTGCTTCGGTTTTGAGCTTGGGCAGGGGCGGGTGCGCCGGGTTGGCTATGACAATGCCGATATCAGCATTCTCAAGCATCGCAATGTCGTTGGGCGCGTCGCCAAGCGCAATCGTGTGCCGCGGCCTATAGGTGCCCGTTATCAAGCGCATTTGATCAACTTTGTTGCGCCCAAAAGAGAGTGTCAGAAAACGGCCGCCTTGTTGCGCAGTCACACCGTGTTCGGCCAAAGCGGCAAGAAAGGCATCCTTTTGCGATGACGTGCCAGACCACTGACCGGGCTCAGAAAAACCGCGCTCTTGTGCCAAGATCGCATCTTCCAGCGCCAGCCCCGTCATCTGTGCAACTTGCGCCGGTGTGACGTCCCCGAACCCACAAAACAACCTACGTAAATCGCGGGGCAGGCTGTCTAGCGCAGACCGGACTGATGCGTATTGCGCAGCCTCGCCCACATTTCGTTCGCCCGGTGGCAAGAGTCCGGCCCCATTTTCCACAATTGCGGGCCAATCCTCGGCGCCAATTTTCTGGCGCAGGCTGCCGATCTCTGCGGCGGTCTTGCTACTGGCCAGAACCAGACCTGCGGACATATCACGCAGCGAGTTCAGAGCGGGCAGCGCTGGCGCCCATTCGTATGTGGTGTGGTCGATCAGTGTTCCATCGAGGTCGGTGAACACCATCAGGCTGCAAGTGGCGGACATATCCAATTTATGGATGACCCGCCTTTGGATCGCAAGCGACACTGCCACCGTCTCTGCGGTTTTATTGTGCAGTTCGCGTTTGGGCTTGTCTGGCAGGTGACAAAGGCGTTCTCTTGAAAGCTATGTCGTTGCTCTATGTATAGACGCGAAACGTATGAGGTATCTTGATGCGCAAACTGCACCATACAAACGGTCCAAGCGACGCGGCTGTGCGCCACCACCGGTCGACCCGTCGTCAGCTTTTGAACCGCATCCACTTTTGCTTCTTGGCTTTTGCGGTGCTTCTGCTTGCTGCGCTTGGCAATCAGGCTGCTGCGCTCGACCGGGACACACCGTTCGATTCAATTGACGGCGGTGCGCTGACTTTGTCTGCATGGGATGGCCAGCCTGTGCTTGTGGTGAATACCGCATCCATGTGCGCATTCACCGAACAGTATCGCGATCTGCAAGCGCTCTATGATCGCTATCGCGACCAAGGATTGGTTGTGCTGGCTGTGCCGTCCGATGATTTCAACCAAGAATTCGCAAGCGAGGGCGAGGTCAAAGAGTTTTGCGAGCTGGTTTACGGTATTGATATGCCTATGACGGTGATCACCAGCGTCAAAGGCCGGAACGCGCATCCATTCTATCAATCGCTGCGCGATGAGGCGGGCTTTACGCCACGTTGGAATTTCAACAAGGTTCTGCTGGACGGGGAAGGTCGTCTTGTTGAAACTTTTGCATCCCGCATCCGGCCATTGTCGGAAGAGATCACAGGACCGATTGAAGCCTTGTTGGACAACCCCGCAGGATAGGCCGGGCGCGCATCGGGGCTGGCCCTCTGCGCGCGCTGTTTTAGAACTTGCCGACGATATTGAGGAAGACGCCCTGACCGTCATAATAGAGATCGGTTTCGTCGTCTGACACGCTGCCCCACTCATAGCCTAGGCCAAGCTTCACGTTGTCATTGATGTGACGATAAACAGCGGCCATGGCCCCGGTCTCTGTGGTGCCGGTCTGGTCCGTGTAAAGCACACGCCCCTCACCAAAAATATCCCACTTATCAACGACATGCCATTCCGCTTGCCCGACCAGAAGCGTGGCCGTGTTTGCTGCGAAATCATCGGTACCGCGGTCAGCCACTTCGCTGTTGCGGTACCCCAGCTTACCACCAATCGTCAGTTCACGGTTCAGATCGTAGGTCGCCGAGACTGACACAACCTGACTGCGTTGCTGTGGCCCGTCGGCATTGCCGTTGGCATCGACCTGATCTTCACCGGGCAGGTCACGTAGTGCCGTCAGGCGGAACAGGATATTCAGCCGCTCATTGTCGATAGGGCGGTAGGCATAGCCCAGCGTGGCCCGCAGGTATTCCCCATCGCGGAACGAAGAGTCAGCACTATCGGAATAAAGCGCCTCGACGCTGCCTAGCATGCGCCAGTCTTGCGCAATCTGGTTAGAGTATCCGCCGGAAAAACCGATTGTTTCGCGGTCTTGGACAATGCCTTCACCGTCTTCGGTGCGATACTCTAGCCGGGCCCGCATGGACAGATCCTCATCGCGGCGATACGCGGTGCCGAATGACAGGGCCGTGCGGTCAAAATCGCCAGCCGTGCTATCACGTACACGGCCCGTTTCGATGCCGACGCCATAGCTCCACATGTCGCTTGGCGTATATGTCAGACCATAAGCTTGTGTCAGCGAGCGTTGATTGCCGGGCATGTCAAAGATGTTTTCAGCATAGCTCGACACTGCTTCAGAGTAGCGATAGCGCCCGCCCAGAACAACGCGCCCGTTGTCGGCCAGATCACTGCCCGCGCCGGACCGCGTTGGGTCAAGCGTATAGCCAAGGTAGACTTCATTGTCTGACGTTGGCGCGTAGCCCAGCAGCAGTTTGCCCGCGACCCCGCTATCACCATCCGACACCTCGGCGGCAAGTTTTGCGCCGTTGTCGAATGCGGCATCAACCCCGACGCCGATGCGGTTATCATCGGACAATCCACCATCGGTCTCAACGGTAGCCTGACCAAAGATATAAAGCGACAGCATATCGCTGGCGGCATAGGTCAGCTGCGCGCCCAGATCAGTGCGTGTTCCGGTGTCGTCTGCGCTGCCCACGGTGGTCTGATCAAGAGACTGTACACCAACTTCAAGCGACCAGATATCGCTGAACGCGTAGGCAACCGAGACTTCCGCTTGGGTTTTTTCATTGCCGGCGTCAGACTCGAACCGCTCGATATCGAAACCAACGCTGGCGCGGTCGGTTACGTCAATATCGCCGTCAATGCCGATCAGCATTTGATCATTAATGATATCGTCATTGAGTGTAGAAAAGCCAGCGTCCTTGCTTTCATAGCGCAGGCCAACCTGGCCCGACATGCCAAGACCGATCTCTTGCAAGTCCAGCTGCGATGTAAACCGTACCGCTTGTGCCGCGTCCGATGATCCGCCGCCAGACGAGGCGATGGTCAAACCGCCATCGGTAGACACAGACCGCGCGAAACCCGGCCCTTCGGTACGTGCCACTTCCAACTCGGCATAGCTGGTTTC
>JALQUF010000129.1 GCA_023263855.1 Yoonia sp. | reverse complement strand
GGACTGGGGCTTGTGGTGCAGGCCATGGCCTTGGGCACAGGGCAGGGCGAATGTGGTCAGGGCGTCATTCAATTTGTTGATTCTACCACTGGTGCCCGCAGGATTGTGGGCCGCTACCTGAGCCAAAGCAAAAGCCAATGGTCTGACGTGACGCCGGAAACCGAGGGCGCGATCTATCTTACCCGCGATCCGCGCGGCCCCGCGCTTGAGGACGTGTGTCCCGAACAATACGCCCAGCTTGTCTCCTACGGAGATCTCTGCCGTCGTCATCTGCGCGAAGAGATGGAAGTAAAGTTCACGCTACAGGACGGTGCTGTGCAGATCCTTGATGCGATCCGCGTGCATCGCAGTTCAAGAGCCTCGGTCAAGATCGCCGTTGCTTTGGCAGAGGACGAAGTGATCCCGCGCGAAGAGGCGGTGATGCGGGTCGAACCCTCGGCCTTGTCGGAATTGCTGCACAGGCAGGTTGATCCTGATGCCGCACGCGATGTGATTGTGGGCGGTATTGCAGCCAGCCCCGGTGCGGCTTCGGGACGGATTGTTCTGACCGCGCATGAAGCGCAAGCCAGTGCCGCGCGGGGTGAGCCTTGTGTGCTTGTGCGCCGCGAGACGACACCTGAGGATATTCGCGGCATGCACGCCGCCAGCGCCGTTCTGACAATGCGCGGTGGTGTGACCAGCCATGCCGCTGTGATCGGACGCGGCATTGGCTTGCCTTGCGTCGTCGGTGCGTCTGATTTGTCAATTGATCGCAAGAACGCTCTGATCATCACACCCGATGGCCGCCAGTTTAAAGCGGGCGATATCATTACGGTGGACGGCAGCAGGGGGCAGGTTCTGGCCGGTGAACCCCCGATGCTGGAAGCTGCCCTTGATGGCGCGTTTCAAACGCTTTTGGAATGGGCTGATGAATTCCGCGATATCGGCGTGCGCGCCAATGCCGACACGCCCGCCGATGCGCAGACCGCGCAGAATTTCGCCGCCGAAGGGATCGGCCTGTGCCGGACCGAGCATATGTTCTTTGAGGGCGACCGTCTTGGCGTGATGCGCGAGATGATCTTTGCCGAAGACAGCGAAGACCGCAGGGCCGTTCTGGACCGTCTTCTGCCAATGCAGCGCGCCGATTTTCAGGCGTTGTTCGAGATTATGGCGGGTAAGACCGTCTGTGTTCGCCTGTTTGATCCACCTCTGCATGAATTCCTGCCATCCGATAAGGCCGGCATGCGTGATCTGGCTGAACAGGTGGCTTTGCCATTGCCTGATGTGATCGAACGTGTCGATGCTTTGGCAGAGTATAACCCGATGCTGGGTATGCGCGGCGTGCGGCTGGGAATCGCGATTCCCGAGATTTACGATATGCAGGCCCGTGCGATTTTTGAAGCGATGGTTGCCGTTGGCCAAAAGGGAATCGCGCTCACCGTTGAAATCATGATTCCGCTGGTCAGTGCGATGCGTGAAGTTGAACTGCTCAAGTACCGCATTGATGGCCTGGCTAATGAAGTGCGCGCGAAGAGCAAAACCGCCTTCGATTACCGCCTGGGCGTCATGGTTGAAACACCGCGCGCCGCCTTGCGTGCCCAGGACATTGCCGAACATGCGCAGTTTTTGTCCTTCGGCACCAATGACTTGACGCAGATGACCTATGGTTTGTCGCGCGATGATGCGGGCCGCTTCATGTCATCCTACGTACAGCAAGGCGTCTATGTCGAAGACCCGTTCCACACCCTTGATATCGAAGGTGTCGGTGAGCTGATTTCGCTGGGCGCGGCCCGTGGGCGGGTCGGACGACCGGATGTTGTGTTGTCACTTTGCGGCGAACATGGTGGTGACCGCTCGGCCATCGCGTTTTGTCGTGCGCAAAAGTTCGATTATATTTCGTGTTCCCCTTTTCGGGTGCCTGTTGCGCGCTTGACCGCAGCGCAGCTTGCCTTGGCCGAACGGATGCCACGTTAGTACGAGAACGTATTGTTGTATTTATGCCGCGAAACGCTGCATTTTGCGAACCACTACAGCCAAACATCGGTGCAATGTTGCCCCTTTTGGGACAGTCCGGGGCATGGGGTAGACCTTTTTGTGGGTATCCTCTATAGGGGCCGCGCTAGCGCGGAGCAATCCCGCGTGCTTTCCTGGGTGGGAAAAATGACTGTTTTGAAGGCGATTTTCGCCGCAATTTCTGCGGCATCTCTTTTTGTTGGGGCAAACTCTGCCGCAGCAGATGAACTTTTGGCCAGCCGTCTTGGCGCGATTCTGGGGCAAGAGCGTCAAGCTTTGTCCGTTGTCCCGGACAGCCGTCTGAGCATGCTGACCAGCCTGCCCCCTGCACAAGAGCGGGGCGTGGCAACAACCAGCGGCGTCGTTTACGACCGCGAATTTCTGGCCGTGCAACCTGTGGCCGATGGTGGTGCTGAGTGGCAGTGCCTGTCCGAAGCCCTTTATTTCGAAGCACGCGGTGAAAGCGTGCGTGGCATGTTCGCAGTTGGTGAAGTGATCATGAACCGTGTGGACAGCGATGCTTATCCTGACACGCTTTGCAATGTGATCAACCAGGGTACAGGCCGCCGCTATGCCTGCCAGTTCACATATACATGCGATGGCAAACCTGAAAACATTGGTGAGCCGCGCTCGTGGGAGCGTGTCGGCAAAGTTGCACGTATCCTGATTGATGGCGCCCCGCGTGTTCTGACCGGTGGTGCAACGCACTATCACACCAAAGCTGTGAACCCCTCATGGGCCAAGCGCTTTCCGCGCACCGCCGAGATCGGGTTTCACTATTTCTACCGCCAGCCGGTACGCACAGCTTCTAACTAACGTCGCTTGATTGCGGGTAGGCGTCGTCACTGACGCTTGCCGCATCCGCGCACCCCTAGTATCTCACGGGGCGTACGACTTTATGATGGACGCCCCGATGACCGATGATATTCGCCTTGCCTTTGCACACCCCAGTGAAAGGGCCGAGGCCAGCAGCCAGACCCCCTGCGACCGTATTTCCCTGCGCGATTACATCGTCGAGGTCGAGATCGGCGCCTTCCAGCAAGAACGTGGAACCCTCCAGCGTGTGCGCTTTAATGTGGTGGTAGAGGTGCTGCCGCTGAGCGGGCCCATCGATGACGATGTCGACCGTATCCTGTCATATGACAAAGTGACCGAGGCGATCAGCACCGAGCTCGATGCTGAGCGTATCAATTTGCTTGAAACACTGGCCGCGCGGGTTGCCGAACGCATTTTGCTAGAGCCACAGGCCGAACGTGTCTTTGTCCGTATCGAAAAGCTGGATCGGGGGCCGTTTTCGCTTGGGGTCGAGATCGTCCGCGCCCGGGGTGGTGTCGATCTGGCCGGACAGGAACATATCGAAGCACCGCATCCGCGTATGGTCTACCTGTCCAATGAAGCGATCCAAAGCCCCTTGCTTGGGGTGTGGATTGACCAGTTGGCGGCGATGGATGCCCCGCTGATTATTTGTGTGGGCGCGTCCGATGTTACGGCCCCGCAAGCCGAAAACGCCATGGCGCAACGGCGCGTTGACCTTTTGGCGATTGAGCAGAACGCCTGGGTTCTGGCGGCCCGTGATCGCCGGTGCATGGTCGTTGGCACGCGAACCGAACTGGACTGGGCGATGAAGAACGACCAGATCTGCATCTGGGCCCCCTCCAAAATTGTGCTCGACGCTGTTGATGGGCCATCGGCCAGCCCGCGTGATGCCGTCGCATTGGTGGCGTGGTTTGCGCAGGATATGGCCGCAAAGGAATTGCTGGTCATTGGTGCCGAGGCGCCCGAAGCGGATGTGCCGGCACGCAGTATTCAGACCATTGCCAAGACACTGTCATGACACGCTATTACCGTCCCGTCGCCCGCTTTGGGGAAGTGCCGACCCCGCAAAGCTTTCCGCTGGCCGGGGGCTTGTGCTGGTTTGATACGGTTGCCGTGCATGAACGTGGCGGCGGTGTGCGCACGATGCCTGCCAGTGACGTGCCTGATGATGTGCTCAATCGCCTGACCCGCGCCCGCAAACCGATTGCGGGCATGGCCATGACGGGGCCGCGCATCATGGGCATTCTGAACGTGACCCCTGACAGCTTTTCGGACGGCGGTCAGTTTGATGCACCAGAACGGGCGCTTGACCATGCGCTGGCGATGCAACGCGAAGGGGCCGAGATCATTGACGTGGGCGGCGAAAGCACGCGCCCTGGTGCGGCCGAGGTGCAAATCGCAGAGGAAATTTCACGGACTGCACCGGTGATCTCCGCGATCCGCGCCAAGAGCGATGTGCCGATATCAATTGATACGCGTAAATCGCAGGTGGGTGCGGCCGCATTGCAGGCAGGTGCGACGCTGGTGAATGATGTTGCGGCCTTTACCTTTGACCCGCAGCTTGCGGATGTGGCCGCCAAAGCCAAAGTCCCTGTCTGCGTCATGCACGCAAAAGGCTCTCCTGAAACGATGCAGGATGACCCCAATTATGAAGATGTGCTGTTGGATGTGTATGATTTCCTCAGCGAACGTGTTGATGCAGCGGTGGCTGCGGGTATCGTGCGCGATCAGATTGTGGTGGACCCCGGTATCGGCTTTGGCAAAACGCTGGAGCATAATCTGATCTTGCTGCGCGGCATCGCGGTTTTCCATGGACTGGGATGCCCGATTTTGCTGGGCGCATCACGCAAGCGGTTTATCGGCACCATTGGCGGCGGGGACGACGCCAGCGACCGCGTCAGCGGATCTGTGGCGGTTGCGCTCTTTGCGGCAAGGCGGGGCGTGCAAATCCTGCGGGTCCACGATATATTCGCCACCAAACAAGCGTTAGACTTGGAATGGGCAATCGGTGGGGCAGCAATGACATGACACGTAAATTCTTTGGCACTGACGGTGTGCGCGGCAAGGCGAACACCTATCCGATGACGGCAGAAATGGCGCTGAAAATCGGTGCGGCGGCGGGGCGGTATTTTCGCAACGACGGCTCGAACGGGCACCGCGTGGTGATAGGCAAGGACACGCGCCTGTCGGGCTATATGTTTGAAAATGCGCTGACCGCAGGGCTGACAAGTACCGGCATGAACGTGCTGTTGCTGGGGCCTGTGCCAACACCGGCTGTCGGGCTGCTGACCACTTCGATGCGCGCGGACTTGGGCATCATGATTTCGGCCAGCCATAACCCGCACCATGATAACGGGATCAAGTTCTTCGGTCCTGACGGTTTTAAGCTGTCGGATGAGGCCGAGGCCGAGATCGAGGTGCTGATCGGCAGCGAGATTGAGCCTGCAAAAGCGCAGAACATTGGGCGCGCCAAACGCATCGACGACGGACGGTTCCGCTATGCCGAGCGTGTCAAATCAACCTTCCCCGCCGGTATGCGCCTTGATGGACTAAAGGTGGTTATTGATTGCGCCAATGGGGCCGCGCACCGCGTCGCGCCGGAGGTGCTATGGGAATTGGGTGCAACCGTGATCCCCGTGGGCGTCAGCCCCGATGGCTTTAATATCAATGCAGGGTGCGGGTCGACCGACACAACCGCCGCGTCCAAGGCGATCATTGCCGAAGGGGCGCATGTTGGCATCTGTCTTGATGGTGACGCCGACCGCGTGATGATCTTGGATGAAAAAGGCCAAGTCGCGGATGGTGATCAGCTGATGGCGCTGATGGCAGGCCGTTGGGCCGATCAGGACCGTCTGAAAGGTGGCACCTTGGTTGCAACGGTCATGTCTAATCTGGGGCTGGAACGGTATCTGGACGGGCGCGGATTACGGCTTGAACGCACCGCAGTTGGCGACCGCTATGTGGTTGAGGCAATGCGGGCAAATGGCTGGAACCTGGGCGGAGAGCAGTCAGGCCATATCGTGATGACCGATTTCGCAACGACCGGTGACGGGCTTTTGGCGGGTCTGCAATTTCTGGCCGCGATGATTGAAACCGGCCAGCCCGCCAGCGCATTGACCAAGAGCTTTCAAACCGTACCGCAGATGCTCAAGAATGTGCGCTATACCGCTGGGCAAGATCCGCTGGGTGTCGATCTGGTGCAGAAATCCATTGCTGATGCCGAAGCCAAGCTGATTGGTAAGGGGCGTCTGTTGATCCGCAAGTCAGGGACCGAACCGCTGATCCGCGTGATGGCGGAATGCGAAGATGACGCGCTTCTCGCGCAGGTCGTCGATGGTATCGTGGCCGAGGTCGAAGCGGCGGTTTAGCCCGCAAACATCCGCCTCAGGTTGCTCCATTGGCTGATCGCAAGACCAAACAGGATAAGGCCCAAAGCGATGAAGAACCGCAACGGCAGGACTTCGCTCAGGACCCACGCGCCAAAGACCATCGACCAAAGTGGGACTTGATAGTTGACCAAGGTCATGAAGATGGCCCCGGCCGAACGGATCGTGGCAACGCGGATCAAGGCGGCAAGTGCGGTGGGAATGAAGCCAAGCACAATGATCGCGATTGTCGGGCGCGCATCACCGACACTGGGGACACCTTCGATGATCAACATCGCGGGGATCAAAGCGGCCGACCCCACAGTCAGCAAAAGGGCGGCCATGGTCAGCGGGTCAATGGGCGGGCAGCGTCGGGTCATAATGCTGGAAACCGCATAAGAAATCGATGCCCCGATACAGGCCAACTGGCCCAACGGCTCCCAACCTGTGCCGATGCGCAGGACACCGGGCCCGATCAGCACAGCAGCACCGACAAAGCCCATCACAACACCCAAGGTATTGCGCAGGCTCATCTTTTCATCTGTGAAGACATGCGCCAGCGGCAATACGAACAGGGGCAGGGCGGCCATGGAAATACCGGCGAAAGCCGAGGGGACATATTGTTGCCCCCAGCTGAGCAGGGCAAAGGGCAGCGCCGTGTTCAGCAGGCCAATCGCGACCAGATAGCGGCGCATCACGGGCGTGAAGACAGGCAATGGCCGTTGCAACACGCGCATGAGGATCAACAGGGCAACCGCGCCAAGTGTCGTGCGCGCACAGGCCACCGTCAGTGGTCCGTACCCTTCCAGCGCAATCGCCACGACCATAAAGGTCGCCCCCCAGATCAGCCCGAGGGCAGCAATCGAGAGCCAGTTTGCCGTGGTTGGTTGCGCGGGCATTTCAGGGTCCTTTGGTGCAGAAGGCCCGGGAAAGATCCCGGGCCTTCTTTGACGTAAGGTGGATCATGATCCACCATACATGTCGATCAGTTCTTGGCTTTATCGACCATTTTGCCTGCGGAAATCCACGGCATCATCGCGCGCAGCTTTTCACCGACCTGTTCGATCTCGTGTTCGTCATTGATACGGCGTGTCGCCTTGAAGTAAGGCTGGCCGACAGCGTTTTCCTGCATGAAGTCACGCACAAACTTACCTGTCTGGATGTCAGTCAGCACGTCTTTCATGCGCTTTTTGGTCTCGTCATAAGGCAGGATGCGCGGGCCGGAAACATACTCGCCATACTCGGCTGTGTTCGAGATCGAGTAGTTCATGTTCGCGATACCGCCT
>JALQUF010000128.1 GCA_023263855.1 Yoonia sp. | reverse complement strand
CACGGCACCGAGACCCGCACCATGCCGATCGGGGATTTCTTCATCGCTTACGGTAAGCAAGACCACGCGCCAGGTGAATTGGTGACGGGGGTCACAGTGCCAAAATCCGCGCCTCACTTGCGCTGTTACAAAATCTCGAAACGCTTTGATCAGGATATCTCGGCTGTCTGCGGCTGTTTCAATGTCACAGTGACCGGCGGGGTGGTGGCCGATGCCCGTATCGCCTTTGGCGGCATGGCCGGCACACCGCACCGCGCGCACAAGGTCGAGGCTGCGCTGATCGGGCAACCTTGGACGGCTGAAACTGTGACACAGGCCGCAGCACTCTTTGCGGATGACTACACACCCATGTCTGATATGCGCGCCAGCGCCGCCTACCGACTGGAGGTCGCGCAAAACCTGCTGCACCGCTATTTCGCATCCTTAAGCGGGCAAGCCACCTCTGTTCTTGAGGTGACGCCATGAGCGTCGCCAAACCCCTGCCCCATGATGCCGCCGCCCTGCACGTAACAGGGGCTGCGCGCTATATTGATGATATACCCACACCTGCCGGCACGCTGCATCTGGCCTTTGGCACGGCCGAGATTGCTTGCGGGCAGGTGCGCGCGATGAACCTCGCAGAGGTGCAAAGCGCCCCAGGGGTGGTTGCTGTGTTGACGGCGGAGGATCTGCCCTTCGCCAATGATGTCTCGCCTTCGATCCATGATGAGCCGCTACTGACTACTGGATCTGTCCACTATCTTGGGCAGCCGCTGTTTTTGGTGGTCGCAACGACACATCTGGCCGCCCGCAAAGCCGCACGGTTGGCCGACGTGGACTATGTCGCAGAGACACCGATCCTGACCATTGACGACGCGCTTGCCGCAGACAGCCGGTTCGAGGACGGACCTCGCATCTGGACCAAAGGCGATGTGGATCAGGCGCTTGCACAGGCACCTAACCGGGTGCAGGGCACGATCGAAATGGGCGGTCAGGAACATTTCTACCTTGAAGGCCAGGCCGCGGTGGCGTTGCCACAGGAAGGCGGCGACATGGTCGTGCATTCCTCGACCCAGCACCCAACGGAAATCCAGCATAAAGTGGCCGAAGCACTGGGCCTTCCCATGCACGCGGTCCGCTGCGAGGTGCGCCGGATGGGCGGGGGGTTTGGCGGTAAGGAAAGCCAAGGCAATGCTTTGGCCGTCAGCTGTGCCATCGCCGCCCGCGCGACGGGTCGGCCCTGCAAAATGCGCTACGACCGCGATGACGATATGATGATCACAGGCAAGCGCCATGATTTTCGCATCACTTATGACGCTGGTTTTGATGGCGAAGGCCGTCTGACCGGTGTTGATTTCACCCAAATGACCCGCTGCGGCTGGGCGCTTGATCTGTCATTACCAGTTGCTGACCGGGCGATGCTGCACGCGGACAACGCCTATCATCTGCCGCACGCGCGGATCACGTCGCACCGGTTGAAAACCAACACGCAATCCGCGACAGCGTTTCGCGGCTTTGGCGGCCCGCAAGGTGTGCTGGGGATCGAGCGGGTCATGGACCACATCGCCGCCACATTGGGCCAAGACCCCGTGACCATTCGCAAGCGGAATTACTATGACGCCATGGATGGAGGGGGGCTGTCTGCCCCCCGCGCGACGCGCCCCCCCGAAGGTACTTCCGAACATGAGAAGATGGGGCGTGGCACGCGGTTCGGGGCGGCCCATTCACCAAAGACCAAAGTCCAGACAACACCCTATCATATGCCGGTGAAGGATTTCATTTTGCATCGGCTGACAGATGCATTGTTGGCATCCTCTGACTATGAGGCGCGCCGCGCCGCGATTGCACAGTGGAACGCAGGACAGTCAGTTTTGAAAAAGGGCATTGCGCTGAGCCCGGTGAAATTCGGCATTTCCTTTACTTTAACGCATCTCAATCAGGCAGGTGCTTTGGTGCATGTCTATCAGGACGGTTCGGTTCACATGAACCATGGCGGGACCGAGATGGGTCAGGGTCTGTTCCAGAAGGTAGCGCAAGTGGCGGCATCCCGGTTCGGGATCGGAGTTGATCAGGTCAAGATCACTGCGACGGACACCGGCAAGGTACCCAATACCTCGGCCACGGCGGCCTCGTCCGGTTCTGATCTGAACGGCATGGCAGTTGCAAATGCCTGCGATATCATTCGCGACAGGATCGCGGAGTGTTTGGCCGAGCTGCATCAGACACAAAGCGAAACCATCCGCTTCGAAGACGGTTCGGTGTATGTTGGCGGCGCGCAAATGACTTTTGCAGAGGCTGCACAGACAGCCTATCTCAACCGTGTCAGTCTCTCTGCCACGGGGTTTTATAAGACACCTGACCTGGCGTGGGACCGGATCAAAGGCGAAGGCACACCTTTCTTCTATTTTGCCCAAGGGGCTGCTGTCACCGAGGTGGTGATTGACACGCTCACCGGCGAGAACCGGATCTTGCGGACGGATATTTTGCATGATGCGGGCACGTCGCTGAACCCTGCGCTTGATATCGGGCAGGTCGAGGGCGGATATGTCCAAGGGGCTGGCTGGCTGACCACAGAAGAGCTGGTCTGGGATGACAAAGGCCGCCTGCGCACCCATGCGCCTGCGACTTACAAGATTCCTGCCTGTTCCGACCGACCCGATATCTTCAATGTGGCCCTATGGGATCAACCCAACCCGGCACAGACGATCTATCGCTCGAAAGCGGTTGGTGAACCGCCTTTCATGCTCGGCACCTCAGCGTTTCTTGCACTGTCTGATGCGGTGGCGGCCTGTGGCCCGCATTATCCCGATTTGCAGGCCCCGGCGACTGCAGAAGAAGTGCTGCAGGCCATCGGGCGGGCCCGCGCATGACGGCAATCCGGATCACCGTCACCAAAACCGCAGGATCGGCGCCGCGCGACGCGGGCACGCAGATGCTGGTTTGGGCCGACCGCACCGAAGGCACAATCGGCGGCGGCACGCTGGAATGGGAAGCGATGGCACAAGCGCGCCGCATGCTGCAAGCAGGCCGCAAGATGCATCAAGCGCGCATCCCCTTGGGGCCGGCGCTGGGCCAGTGCTGTGGCGGATCGGTCAGCCTGGTGTGGGAAGAGGCAGAGGCGATGACTACGCCCCCTGCCCGCCCGCTTTGGATCTACGGCGCGGGGCACGTCGGCCGCGCCTTGGTGCATGTGATGGCGCCGCTGCCGGAGTTCGCTATCACATGGGTCGATACGCATGCTGACCGGTTTCCACACACCGAAGTTACAACGCTGGTCGCGGCAGATCCGGCGCAGGCCGTCAAACACGCCTCAACCGATGCAGATCATCTGATTCTCACATACAGCCATGAAATCGACCTTGCTTTGTGTCATGCAGTTCTTACCCACGGCTTTCATAGTGCCGGGTTGATCGGGTCAGCGACCAAATGGGCGCGTTTCAGGACCCGTCTCGCTGCATTGGGGCACAGCCATGCACAGATTTCGCGCATCGCGTGTCCGATCGGTGATCCTTCTTTGGGAAAACACCCCGCAGCGATTGCACTTGGCGTCGCAACTGCCATGATCAGCCGGGACAATCGCCAGACAAAGGACCGCACTGCATGACTGAACCGCTTTTGCGTTTGTCTGGCTTGACCAAAGCCTACCCCGGCGTGGTCGCGAACAAGGATGTCTCTTTTGATATCGGACGTGGTGAAGTGCATGCGCTTTTGGGTGAAAACGGGGCAGGCAAATCAACACTGGTGAAAACGATCTACGGTCTGGTCAAACCGGATGCAGGGACCATGACGCTGGAAGGCCAGCCCTTTCAACCGTCAGAGCCCCGCGCAGCCCGTGCATCGGGCGTGGCTATGGTGTTTCAGCACTTTTCATTATTCGATGCGATGAACGTGGCCGAAAACATCGCCCTCGGGATGGAAAATCCGCCACCGCAGGCCGAAATTGCAGCACAGGTCCGCACGGTGTCGGATCAATACGGGCTGCCTCTGGACCCTGACAGGATCGTGGGCGAGTTGTCGGCGGGGGAACGCCAGCGGGTCGAGATTATCCGCTGCCTGCTACAAGATCCCAAGTTGCTGATCATGGACGAACCCACTTCGGTGCTGACCCCGCAAGAGGTGGACATCCTGTTTGAAACGCTGCGCAAACTGAGCGCGGAAGGCACTGCGATCCTGTATATCTCACACAAGCTCGAAGAAATTCGCGCCCTTTGTGACAATGCCACAGTGCTGCGGTTGGGCGAAGTTGTCGGCACCTGCGATCCGCGCCAGACGTCTGCCCGGGATATGGCGGAATTGATGGTCGGCACCACACTGCATGTCCCTGCAAAAGCCGACAAACCTGCGGGCGAGGTGATTTTGGCGCTCAGCGGGTTAAGCGCCAAGGCCCCCCACCGCTTTGGGACCCCATTGCGCGACATCACACTAGAAGTGCGCAAAGGCGAAGTTCTGGGCATCGGTGGCGTGGCCGGGAACGGCCAGGACGAGTTGGTTGCCGCCCTTTCGGGCGAGATGAAAACCGCCAAGGCGATGGTCAGTTTCAAAGGCAAGACGATCGGCCACTTGCCCCCGAACACGCGACGTAAAATCGGCCTGTTGACAGCCCCCGAAGAACGGATGGGACACGCCGCAGCGCCGGATATGAGCCTGACCGAAAATGCAATCCTGACGGCCATGACACGGGAAAAACTGACGACCAAAGGCTTTCTGCATTGGGCAAAGGCCCGCAGCTTTGCCGAAGGGGTCATTGCAGCTTTTGATGTCCGCACACCCGGCCCGCAGAACGCAGCACGGTCACTGTCGGGTGGGAACCTGCAGAAATTCGTGATCGGGCGTGAAATCATGCAAGCGCCCGAAGTTCTGGTCGTCAACCAGCCCACATGGGGTGTTGATGCATCTGCTGCCGCCGCGATCCGCCAGGCTTTGCTGGATCTGGCTGAAAAAGGCACCGCTGTTATTGTGATCAGTCAGGACCTTGATGAGTTGATGGAGATATCCGATCGTTTTGCAGCACTGAATGAAGGGCGGCTTTCTGCACCGCGCCCTGCGAAAGGCCTGACAGTCGAAGAAATCGGCCTGATGCTGGGCGGTGCGCATGACATGGAGGTGGCGCATGTTGATGCTTGAAAAGCGCCCGCAGCCGTCGCGTGGCTGGACCTTTGCCACACCCATTCTGGCAGTCGTGCTGACGATGCTGTTTGGTGGGCTGTTGTTTGCGGCCCTTGGTCAGGACCCGTTGGTGACGATCCGCACCATTTTTCTTGATCCGCTCTTTTCGGAATTCGCGTGGTTCTATCGCCCCCAGCTTTTGATCAAAGGCGCACCCTTGGTTTTGATCGCCATTGGTCTGTCTTTCGGGTTTCGGGCAGGCATCTGGAATATCGGGGCCGAGGGGCAATATATCGTCGGCGCGATTTGTGGCGCGGCGGTTGGTTTGGCTTTTTACCCAATGGAAAGCTTTATCATCTTTCCTTTGATGATTTTGGCAGGTGCATTTGGTGGCCTGCTCTGGGCCATGATCCCGGGCATTTTGCGTGTCCGGTTCGGCACGAACGAAATTCTGGTCTCCCTGATGCTGGTCTATGTCGCCGAGCAGCTATTGGCGTCGATGGCGCTGGGGGCATTGCGCAATCCAGACGGCATGGGCTTTCCGGGCAGCCGGAACCTGTCGCAATATGAAAGCGCGGCCAATCTCGAAATCATTGCAGGCAGTGGGATGCATTGGGGTGTGGTCACAGCCTTTATCGCGGTCATCGTGGCCTACGTCGCGTTGTCGCGGCACATCTTTGGGTTCAACGTGCGCCTGTCCGGGCAAAGCCCGCGCGCCGCGCGGTTTGCGGGGGTCAACCCCAGTGTTCTTGTTCTGATCTGCATGGCAATTTCGGGGGCTTTGGCTGGTCTGGCCGGGCTGTTTGAGGTGGCCGGTCCTGCGGGGCAAATCAGTATTGATTTCAACGTAGGCTACGGCTTTACCGCGATCATTGTGGCCTTTCTTGGCCGCTTGCATCCGGTGGGTATTCTGCTGGCGGGTGGATTAATGGCGCTGACGTATATTGGCGGCGAGATCGCTCAGTCCAATCTGGGTCTGCCCATCGCTGCGATCCAGATTTTGCAAGGTATGTTGTTGTTCTTTCTGCTGGCCGTAGATGTGCTGACGAACTACCGGATTACTTGGACGAGGCAAGTTGCATGAGCTTTGACAATATCGTCAACGGAATAGCCCGGCCTGTCATTGGGTTCCTTTTGGGCATCGCCGCTGGCTATACGGTCGAATTGGCCGGGTCGACCGGCTGGTGGATTGCGCTGGGTTTCTCTGCCTTTGTTGCGGGTCTTTTTGGGCTGGTCATAATGTTTGATACTGTGTTGGACCGCTTCTTTGACCGCATTGGATGGGGCACAGGGGTGATGGCCGCCAAAAACAAGACGAAAGCGGGCAAACCGCATTGGTTCGTTCGTTTTGGGTGGGTTTTTGGGCTGATTGTGGGTTTCGCCGCTGTCTTCGTCCTGCCGGAAGAGGCGCTTTCATGGCTTTAACGCAAAAAGGGTGCCGGTAATGGACCTATCCTCAATCAATCCCATCCTGCTACTCGCGTCACTCATGGTGGCGGCCACGCCAATTCTGCTCGCCGCCATCGGCGAATTGGTGGTGGAGCGCGCGGGCGTTCTGAACCTTGGCGTTGAAGGCATGATGATTACCGGAGCAGTGTGCGGCTTTGTTGTTGCTGTTGCGACCACGTCGCCTTGGCTGGGGTTTCTGGGGGCGGCAGTTGGCGGGGCGCTCTTGTCGCTGATATTTGGCTTTCTGACGCAGTTTTTGCTATCCAACCAAGTGGCAACTGGCCTTGCGCTCACACTCTTTGGCTTGGGTCTATCGGCGCTCATGGGCCAAGGCTATATCGGGATCAAAGCGCCAGCGTTTCCTGACTGGCATATCCCCCTGCTGGGCGACATCCCGGTCATTGGCCCGATTGTCTTTCAACATGACCCAATGGTCTATGTCGGACTTGCCATCGTTGCCGGCATCTGGGCTTTTCTCAAATATTCCCGCGCGGGATTGATCCTGCGCGCTGTCGGCGAAAACCACGAGGCGGCCCATGCGCTGGGTTATCATGTGGTACGCGTGCGGATGCTGGCCATCATGTTTGGCGGCGCTTGTGCAGGACTGGGTGGCGCGTATCTCAGCCTTGTGCGCGTGCCGCAATGGACCGAAGGCATGACCGCCGGTGCCGGTTGGATCGCGCTGGCGATCGTCGTCTTTGCCAGCTGGCGACCGGGGCGGCTTTTGCTGGGTGCCTATTTGTTTGGCGGGGTGACTGTTTTGCAGTTGAACCTGCAAGCAGCCGGTGTCGCCATCGGGGTCGAGTATCTTTCTATGGCGCCCTATCTGGCAACCATCGCGGTTCTGGTTATTATGCGTGCCGGACGTGCGCCCGGGTCACTGGGCCAATCATTCCATGCCTCGCGTTGAGGCGACAACAAGACCACCAAGGGGTTACACATGACAATGAAAACATTACTGGCCGGGGCGACGCTCGCACTTGGCCTTGCAACAGGGGCTGCGGCACAAGACACGACAACCGTGGGTTTCGTCTACGTCGGACCAATCGGTGACGGCGGCTGGACATATGAGCACAACAAAGGCCGCCTGGCCGTGGAAGAGCAC
>JALQUF010000127.1 GCA_023263855.1 Yoonia sp. | reverse complement strand
CCCCGCAATCAGGACTGACCAATCGTCAAGACTATTTTCAACGCCAGAGGTAATCTGCGTGTGCTGGTTGGCCCCTATCGCCAGTGCTTCGGGCGCAGGATTGTAGAAGATTTCAAAGGCCTGATCCGCTGGAGCATCTGAGGTGAGATTGACGCCGTTTACGTTGTTGATCGACACATCGCGCCCATCGCCGATACCTGTGGCGGGGTCAATCCCGTTGCCAATCTGCACAACAGCGTTATCGGCCAGCGTATTATAGGTGAAAGCTGCCGTGACCGCCGCTTTGCCCGCAAGTGCCACGGTGGCAGCCAGCGTATCAACATCCGTTGCGGCAAAGGCATCCACGATCACACCTGTTGCTGCCGTGCCCAGGCGCGACCCAAGGTCAAGCGCGCTGTTGCCAAAGCCCAAAAGCAGCGTTTCATCCAGAATCCGCGTACTGACCTGGTTGTTGGTGTCGTTGATCGTGACCGTCAGGCCAATCGCCGCCGTGCCCGCAGCCGAGACACTGCCACCGCCACTGTCAGGCAAGCCTTCGTCGCCACCCAACAGCGCCCCAACAGTATTGGCCTGCGACAAGACCGCAATGGTGCCCCCTGCCCGCAAATCTGAGCCGCCGTTGTCACCGCGCACAACGCTGGAAACCGTGTTGCCCACATCGTTGTAAATGGCCGATCCCGCTGCACCCGCATTCGTTGACGCTTGCAGGCTGATGGCAAGGCTTGTCACATCGGTGGTGGCATCCGCATTCACAAGGATACTGTCACGTGCAAAGATCCGGCTGTCATTGATGTCGGTCAGCACCTGCATAGCTGAGGTATTGACCGCCGTCGCGATCCCGACAGCAGCCCCACCACTGACATTCAGGCCAAAGCTGCGGGTTTGCAGATTGGCCAAGGCATCTGCCGCAATCCGTACGGACTGCGCGTAAATTTCACTTTGGTTCAGCAGAACCTGCGCCCCACCACGATTGATGCTATTGGCCGAGGCCGCACCGATGGCCCCGCGTGTACCGGCAGAAAGGCCCCCGGCGTTGCTGCTCTGAACGCTTGCTTGCGTTGCGGCGATATCGACGGTCGGCAAATTGGTATAGACCGTGTCGGTTGGCGAAGTCTCTTGTGGGCCTGTGATAATCAGCGCGTCGGCATTGACCGTCGCACTGCCTGAGAAAACACTGACTGCCGCAGTACCTCCACCGCCAAGTTGCCCTGCCGCAACCGACACCGAAACAAGTGTTGCATCCGGTGCTTGGCGCGCAGAGACCGCGGCGCTGCCTACAGTCCAAGTCGTATTTGCCGCATTCACCTGCGCGTCGCGTGACGAGTCGACTTGCGCGCTCGACAAACCAACGCTGCGGCCTGTTGTTCCTGCGATACCGCCTGCGACACCGATAATCGCGTTGGCGTTCTCTGCCGTGACGGTCATTGCACCGTCTGTCGTGATGGCACTGTCACGTATCGTGATGGCTGTCGCGCCGGTTTCCTCGATCCGCACCAGCGACCCGGCCAATGCGGCTGTTGCTGTGCCCGTCGCAGCCCCTGTTCCAGTTGCGGCGACATAAATCGCGCGGGCGCTGTCATCGGCAGACGCTGTCACCGTATCCGCCATGATGCTGGCCGCCGCGATATCAACAATCGCAGACCGGTTGTCGCGCTTGTAAGCCACTGCCCCCGCAATCAACCGTGGGTCGCCCGTTTGCCCGTAGCTGGCCGCAATTCCGCCCGCCAACCCATAGTCGTCCGTCGCATTGCGTGCAGATACCGTAACCGCCCCAGCGACATCCACGGCTGATCCGGTCTGGATGATCGCGCGTGCATCATTTTGCAGCATCAGGTTCAGCGCAAGCGAACCGGTAGCGGCGAAAGAGTTGCCGCTAAATTCGCTTTCCGCCCCGGCCGACCCCAGCAAACCGCCGGGGATCGACATATCACCAGCCGGCGCGCTGCTGCTGCCACTGCTGAGCGACCCCGCCACACCAGCGGCCAAAACTGTTCCATCGTTTGATGCGGAAACAACCAGCGCGTCTGCGGCGAAACTGCCCGCGTTGCCGGTATCCAACCCAAAGACCGCCCGCGTATCGCGCCGCACGATATTGATCGCACCGCTTGCATTGGCAGCACCTGCCCCTTCGGAGGCGCCAAGCGCCCCGCCGATGCTCAAAAGGCGGCTTTGGTCATCGGCATTGATAGTGACTGTTGCCGCATCCAGCTCCACACCTGCGCCAAGGCTGGCAAGTGTATCGGTTTCCAGTACGGCTGCTGCAACAGCGGCATTGATCGCAACTGATGACGCTTTTTCAAGCCCGCCGGATTTGGCTGCCGTGAACTGAATCACATCGTTGTTGGCCAGCACATCAAGGTTGCCGATATCCGTCAGGGTGGCATCACCGACGATGGCTTGCACATTGCTGTAAAGGCGTGGCACCGACACGTTTCCGCCAACAAGCGCACCGCTGCCTGCACCGCCGCCACCCGTCAGGAAGGTTTCAGCATTGCCTGTGGCGGATCCATGAAAGAACAGCCCTTGTTGCCCTGCAACGACCCGTACGTCACCGGCTGTCAGGAGACTTGCACCGTCTGAAATAAGCGCACGCGTATCATTGTCGGTCTCGAACAGATTGACCGAAACACCCAGCGAACGCTCCTGATCGGATGCCGCGTCCGAATTATCAACCGTCTGAACACCCACTGTGGTGGTCAGCAGGATGTCGGGGTCGAAGATCTCTTGGAAACGGGTGAAATCAGGATTGGCACGTTCAGTGTTCGTTGGATCCAGATCCAGCAATCCGCTGAGCTGCAAGGCATTGTCAAAACGACCCCGGAAATCAGTGGCCTGCCCGAAAGTCTGATACTGCGTCAGCGCATTGACGGTGACACCGCCCGCGTCGCGCAACACTGCGTCCGCCCCAATCTCGGCAGTGACGGAACCGCCAATCTCGGCAAGGGACATCGCATAAAAGAACGCGAATTTCTTGTCGTCGGTCTCTGGCACGCTGTTGTCGGTGTTGGCGTCAATGATTTCGCCAATACTGCCCATCTGTGCCCGCACGGCCCGTGTCAGACTGGGGTTAGCGACCGCGCCAGCCTCATCCGCTGTTGCATAGCGCTGTGCTGCATTGACCGTGACAGTACCCGGCACGGTCACATCAGCCACACCGATTGAAAGCGTGCTATCGCCCGTTCCCAGATAGTCACCCCCAAGGGTTGCCGTCGTCGTGTCATTAAATAGCTGCACATCAATCGCAGCACCCACAGCGGTCTTGTCTTGAAAGCTGTCGGTGTTGCCTGTGCCGCTATCATCCTCGCCCGTCAGGCTGGATTGCACGCGGCTGCCGTTTCCGGCGGCATTGTCGTTTGTGCTCTCGTTATTCGCGGGCTCTTCATCCGCATCCGGGTCAGGTGGAGCGGCGGCCATTGTTGCGGTTGTTGTATGCGTGTTGGCAAAGGAAAGCGTTTCAGCCCCCAAATCCAGACTGGCGGCACTGATCGTCCCACCCAAGGCGGCTTGGGTCAGGCTGTTGGATGTTGCATAGGTCAGTCCCAGCGCGAGATCAGCCGTGCCATTGCCCGCTGTGGCATTGCTGATCTGATGGGACTTGCCCGTAAATGCCCCCGCAACAAGACCGCCACCATCCGCCGCAATCGATCCACCCTGCACCAAAAGTTGGTTATTTAATGCCTTTTGGGCGATTGCGATTGTTGTGGGCGCGCTGCCCCCGTTGACCGACACACCTAGGTTCAGGTGTTCAAACGCCGTGCTGGCCAGTGTGATGCCATCACCTTGCGCCACAAGATCGGACTGCGAAATCGACACCAGACTGTTGGTCGCAGTCTTGGCGACCGCAAGGCTGAGCGTTTCAACCTCGGGTGCGATGTCAACGGCCGTTTGTGCATGACTTTGAATATAAAGCGATTGAGCCGTGGGGTCGTAGTTTTCGTTCAGGCTGAATGCGGCACTGACACCCAATTGGTCAATCAAACGCGTCTCACCCTGATCCGCCCCGTTTGCACCAAAAAACCCGTGCGTTGCGGTGGGGTTGCCAGAAACGGTGGGTGACGTTGCATCCGCCCAGTTACCCGTCGCTGTCAGCTGCGTATCAGTCACGATGACACTGGCTTCGGCCCTGACTTCTTCCCACTCCAGGGGCAGCGAAGCCACGACCGCGTTGCGCTGTTCTGCAAGGGCGGCAATTGCGACGTCGGTCAGTGCATCAATGGCATTTGAGATTGAGCCATCTGCAAGATCAGCCGCATTATAGGCGGCTTGCGTATCATCGGCTTCAGTATCCGAGACTGTGTTGGTGGCGATTGCGGTGGCAGATACGACAATCGCGCCTGCATCGACTTGCGCTCCGTCAAGAGTGATCGTTGCGATTGCAGGCGCTGCCGGATCAAGGAACAGACCGCGTGCATTGACCTGCGCATCTGCCACCAAAGCGACCCGCGCGTCACCCGCGGTGATCGTGGCATCCGTCACCGTAATTGTCGGCGCCAAGATGCTGACATCACCAGCATCACCGCCGCTGGCAGTATCAAGACTGGCGTTTGCATTGAGCGTCACATCCTGCGCGACCAACGTCAGATCACCGCCGTTGGTGGTCAGTATGCCTGCCGCGTTGGTAATTGCACCGCTGCCCGCAGGAGGCGCATCACTGCCACCAAATGTAATGGCGTCAGCGGTCAAAAGCGCTGCACCATTGGCGGCGTTTGCGCCCGCCAGATCAAAGGAACCCCCAAGGTTCAAAGTACCCGCTTGCGCATAGATCAGGCCTGCTTGCCCGGTATCGCTTGACGCATCAATGCTTGCTGTATCATCGATCCAGATTGTGCCGCCCCGAAAACTGTTCAGCGCGACCGAGCCCGCATCATACCCGATGCCTGCGACCGACAGGACAGACCCCGCTTCCAGCACCAAAGATGAAGCAACCTCACCTCTGATCTGGCCACCCTGATGCGCGGTTGGGTCATCTTCGGGGTCTGCGGGGAGCTCTTGCCGCTGGGCCTCTAGCCTTGCAGTGCCGCCAACGGTGGCGCTGCCTGCGCCAAAACGAATGACGCCGCCTTGAACGGTTGCTTGGGTTGCTTGCTGAACGTGGCTTGTGTTGACTGCCGCCGTCACGGCAGTGCCTGCACCATCAGGCGCCTTCGCCGATATCAACCCGTGCAAGGCAAGATTGCCGGCAGTCCAGAAACTGACACTTTCTGCGTTTATCGTACCACCGTCGGCAACGCTGATCTCGGCCCCTGTCAAAGCGGCAGTATTGTCGACGATACTTTCGACTGTGGCATCGGAACGTGCAGTGGATAGTGTCAGGCGTTGGCCGGTAATCGACCCTCCGTTGACGACTGAAATGCCCTGCGGATCGACCAAAAAGGCGTTCGAGCTTGCCCCAGTTTCGTGCGAAAAGACGAGCTGTCCTGCAATGACGCTGCCCGTGCCACCTGTGACAATGTTGACAAGCGCCGTGGTATCTTGGGGCTGGACAAGATCGAGCGTCAGCCCGGTGTTGAGGTTGAGTGACGAGAACCGGTTAATGCCGATAGACCCGCCAGCACCGAACGTATCGGTTAGGATCGTTCTGGTGTTATCAACGGTCGTATCTGTCAGGCTGTTTGTTGTAAGCGTACCGCCAATGGGCGGCATCTCTTGGGCCAGAGCCTCTATCGTCGGCAAAAAACACAGCGATGTACCTGCCAGAAAGCAGACCGTCCGTGATAATTTCGACTTAATGCTCATACTAATGACAACCCTCAACAGACCCTACGTGGCCCTAACGCAAAGCCTCTAGACCTTCTGCGAACTCTGCCAGATCGACGCGTGTGATGATCGGCTCGGTCGCAGGGCCTGTGCGGTAGCCAAAGAGAATGGCACCGGCGTCATTCATCGCAGTCAGCTCGTCTGCATCCAGCAAAATGGCGGCCTCACACAGATCGCCACCGCAGCGTTGCCAGATCATTTCACGTTGGGGTGTGTCATCGTCACCTTCCAGACGGTAGACGGCGCCGCCGGCTAAAAAGACCGAAATGGGCACCTGTGCCAGCATGACGGCTGATCCCTCTTCCGACGGTTGCGCAATGAAACGCACGACTAGCGCATTGCTGTCACGCAGAATTTGCTCTTGGATCAGACGGCAGACATTACTGTTCACCGTGACAGCCTGGCACGATACCACCCACGCACCAAACTGCGCATTTACAGGCACGTCAGATTCAGCCTCCTGCGCTTGCACAGGGAGTGCCAGAACAGTGGCGCAAGCAAGAGTTGCGATCCAAGACTTCAACTTCAACATGATTTTCCCTTCAAAATTCATAGCTGACACCCGCGTAAAACCGTGGTGTGCCGGTATCTTCAAATCCAGTCGTTTCCGCCAATGGCACCCCGAGTGCGGCCGAAATAATAGCGCCGCGCACTTGCATGCTGCCACCGACCCCCACGGAATAGAGGACCGGTTCTTCATCGACCGAGGCATCATCCCCCCGAAAAGTCTCGATGACGCCCGCATCAGCAAAAACATAGATTTCTGGCCAATATGTGGCAAAGCGGTCGCCGAGACAGGGTGAAACGCAGGTTAACTGGACGCGGCCTGTCAGACCACTGTCACCAGTGCGCACATCATCGGGATAGCCCACCAAACTGGCAAGCCCGCCAGCCGAGAACCGTTGGCCACTGGGGAGGTTCTGATCAGGTGCCAATTGCGCGCGCCCCGTGACCTTGAACGCGTAGCTTTCTGTCACTGCACGCTCGTATGCCGCGTTGGCAAAGGCCATCGCAAACTCACCGTCAGTTTCGGACACTTCGGCCGAGGTTGCCGTGCCAAACCGCAGCCCTGCATCCGCAGACAAGGCAGATCGCGCGTAAGATCTGGCAAAGATGAGCCGCGCTTCGAGGTCAACCAATGTGTTGTCTTGCAAATCGATTCCGGCGATGGTCGAGTTGGTGTTGCTGGCATTCAACCCAAGCTGAAACTGGTAGAGCGTATCACTACTGACCCAAAATGGCTGCGCATAGGCCGCGCCAAATTCCAACGAACGTGTTTCAAGTTGCGACGCAGCAAACGCGCCCGCAACAACCTCGGACTGCGCAATTGAACCTGACGTCGTCACCTTTCCACCGTAGGGTCCAACCGGAAGAGCGTAGTTCCCGCTGATCGTCACGCCACCTGCGGTGAGTGCGGCAGAGACACTCAGGCTATCCAGTCGTCCCGAGAAATCAAAGTATTCGCGGGAGAGCGTCAGTTGCGTCCGGTCTTCGCTATCGTTTGCATAGTTATCCAACTGGATCCGCCAGTTGGCCTGTGGTTGTGCATCAATGCCGACGCTTTGCACAGTGCTTGCCGGGGCTTGTCCTGCCGCAAAGCCCACTGTTGGCACCACGCCATAGGCAATCTGGAAAAACCGGATCTGTTCGGTGATTGCATCATAATCCGGGAAAGCGTTGACGGGTGCATCAAAGACATTCGCCAGCAAATCGTTTTGAAAACCGGTCCGGGCCTCATATTCAATGGCTTCGGTCTGTGCTTCGATAAGGGTCAGGCGCAGAACACCCCCGTCCCGGACCTCCTGTGGCTGCAGGACAACCGACGCCGTAACGACCCCTTCGGCAGCATAGAGCGCCTCTACACCGGCCATCATTTGGGCCACATCCTCAAAGACAAGGGGCCGGTTCATATAAGGCGCAACGACACCAGCGAGCGCTGTGTCATCAAGGTACACGCTGTTATTAAAGGCGACGTCTGAGAGCTCAAAGCTCTGTGCGACTGCTCCCAGCGGCAAATGTACCAGACCAACGGCAAAGAACGCCGCGCGCAACACAAGCTTTGGAGAGTTTTTCTGACTTATTTGCGCGCTTGGCACCATACTCAACCTTGTCGAAATACTCGGCGCGCCAAGCAGTTAGCGATTGTGATAACTTTTTATGTCGCTCATTTCCACGTTTTTATGTGATAATTCGCGTAAGGCAAAATGACCTTCTGTCGGGCCGCGATTCAGGAGAGTCCATAGCGCCCCAGACACCGCTATTCCGATCGCGTACTTTCTTTGCTTTTGTGCTGCTTTGCCACAATGCGCAC
>JALQUF010000126.1 GCA_023263855.1 Yoonia sp. | reverse complement strand
ATGGGTCCAAACGACAGCGCAATGCCCGGTGAGCTTGAAAAAGCACTGGTAGAAAGCTTTGGGTCCGTTGATGAATTCAAGTCGCAGTTCAGTGCTGCCGGTGCGGGCCAGTTCGGTTCAGGCTGGTGCTGGCTGGTCAAAAACGCTGACGGGTCATTGGCTGTGACCAAAACAGAAAACGGCGTGAACCCGCTGTGCTTTGGTCAGACGGCACTGTTGGGCTGTGATGTGTGGGAGCATTCCTATTACATCGACTACCGCAACAAGCGTCCCGCCTATTTGACCAACTTCTTGGACAATCTTGTGAACTGGGAAAACGTCGCCTCGCGCATGTAAAACCCCAAACAGTCCGAATTCATCCAAAGTCCGTCGCACCATGCGGCGGGCTTTTTTTGTTGGAACGGAAGCGCAGAGCAGGCGTTTTATCCCTAAGACCCAATCAAAGGGAGTTTTCAAATGGCAGACCGCAAGAAATCCAATGACGGCGAAAAGGGCACTGAAAAAGTGGCCGATGACAATCTGACCAACCGCGGCGTGCCCGGCGCGCATGGCAAGCCAGAGGACTTTCACAACGGTGCCACAGGTGCCAGCCGCGAGCGCGGCGATCACGATGAAATCCAACCCAGCGAGGACGTCGACAATGACAAAGATTAAACATCACACCTGGGTATTGGTCGCTGACAGCGAAAAGGCGCTCTTGCTGGAAAACGCCACGGATCATGCTGATCCTTACTTCAAGGTCGTGCGCAAGAAAGAACAGGACAATCCATCCGATCTGGAACAATCGGCCAATCGCCCCGGCCGGGTGAGTGATAACGGGCCGGGTCAGCGTTCTGCGCTGGACGACACAGACTGGCACGAGCTGGCCAAAGAGCGTTTTGCAGCCGATCTTGCCGACCTGCTTTACGGCCATGCCCACAAAGGCAATTTCGACGAGATCATTCTGGTCGCCGCCCCTGATGTACTGGGTGAGCTGCGCAGCCAAATGCACCAAGAGGTCAGTGACAAGGTCGTGGGCGAAATCCCCAAAACGCTGACCAACCACCCGCTCAACGAGATTGAGGATATTGTCAAAGCTGACCTTGTTTGAGCAAAGCTGCATAGACAATCTGCCGGGCCCGTGGGACATCTGTCCGACGGGCCTTTTGCTTGGGAGAAAACGATGGTTGGACCGACACTTGATGCGATTATGGCAGCCAAGGCAGAGGTGCAGGCGGACCTGATTAAAACACCGGTTCTGCCGCTGACGTCAGCGCGGTGGGATGGTATTTTGCCGGATTGCGCAGGTGCGACTGTCAAGCTTGAACTGTTCCAGCAGGCCGGATCATTCAAGGCGCGCGGCGCTTTGCTGGGAATACGCCATCTGACCGCGGCACAACGTGCTGCAGGCGTCGTTGCGGCCAGTGGCGGGAATCATGCCCTTGCGGTGTCGTGGGCTGCGCAAGCGGCGGGTGTGGACGCACTTATCATGATGCCCAAGGCGACAGACCCGGCGCGCATTGCCGGGTGTGAGGCGCTGGGGGCGACTGTCAGGCTGCATGACGATATGGCGGCGGCTTTTGCTGCAATGAACGCCGCGGCAGAGCAGGGACGGGCGCTGATGCATCCGTTTGAGGCCGAGCATATGATCCTTGGCGCGGCCACTTGTGGCTATGAATATGCGACCCAAGCCCCGCAGCTTGATACTTTTATCATCCCCATCGGTGGGGGCGGGATGATCAGCGGGATGGCCTGTGCGATCAAACAGTTGAACCCGGATGCGCGTGTCATCGGGGTTGAGCCTTTTGGCGCGGACAGCATGTCACAAAGTTTTGCTGCCGGTGAACCGGTGCGGATTGACCGCGTGGCGACCATTGCTGACAGCCTTGGTGCGCCCCTAGCGATGCCGCTCAGCTATGGCGTGGCGCGCGCCTATGTTGATGACATCGTGAAAATCGAAGACCGTGCGATGTTGGCAGCGATGGATATCTATCAAAACGTGCTGCGGATCACGGCAGAACCGGCCTGTGCGGCGTCGCTTGCCGCCATGATTGGCCCTTTGAAGGATGATCTGGCAGGGCATCAGGTGGGCATTATCGCCTGCGGGTCGAACATTTCGCTTGCGCGCTATGCGGCGCTGATGGCGGAGCTATAAGCTGGCTTTCAGCTTGGCTTCCAGATCGGCCACATCTTCGGCCACCTGAACAAAGCTTAGAATGTCATCACCGGCAAAACCGCTGTCGACCACATGTTGCAACAGATCGCAAAGCGGATCCCAAAAACCATCAATGTTCAGTAAGATCAAAGGTTTGTTGTGCAGACGTAGCTGCCGCCATGTCAGCGCCTCAAAGAACTCATCCAGCGATCCCGCGCCGCCGGGCAGCACAACAACCGCGTCAGCGTTCATGAACATCACCTTTTTGCGCTCATGCATCGTTTCGGTGATCACAAAGTTATCCAGATCGCGCTTGCCGACTTCCCATTCCATCAGATGTGTCGGGATCACGCCAAAGGTTTTGCCGCCCGCCTTTTGCACCGAATTTGCAACGCGGCCCATCAAGCCCACATCGCCTGCGCCGTAGACCAGCCGCCAGCCTTGGGTCGCCAGCATATGCCCCGTGTCATGGGCGGCCTGCGCGTATTCGGGCGCATTCCCGTCGCGAGAGCCACAGTAGACGCAAACTGATTTTGGATATGCAGACATTGTGGGTCCTTCGCGCTAGCTTCACTTTGACCGGTCATAGCCGCGTTGCTAAGGTGCCTCAAGCTCTCAGGGGTGGGCCGGCCAGCAATTGGCACTGCATAAGGGATGAAACGTGACAGAAGACGTAAAATCGGGCGTAAGGCCTGCTGTGCTTGGTGGGCTTGCGGCTGTTGCCATCGGCTTTGTTATTTTTGCGTTTTTGCCGCAGCCTGAGATTGCAGAACCGCCGGAGGCGCAAGAGCAAGCCCCCGAAGCTGTCATTGCTCCGCCCGCGACTGCGCCCGCCGTTGCCGCTGATGCCCCCGAACCGCAGCTTGCGCCACAAGTGCCCACGTTCGATACGTTTCGCGTTGAACCGGACGGCAGCATGGTGATTGCGGGGCGTGCCGCGCCGGGGCAAACGGTTGATGTGATGTTGGCCGGAGTGGCCATTGATCGGGTCACGGCGGACGGCTCTGGCAGTTTTGTAGCCTTGCCGGTGGCAGCCCCGTCAGACCAACCGCGCCGCCTGTCGCTCTTGGCTGACCCTGATGGCGCCGCGATCGCATCGACAACCAGCTATATTGTCGCCCCGATCGCAGCGCCGCTTGTTATTGCGGCCGCGCCTGAGCCTGAACCTGAAATCGTCCAAGAGACCGTCCAGCCGGAGGTAGCGGTCGCAGATACCCCGCCAGCCAACATACCTGTGGCGCCTGCAACGCCGGTTGCAGATGCGCCCGTTGCAGCACCGGCCCCGCCGACTGTACTGCAGGCGGACGCAGATGGTGTGCGTGTGGTCCAAGGTGCGCCGACGCTGGATGACCCTCAGGTCGAACAGAACGTCGCTCTTGATGCGATCACCTATGATCCGGACGGCGAAGTGCAGCTGTCAGGCCGGGCCATTGGTGACGGTGCGGTGCAGGTCTATATCAACAACCAACCGCTTACGACGTCGTCTGTGACCGAAGGCGGCGATTGGCGTATTGACCTGCCTGATATTGATACCGGCGTTTACACTTTGCGCATTGATGAAGTTGACGAAGACGGGGCCGTTGTGTCGCGTCTTGAGACGCCGTTCAAACGCGAAGAAGCAACAGAGGTTGCAGCCGTATTAGCCGAGGAAACATCGGTTGAAGGGTTCGAGGTTGCCGTGCGCACCGTGCAACCCGGTGCGACCCTTTGGGCCATCGCAGAAGAGAACCTTGGCAATGGAATCTTCTACATTGAGGTCTTTGAGGCCAACAGCGATTTGATCCGCGATCCTGACCTGATTTACCCCGGCCAAATCTTTCGTATCCCCGAGGTCTCGCAATAGCACCTGGGCCTCTGGTCATCTTGGTTTCAGGGGCTTAGTTAGGACGCTCGCTGTCGTGGAGTCTCTATGCGTGGTCTAGCTAAAACTGATGCCAATTTGAGTGATGCCCAAATTCAGGGATGGAGCGTGATCAAACGGGTCGTGCCCTATCTGTGGCCAGAGGGGCAGGGCTGGGTCAGACGCCGTGTGGTCGTTGCTTTGGCCGTTCTGCTGCTGTCCAAGGTCATCGCCGTGGGGACCCCGATCCTTTATAAACAGGCCGTTGATGCCTTAGCCCCGGAAGGGGCTGACGCGGCTACTGTTCTGGGGCTCGGTGCGGTTGGGTTGACACTGGCTTACGGTTTGGCGCGTCTGATGACGGTGGGCTTTCAACAGCTACGCGATGTGGTCTTTACCAAGGTGGGGCAACGGGCCTTGCGGCAGTTGGCGCTTGAGACCTTTACCCATATTCACCGCCTGTCGATGCGCTATCACATCACCCGCAAGACGGGCGGTTTGTCGCGGATCATTGAGCGCGGGGTCAAGGGCGTCGACTTTTTGTTGCGTTTCTTGCTGTTCTCGATGGGGCCGCTGGTTCTTGAGCTTTTGATGATCTCGGTCGTGCTGTTTTTCCTGTTTGATGTCTGGTACTTGGCGGTCGTTGTGCTGACCATTGCGCTCTATGTCTGGTTCACGTTCAAAGTGACTGAATGGCGCGTCAAGATCCGCAAAGAGATGAACGACCAAGACACCGACGCCAACCAAAAGGCGATCGACAGTCTGTTGAACTTTGAGACAGTCAAATATTTCGGTGCCGAGCGCTGGGAGGCAGACCGCTATGACGTCGCCATGGCCAATTATGAAAATGCGGCGATCCGCACCAATTACTCGCTCGCTTTTCTGAATTTTGGACAGTCTTTCCTGATCACAGGTGGCCTTGTCGCCGTGATGGTGATGGCGGCGCTGGGCGTGCAGCGCGGTGATCTGACAGTTGGTGATTTTGTGATGGTGAACGCCTATATGATCCAGATCACCATGCCGCTGAACTTTCTGGGCACGGTTTACCGCGAAATCCGGCAGGCGTTGATTGATATGGGCGATATGTTTGATCTGCTCGAACAACCCGCCGAAGTCCAAGACAAGCCGCATGCCGCGCAATTGCAGGTCAGCGGTGGGCGGGTTGCCTTGCAGGACGTGACCTTTGGCTATGATGCCGCGCGCCCCATTCTCAAGGGGGTGAGCCTTGAAGTGGAGCCGGGGCAAAAAGTGGCCATCGTCGGCTCTTCGGGGTCGGGGAAATCCACCATCGGGCGGCTGTTGTTCCGCTTTTATGATGTGGGGGGCGGTGCGCTGTTGATTGACGGGCAGGATGTCCGCGACGTCACGCAAGACAGCCTGCACGCCCAGATCGGTGTGGTCCCGCAGGATACGGTCCTGTTTAACGACACGGTCTATTACAACATCGCCTACGGCCGTCCCACCGCATCAGAAGACGAAATTTACGCTGCAGCGAAAGCGGCCAAAATCCATGATTTCATCACCAGTCTGCCTGACGGCTATCAAACGACCGTTGGCGAACGCGGACTCAAGTTGTCGGGCGGCGAAAAACAACGGGTCGGTATCGCGCGGACCTTGCTGAAGAACCCACCGATCCTTTTGCTGGACGAGGCGACAAGCGCGCTGGATACCGAGACCGAGATGGAGATTCAGGCCGAACTCAAGGCGATGGGCGAAGGGCGCACCGTGATCACGATCGCGCACCGCCTGTCCACGATCGCCGACGCCGACCGGATCGTGGTGCTTGAGAACGGGATCATCGTCGAAGAGGGACGCCATGACGATCTTTTGGCGGCCGCTGGGCGCTATGCCAGCCTTTGGAACCGGCAGTCGGAAGAAGAAGACGCTTAGCAAAACCCGTATCGCGGGATTGATGAAAATCAATCGATGGGTGTTTTTTCCTTCTAGACAGGGAGGCAGCGCTTTGCCGGTGCGGCACTGTTTCGTGTGTGGGGTTATCCAAAACCAGCCGATTGGGTGTTGATAAGTATGTCGTGCAAGGCAAAGCGTGCCTGAACTTTTCCCCGAGGCCATCGGGATTATGCACGAGGAGGAACGCAATGCGCTTTGCATTTTTAATGACCGCAGCCATCCTGACAGGATCGGCTTTCACTGCCACCACAGCAATGGCTGAAGAAACAGGCGAATCGCTTTATATGGATGCCTGTGCCACTTGCCACGGCGCTGCGGGAATGGGAGAGGGACCAATGGCGGAGTTCATGTCCGTCAATGTACCCAACTTGCAAGAACTGGCCCAGAACAACGACGGCGTTTTTCCGATGCTGGAGGTGATCCAAATCATCGATGGGCGCACCGGCGTGCGCGGGCACGGCAGCGAGATGCCGGTTTGGGGCCGCCAATTCAAAGGTGAAATGCTGGACACAGCAGGTATCTACGGCAGCGAAATCTACGCACGCGGCAAGGTGCTTTCACTGGCCTATTATCTTGAATCGATCCAGAACGAGTGACGGCACCGTCAAGTGGGTCAAGCTGGCCCGCTTGGCTGATTGCAATGTCTGACAGGTGCGCAGCAAGCAACGGTCCGCATCATCAGCGCGGCTCATTGCAGATATAGGCTGTGCCATTTGGCAAATTGCACAGCGCGGCAAAAAAGGCGGTATCAAGTACCTCATAGGTTCTGAGGCGGTGTTCGCTGTCTTCGACGTCCAAATAGTTGGCGCAGGTCGCGTAGTAGTACAGGTCCACGCGCGGCTTTTTATCGTACCACTGCGTGAATGCGGCTTGTGTTGCCGCTACGATGTTATCCCCGCGATCCATTTCAGTGGCGAAAGCCTTGGCAATATCGCCCTGCAAGGGCCACGCAGACAGCGCGTTCCACATATCCGGATACCCGGCGTCCTTCAGGGCCCAAGCAACAACAAGGCTGATCGCACTTGCATCCGCTTCCATGGCAAAAACGGCACGTGCGTTTTCGCGCATGGACAGATCGGGTGCCGGGCATGCATTTGTTCTATGTTGCTGCACGTGGCGCAGTTCATGCACGAGGATGGCCTGCTGAAGATCCAGAGGCGCGCGGGCGTTGATCACGATACGCCCGGTGTCTGGCTCATAGTATCCCTGTGCTTCGATCAGCGTATCTGCCAGACAAATTTCAAGACCTGCATGCGTCAGAAGATCTTCGAAAACAACGAATTCGGCCATCACCGGCGCCATTGCTGATACAAGGGCCGCGACCTCGGGCGGCGCAGAGTAGGGGGGCTGCCCACATTTCAGCGACTGCGCCGAAGATGTCCCCGCGATGGATACGCTTAGAAAGCATGCGACAATTCCGATTGTCTTTAGAAGCCTATGATCAGCATGCTTTCTTTGCATTTATGGTGGTTCGTCTACTCTGCCGCTTGCATCGGTGATTTCAGGACCAGGGGCTCTGGCGCGGGGGTATCCGGGATATCCTCCCAAATCAACTCTGGCGCTTTGATGCGGCGGGCCTGACGCGACAGTGCCCAGTCGCGCGCGGCCTTGCTGCTGCGACCCATCGAAAGCTTGGCAAGTAATTGTGCAAACCATTGCACATAGGTCACGAACCAGACCCGCAACGCGAGCATGGCCGGTGTGAAGACCAATGTCAGCATTGTTGCGATACCCAATCCAAACACGACTGCAGTCGCCAATTGTTTCCACCATAGCGCCGTCGGGCTGTCGATGGAATAACCGCCGTTCATGAAATCAAGACTGAGGCCGAACATCATGGGCGCAAGGCCTGCCATTGTCGTGATCGTCGTCAGCAAGACGGGGCGAATTCGGTCCTCGGCAGTGCGGGTGATCGCTTCTGAGCGGGGCATGTATTTGCTATATTCCTGATAGGTGTCGATCAGGATGATGTTGTTGTTCACCACGATCCCGGCCAAGGCCACGATCCCGGTCCCGGTCATGATGATCGAGAAAGGTTGATCCATCACCAGCATCCCCACAAGCGAACCGGCGGTGGACATGACAACCGCCATCAGCACCAAGATAGAGTTGTAGATGCTGTTGAACTGCGCCAGCAGGATGATGAACATCAGACCCAAAGCGCCCGCAAAGGCCGTTTGCAGGAAGGCACCGGATTCGGCCTGTTCTTCCTGATCACCGGTCCATTCCCAGTCAATCGAGGCGGGCAGGGGGTTCGTCGCCAGCCAGTCTGTCAGCACCGCAATCCTTTCATTGGCATTCAGCGGCGTTTCTGAGGCTGCGTCGCTGTCAACAAGCGCGGTCAGGCTGGCCGATGTTGTCTCACCCAGCAGGGTCACGACCTCATA
>JALQUF010000125.1 GCA_023263855.1 Yoonia sp. | reverse complement strand
CTATGCGGCCATGCGTCGGGGTATCCCGTGCAATGTCGTGATGCCGCGCACCGCGCCACAGGCCAAAAAAGACACTGTGCGCCGTTATGGTGGCGTGATTTCGGAATGCGAGCCGTCGACAACCTCGCGCGAAGAAACCTTCGCGCGTGTGCAGGCCGAGACGGGCGGCGATTTCGTCCACCCTTACAACGATCCGCGCGTGATTGCCGGTCAGGGCACCTGCTCCAAAGAATTCATGGAGCAAGTTGATGGTCTCGAAATGATGGTCGCACCGATCGGCGGCGGCGGCATGATCTCGGGCACCTGCCTGACGCTTTCAACCCTCGCGCCCGAGGTGCAGATCATTGCAGCAGAGCCCGAACAAGCGGATGATGCCTATCGCAGCTTCAAGGCAGGCCATATCATTGCCGATGATGCGCCGCAAACCATCGCGGACGGCCTTTTGGTGCCCCTGAAAGAGCGCACATGGCACTTTGTGTCCAACTATGTGACCGACATCTACACCGCGTCCGAGGAAGAAATCATCGACGCGATGAAGATTACATGGAAACACCTGCGGATCGTGATGGAGGCCAGCTGCGCTGTGCCGCTGGCGACAATCCTGAAGAACAAAGAGAAATTCGCTGGCAAACGTGTCGGCGTTATCATCACCGGCGGCAACGTCGACCTCGACAAATTGCCTTGGATGCAAGGCTAAAGGGAGAAGACCCATGAACGATATGAGCAACCTCAAGAATCTCGAAGTTGGCTATGACGTGCCTGCCCTGCCCGGCATGGACGAAGCGGACATTCAGACCCCGTGCCTTGTACTGGATCTGGACGCGCTTGAGCGGAACATCAAGAAGATGGGCGACTTTGCCAAGTCACACGGCATGCGTCACCGCGTGCACGGCAAGATGCACAAATCCGTCGATGTGGCTTTGTTGCAGGAAAAGCTGGGCGGGTCCGTCGGTGTCTGCTGCCAGAAGGTTTCAGAGGCAGAGGTGTTCGCCCGTGGCGGCATCAAGGATGTACTGGTCTCCAATCAGGTCCGTCAGCCCGAAAAAATCGACCGTTTGGCACGCCTGCCAAAGCTGGGTGCGCGCGCAATTTGCTGCGTGGACGATATCGACAACGTGGCGGACCTGTCTGCTGCCGCGATGAAGCACGGCACCCAGATTGAATGTCTCGTGGAAATCGACGTCGGCGCAGGCCGCTGTGGTGTACAATACGGTCAACCCGTCGTTGATCTGGCCAAGGCTATCGACGCAGCACCGGGACTAAAATATGCAGGCATCCAAGCCTATCAGGGTGCGATGCAGCACCTCGATTCATATGACGAGCGTCAGAGCAAAACCCAGATCGCGATTGATCAGGTGGCTGAGACACTTGAAATGCTGAAGGCCGAAGGGATCGAAAGCGACATCGTTGGCGGCGGCGGCACAGGATCTTACTATTTTGAAAGCGCCTCGGGTGTGTTCAACGAATTGCAGTGCGGGTCTTACGCCTTCATGGACGCGGACTATGGCCGTATTCTGGACAAGGACGGCAACCGGATCGACCAAGGTGAGTGGGAAAATGCGCTGTTTATCCTGACCTCGGTCATGAGCCATGCCAAGGCCGACAAAGCGATCGTTGACGCTGGCCTGAAAGCCCAGTCCGTCGATAGCGGCCTGCCAACAATCTATGGCCGCACGGACGTGGAGTATGTGAAGTGTTCAGACGAGCACGGCGTTGTCGCAGACCCCGACGGTGTGTTGAAGGTCAACGACAAGCTCAAACTCGTGCCCGGTCACTGTGACCCGACCTGCAACGTGCACGATTGGTATGTTGGCGTACGGAACGGCAAGGTGGAAACACTGTGGCCTGTGTCTGCACGCGGCAAAGCTTACTAAGCGCTCTTCCCTCCCTATCGGTCGCTCATCGCGAAGACAGCCCGCAAAGGCTGGATGAGCGGCCGAAAAAAGAAAGTCCAAGACTATGATTATCGTTCCCGAAAAAGAAATCGCGGGCCTGTTGACGCGCGCAGATGCATTCGATGCCGTCGAAAAGGTGTTTGCCTCCATGTCCAAGGGCAGCGCCTACAACTTCCCCGTCATCCGCGAAGCCATCGGCCACGAAGATGCGCTCTACGGTTTCAAAGGCGGGTTCGACAAAGCAGGCATGGCGCTTGGTTTGAAGGCGGGGGGCTATTGGCCCAACAACCTTGAAAAGCACGGGCACATCAATCACCAGTCGACGGTCTTCCTGTTTAATCCCGATACGGGCATGGTCAAGGCGATGGTAGGCGGCAACCTTCTAACGGCACTGCGCACCGCAGCAGCCTCGTCGGTTTCGATCAAACATCTGGCCCGCCAAGACGCAAAAGTCATGGGCATGGTGGGTGCGGGGCATCAGGCGACGTTCCAACTGCGCGCAGCACTGGAACAGCGCCCGTTCGAGAAAGTCATTGGCTGGAACTACCACCCCGAGATGCTACCCAATATCGAAAAGGTCGCCAATGAAGCGGGTGTGCCATTTGAAGCGGTGGAGTTGGATGGGCTCGCCGAGGCCGATGTCGTGATCTCGATCACCTCGACCTTCGCCCCTACTATCATGGCCCACCATATCAGCCCCGGCACACATATTGCCTGCATGGGCACCGACACCAAAGGTAAACAAGAGGTTGAAGCCGCATTGCTGGCGCAGGCCACCGTTTTCACAGACGAAGTTGCGCAATCCATCAGCATCGGCGAGGCCCAGCACGCGATCGCCGAAGGATTGATCCGGCAAAGCGACGTGAACGAACTTGGCGCCGTCATCAACGGCACCCATCCGGGACGGACGTCAGATGAAGAGATCACGCTTTTTGATGGCACAGGCGTCGGCTTGCAGGACCTCGCTGTTGCAGCGTCCATTGTTGATGTGGCGGTTGAAAAGGGTGTCGCGACCATCGTCGACTTCTAAAAGCCACCCACGGTTGCCAAGACGCCCCTATCCATCAAGGCCAGGGGTGTCTTGCGTTCAGAACGTGATTTCAAAGGCCGCACCGGGCTTGTCTAATAGGACAATATCTGCACCCTGACTTTGCAACATGCGGCGCACAATCGGCAGGCCCATGCCGGTGCCCCCCTCGGCACGCCGCGTCGTAAAGAACGGGTCAAAGATCCGCGCCCTGTTGCCTTGGCTGATCCCCGCGCCGTCATCGGCAACGAGCAGACCTGTGCCCAGAAAATCGAACGTCACTTCTTTTGCGCCATGCGCCAAAGCGTTCCCCACAAGATGTGTGACAACCAAATCCATAACCTCGCGTGGCAAAGGGACGTCGCCGTCAGTCACGACCACTGCACCCGCGACATTTCCCAAGACATCGGACAGCCGACAAACCCCCGCCGGGATTACCTCTTGCGCTTGGGCCAAGGCACGTTGACCATCCAAGAGCGCCTCCATCCGGCGCGTGTTGTCAGTGATGCCCTGCAAGAGTTTCAGCCTGTCTGCCTCATGTAGATCAGACCTTTCTAACAGCTCAGCCGCGCCTTGAATCACCGTCAGTGGCGACTTCAGTTCATGCGTGACATGATCCGCATATGACCGCAAAACCGCCTCACGGCCGCGCAACGCCTCGGTCATTTCCAGCACAGCCTGTCCCAGTTGCGAAAACTCCGGTGTGCCAAAATGGATCGGTGCCGCAGTCTCTCCCTCGCTTTCGGCATAGGCTGTCAACGCGCGCACAGGACGCAAGACCAATCGCCACAACAGCGCACCAAGGATCGCGGTTGCAACAAATGCCATCCAGCCGATCATCCATGATGTCTCGGCCCACCCCAAAACACCGCCAGCCACGCGGAAATAGGCAATCCCCAGCAAAGGCAGGAAAAATACAGCCGCCAATGTTCCCCCCAGCACAAGCGCCAAAGGGGGCCGCCATTTGCGGATCACATGCCGCGACATGCGCCCATCCTGATCCCCACGCCGTGGACAGTTTCGATCGCGTCCGCACAGCCCGCATCCGACAGCTTGCGGCGCAAATTGCGCAAATGGCTGTCCATCGTCCTGTCACTGACATTTACGTTGGTGCCATAGATCGCATCCACCAGTTGCGGGCGCGACATCACGTGGTCTGGCCGCGCGATCAATCGCTCCAGCAATTCCATTTCGCGCGATGTCAACGTGACCCCTGCTGCGTTGACGTGGCAAAGATGGCGGGCCGGATCGACACTGATGATACCACGGCGCATCACGACCTGTTCGGCGGACGTGCCATTGCTGCGCTTGAGGATCGCGCGGACCCGTGCCACCAACTCGCGTGGTGAAAACGGCTTTGAAACATAGTCGTCCGCACCCAACTCCAATCCGACAACGCGGTCAATCTCATCGGCGCGGGCGGTCAGAAACAGGATTGGCACATCAGAGGTCTTGCGGATGGCCCGGCACACCTCCAGCCCGTCCATCTCGGGCATGCCGATATCCAGGATGATCAGGTCGGGCTGCAGGTTTTCCGCCCTTTCCAGCGCCGCGCGCCCGTCACCGGCCTCGGCCACATGCAAGCCGGCCTGCGTCAGGGCAATCCGCACAATATCGCGAATTTGCGCATCATCGTCGGCTACTAGGATCATTGGTTCACTTCCATCGTAGCCAAACTACGGTGCAGGCGCGCATTGCGATAGCCCCATTCACGCCAATCATCGCGCTGGGTTAGGTAGGGGCGGTCGTTATAGCAAAGCTGGGTTCCGGTTTCGAGATCATGCTTAGTTATTGCAGGGATCGCCCCTTCGCTTAGTCCACACAGGTAGAAATCGGGGGTACGATCATCCGCAAGGTTATGTCGCGCTATGACACCATCGATATTGACCAGATTGCACAGGTAAATCGCCAGGAGCCCCAGACCGAACGCCCTTTGCAAGACCCACCCCACCGTGCGCTGCCCGACCGTTTGCATGATGATCAGAACCAATCCTAATGCGACAACACCCATCCAGACAAATGCCGCAAAACGCAACCGTGTCAGACCATAGACATCTACGTAAAGATCAAGCCGCAAGATAGATGAGATGACTAAGACAACCGTTTGCGCAATCCACAGATAAAGCATCCGCCGCACGCCTGAACCTTTACCCAGATAGGGCTGGGCCAGAATGGCGAACAAACCCGCAAGCAAGGCAGTCGCCAAAAGCGGATAGGCCCCGCGATGGGCATATTGCGCATAGCTCATCCCTTCCGGCAGCGCGACACCGCCCCAAAGATAACCAAGGTCAAGCGTGGTTTGCACACTGAAAATCAAGTTAAAGATGACCAAGGCCCGCACAACCGACCGTTCATTCAGGAACCCTGACCGAAAAGGGCGTCTTTGCCGCAAAGACCGACGGGTCAAGGCGGGCATCATCGTTGTCAGCCGCAGCAGCGGCCATATCACAACGGCAGCAAACCCCCAGAAGATCACCCGCTCTGGGGCTGGAACCACGCCGGGATCAATATGGGAAAAGACAATCAGCCAGCGATCCAATAGCGGGTTCGCGGCCGCCAGAAGCACCACGAAAACCGCACCAATCCCAATCGGAAACCCCCAATCAAACAGAACACTGCGAAAACTGCCTTTGGTTGGGGCAGGCAGGCGGATCGCAAAGGCGTCACGGACTGTCTGAACGATGCCATACCCCGGAAGACGGGCCACAGCGCGCCAGATGTTTGCCGTTTCCCACTGCTCAACCGTGATCATCACGCCAAAGGTCAACAGCCCTAAGAACGCAATGGCTACAGTACCAAACTGCACAACTTCGACCAAAGGCAGGACCGCAAAGACAAGAACCGCGCTGGCCCTGATCAAGCGGGCCGGGATTGCAGTCCGCGCAACGGTCAAAGCAATCGCGCCACCTATCACCAAGATCCAGACCGCAAGCCCAAGACCAGGCCGCACGCCCCACATCAAAAAATCAGCCATAATCAGTACGCCGATTAATACCGGTCCGGCACGCAGCCTCTTGGGTGGGTCGGCATCATCCAACCACCACGCATCTTTCGCAATCCGATGCGGCACACCTCGTACAACCATATCTGTCCCTTTCTGTATCTGTCAGAAAGGACCTATCTGTGTGCCGTGCAAAGACGCTTGAGCAAATGTGCAGCTTTTGTGCAGACCGTACTAGACGGCCGCCGCCGTCCGGATCGCGCGGATGTTTTCGCCATATGGCGCGGGGTTGGTCACTGATCCGCCACGGAATACAGCAGACCCGGCCACCAGCACATCAGCACCCGCAGCGGCGACCAAAGGCGCGGTTGTCGGATCAACACCACCGTCAATTTCGATATGGATCGGACGATCACCGATCATGGCGCGCAACTGGCGGACTTTTTCAACCTGGCTATGGATGAACTTCTGTCCGCCAAATCCGGGGTTCACGGTCATCACACAGACCAGATCAACCATGTCGAGCAGCATTTCGACAGAAGAGGCAGGCGTGCCAGGGTTAAGCGCAACACCCGCCTTGGCACCCGCGCCACGGATCGCCTGAAGCGTCCGGTGGATATGTGGGCCTGCTTCGACATGTGCCGTGATCACGTCCGCCCCTGCATTGGCGAAGCCTTCAATATAGGGATCAACAGGTGCGATCATCAAATGCACATCCATCACACCCTTGATATGGGGGCGGATGGCGGCACAGGTTGCCGGGCCAAAGGTGATATTCGGCACAAAGTGCCCATCCATGACATCCACATGCACCCAGTCGGCGCCCTCCGCCTCAATCGCTTCACACTCCAAACCAAAGTTGGCGAAGTCTGCGGAAAGGATGGAAGGGGCGATCTTGATTGAACGGTCAAAACCCATGGGACACCTCATTTGGTTTGCTTGGTCAGCCCATAGCTTGCGTTGCAGGGTTTGTCACGCCGTGCTGCATTGATTCGGTCATCTTGTCATAGGTTCCCGCCCGGTTGACCGGGCCATCTGCACGAAACCCCATGAATCCCGCGGCGGCCGGGCCAAAAACACTGACGGAACTTTAATGCTGCACCGCAGCAAGGGCTGTGCTATTTTGATGTCATGACCCAAACACTCTTTCACGCAGACATTCTTGCAGAGGGCACACAGATCCGCCTGACCCGCGCGACGCTTGCGCCGACGCGGCCCAGAAGCCTGCATGATCATAACTTTTTTGAATTGTTCTGGGTGCAAAACGGCCGGGTGCGGCATCACTTGCCCGACGGGACCGAAACATTGAACGAAGGCGACGCAGTTTTCCTGCGCCCCGGTCAATCCCACGCCCTGCAAGGACGCGGCGAACACGCGCTTGTGGTGTCGCTTTGCATCCACCCCACAATTGTGCAGGCGCTTGCCAAGCGCCACCCAAGCGTCAAAGGGCATCTGTTCTGGTCAAACGGCGGGCCTGTGCGAAACCACCGCGATATGCGACAGCTGGCGGCGCTCAACCATGCGGCTGTGCAGTTGGAAAACAGCCCCTGCGATACGCTTGCTGCAGAAGCCTTTTTGCTGCCCCTCTGCGCCGATCTGACGGCTGAGGCATTTGCCGACGACGTGCCGCAATGGTTGGCCCAGGCCTGTGCCGCAGCAAAACAGCCCGAAGTGTTTCGCAATGGCTCGGCCGGGCTGGTTGCCGTTGCCGGCAAGGCGCACCCCCACGTCAGCCGCATGATGCGCAAACATCTGGGGCAAACGCCGTCAGACTACGTCAACCACATCCGCATGCAGCATGCCGCCCGCGCCCTGACGACAGATAACGAAGCAATCAGCGCGATCGCAGCAGCCTGCGGCATCCCCAACATGTCACATTTTCACAAACTGTTCCGTGCAGCGCATGGATTAACCCCGCTGCAATACCGCCAGAAGTATCAAAAACAGGTCGTGCAACCCTTCTGACCGACACCGACGCAACGGCAAATCACATAGCATTTGACCAAAAGGTCAAAACTTGCCAAGACTGCCGCAAAGTGCCACGCTGAACTGGCACCGCAGGAGGCGACCTTGCAGACCACCAAATCCCCAACGCTGACCACAACCCAGTTGCCGCAAGTGCATACGCCGCGCAACGATGGCATGCCCTTGGACCTTGATTGGGTCATGGCCGTGCAAGCCAATACATCAGCCATTGAGCGGCGCGCCAAGACCTTACCCGGGCGGCGCAGCGTCAAGAAAGACTACCAGGCAGCCTGGCTGTGCAAAGCGATCAGCCTGATGGACCTGACCACGCTGTCGGGTGACGACAGTGAAGGCCGCGTGCGGCGTCTGTGCGCCAAAGCGCGCCAACCCGTGGCCCAACCCATTTTGCAAGCCTTGGGCATGGAAGGCCTGACCACCGGTGCCGTCTGTGTGTATCACGACATGGTCTCGACTGCCGTCGATGCACTTAGAGGCACCAACATCCCTGTCGCCGCTGTCTCGACCGGCTTTCCAGCCGGCCTCTCGCCCTTCCATTTGCGCATTGCCGAGATCGGCGAAAGCGTTGGAGCAGGCGCGCAGGAAATCGACATCGTGATCAGCCGTCGCCACGTGCTGACCGGCAACTGGCAGGCGCTTTATGATGAAATGAAGGAAATGCGCGCTGCCTGTGGCGATGCGCATGTCAAAGCCATTCTGGCCACCGGCGAATT
>JALQUF010000124.1 GCA_023263855.1 Yoonia sp. | reverse complement strand
CGCATGGTCGGATCATCAAAGCCGATGTTGAGAACGCAAGCGCTGCACCGAAAGATGCCGCACCTGCCGCCAAGGCCGATGCGCCTGTCGCAGCCAGCGCCCCCATGGCAGCTGGTCCTTCGACCGATGCTGTGTTGAAGACCTACGCCGATCGCCCGTTCGAAGAGGTCAAACTGGACGGGATGCGCAAGACAATCGCCGCCCGCCTGACCGAGGCCAAGCAATCAGTGCCGCACTTCTATCTGCGCCGCGACATTCAGCTTGATGCGCTTCTCAAGTTCCGCAGCCAGTTGAACAAACAGCTGGAACCGCGCGGCGTGAAGCTGTCGGTCAATGACTTTATCATCAAGGCCTGTGCGCTTGCGTTGCAGCAAGTGCCGGAAGCCAACGCTGTCTGGGCCGGTGATCGGACGCTGCAGTTTGAAAAATCGGACGTCGCAGTGGCCGTTGCCATCGAAGGCGGGCTGTTTACACCGGTGCTGAAAGACGCCGAGATGAAGTCGCTCTCTGCCTTGTCAGCCGAGATGAAAGACCTTGCCACCCGTGCGCGTGACCGCAAACTGGCGCCACATGAATATGCAGGCGGCAGCTTTGCGATTTCCAATCTGGGCATGTTCGGCATCGACAACTTCGATGCGATCATCAATCCGCCTCATGCGGCCATTCTCGCCGTTGGCGCAGGCGCGAAAAAGCCAATCGTTGGCGCCGACGGGGAATTGACCGTAGGCACCGTGATGTCGACGACGCTATCGGTCGATCACCGTGTGATTGACGGCGCAATGGGGGCCAATCTGCTCAATGCGATCAAGGATAACCTTGAGAATCCGATGACGATGCTGGCCTAAAGGCCGATATCTTCGGCAAAGAAAAACGGCGGCTCAGAAATGAGCCGCCGTTTTGCTATTTCTCGGTCTTTAAGATCTGGTCCATGGTCAGCGACGGATGCGCGCAACCCACTTCGCCAACGATCTTTGCCGGCACGCCCGCGACCGTTTTCAAAGGCGGCACCTCTTCCAGCACCACCGATCCCGCCGCAATACGGCTGCAATGGCCGACCTTGATATTGCCAAGCACCTTTGCGCCCGCGCCAATCAACACACCATCGCCAATCTTGGGGTGGCGGTCGTCATCTTCCTTACCGGTCCCGCCCAAAGTCACCGAGTGCAGCATCGAGACGTTGTCACCAACCACCGCTGTCTCACCGACAACGATCGAGTGGGCGTGGTCGATCATGATCCCCTGCCCGATCCGTGCCGCCGGGTGAATATCAACACCGAACATCTCGCTGGTGCGCATCTGCATGAAATAGGCCAGATCCTTGCGGTCATGCTGATAAAGCCAATGCCCAAGCCGGTAAGCCTGTACCGCCTGAAACCCCTTGAAGAACAACAGCGGTTTCATAAAGCGGTGACACGCCGGATCGCGATCATAGGTCGCCACCAGATCAGCACGCGCCGCCGCGACCAGTTCGGGCGCTTCCACATAGGCCTCATCCGCGATCTCGCGCAAAATTTGCTCGGACATCTCGGGCGACGCCAGTTTCATCGAAATGCGATACGCCAACGCACGATCAAACGACTTGTGATGCAGCACACCCGCATGGATCAAGCCACCCATCAGCGGCTCATGCGCAATGGCCGCTTCGGCCTCTTGGCAGATGCGGTGCCAGACGGGATCAATTTCTCTTAGTGTTGGTTGTGGTTGTACCATCACGATCACCTCACGTTTGTCAGACCTCTTTGATAGAGGACATAGGGCCACCAAGCCAAGAACAAAGCTGTGATCATCACTGTCACAATGATTGATGTGATGCATTGGCCAAAAGTGCGGCCAAGACAACAGAATAAGCCTGTAGCGCATCCGCGCCAAGGGCGGCCGGGCGCGGCGCCTGCTGCCAATGCGCGGCGCTCGACATCAACGTGCCGGTGCCAAACTGTGGGTGTGGGCGTCTGGTGGCGGTTCGAAACCGATCCGCCGCCTCGGCCTGCTGGATCATATCCTGCATCACGCCCAAGCGGGCCTCAGGTGCAACCCGCAACAAAGCCCGCGCCGCGATCTCGATATCTGCAAGCTGAACCGGTCTCATAGGTACTTGAGTATTTCAACCGGTAGCCCAGCGCCGAACCGCTCGGATATCTGTGCAATTTCAATGGTGTAAAAACCATAGCCAATGTCAGAGCTTAACTGCGCTGCGCGATAGGTCCACGCGGGTTCAGTGACGATCACCTCACGCTTGACGCTGCCGGATTTGAGCACTCGCACGCGGTAGGCCTCGCTTTCTTCACCCAAGGGGATGTCACCATCGGCCCAGAGATCCCCGTCAATGCGACTGCATCTGATCCATGAGATTGCCACATCCCCGTCCGTGTTTTGTGCGCGCGGATGCGCCACGGGGTACGGGCGCAACCCGTTGCCCGCAAAGGCCTGGGTTTGATACCGAAAGCTTGGGTCGCTCATCGGTTGCTTGGCCGGACCATAGCGATAATGGCGCGCTATGCCACGCGCGGCTGTGGGAATGGCGATCTGCTTTGGCACGGCATTCAGCAACACAAGGCGCGATCCGGCGGGCCATGATGCAGGCATCAGCCCCCGTGTTCCGGCCTGTCCGCGCAGCAGACCCGTCAGCCGATACCGACGTTCCGAAAGCGGGATTGCATTTTGGAATTGCAAGATTTCCCACATATCACTGGACCCATCCCCAAGCGCCACAGTGTTGGCCCCGGCCAGCATCGCCACGTGTTGCGCAGAACTGAGCGTGCCATTGATCACAGAAACCTCGACACCTGTTTGCCGGTCCCAAATCCCGACGGGTCCGCGTGCAAGCGCGGTTTGGGTGATCCCGACCGTAGCAGGCTCGTTCAGGACGTCCTGCAACAGATAGTTGCTATCCTGTGCGGCACCATAAAGCGCAATGCTGCCCGGCCAGGGGCGCCCTGTGACAGCAACATAAGGGGCATGTGGCATCTCATCTCCGCTCAGCAGTGGCAGATCAAGGAACAGCAACTCCGCCGGAACCGGCCCGATATAGGGTTTCAGCGACACTGTGTCCTCAACACGCGCATGTCTGCGGTAGACCTCGGGCGCGATCCGGGTTGCTTCGATCAGGCGCAGACCTGCCTCTTCGACCCGGTCAATCCGATAGGCGCCGCTGTGCCCTGCGGTGTTCAGTGCAACCGTATCCCCTGCCGCCACATCCATTTGCGAAGGCGGCAAAGCAAAGCGCAGCGTATCGCGCCCTATCCGCGCCTCTTGCAGCCAGCGGGCGACAACCTCCTGGCCTTCGGCGCGGGTGAGCACGACAGCCGCCTCACTGCGGGTCACGGTGGGGGTCTGATCATCTGGCAGGACAACTTCAGCCGCGACGGCATCATAATCGCCATCTGCCGCCACATGGGCGAATTGCACCCGGCCTGCAATTTCGGCCGCAGCGGCGCGGGTCAGTGAAAGGCTGGTGTCAGTTTCAGGATCAAGTGCGAGTTCGGCATCGGTCAGGCTGTGTTGCACCAGCCCGTTGCGACTGCGAAAGACTAAAACACCATCACACTCGACCGCATCAAAGCCGTAGGCCAGCATCAAGGGCTGCAAGGCAGCTCGCCCTGTTCCGATGTCAGCGACACTATACCCGCGGACGACACCAACCAGACCTGAAACATCATAGTCGCGCACGCCAGAGCGTTCACAGATTTCTGCAACAACCGCCCCCAAGGACCGGTTCGTGATGCGCCCGTTAAGCCAATGACCCGTCGCGTAGCCCGCACCATCAGGCCAAAGGGTGCGATTGCCGGGCCAGAACGGATAGGGGCGTGGATCCCACCCCCAGACATGCGTGCGGGCCGTGTCAATCATAGGCTGCCCATAAACGTTGGACACGGGGTTATTGTCGCGATCTGCATAATGCCCCGCTAAGGCGCGCAGGTATTGCATCTGCATCACATCGTCACGATTGCCGTTTGACGCAAATGGCAGAGCGGGCGCACCGCGCAGCACACGGCCCGGCCCATTGGCGCCTTTGTCAATCGCCGGGCAACCCACCGAGGTCAGCCAGATCGGCTTGCTCTGTGGCACCCATGCTGTTGGTGTGCTCTGCCGCACACCGCCAATGCGGTCATGGTGCTGATGCGCCCACCAGCCTTGCACGTCTTTGGCGCGCCACACCCAAGGCTCGCCGTCGCGATCGGTGATCGGCACCCGCCGCTGTGCTGCGCGCGCTTCAGGTGTGGGATAGGACCAGTCGTAGTGCTCACACCCTGCCACATTCGCGCGCAGATAGGACAGGTCATAGATTGTCCCTGCACCCGCGTCACGGTGCGCCGCACCCTCACGCCAGTCGGCCAAAGGGAAGGATGCCGAAATGCCGACAAAATCGATGTTCTGGTCGGCCCAAAGTGCATCAAGGTGGAAAATTTTGTCTACTGTCCCTGCTGGCTGCATCCCGTGATATTCTGTCCAGTCAGCGGTGTAGCTGATCTTGCAATCAGCACCCAGTATCTGACGCACATCAGCCGCCAGACGGCGCAGGGCTGCAACCATCGGAAATCCGTTTGCGCCGCGCACTTTGGTCAAGCCCGCCAGTTCCGTTCCGATGCAAAAGGCTGCAACCCCGCCAGCGGCAGCGCAGAGGGCGGCGTAGTGCAGTACAAACCGCCGGTAGCTGTTTTCCGCAGGTCCGGTGTAAGTCACAGTCGTCCCTGACTGGGCAAAATCACTCGCGGCGGCCTGACCCATAAAGGCGGCAATCTGGGCATCAGCGGCCGCGGTTCCATCCGGCGCGCCATCCAGCCCCGGCGCAAGCGACGTGGTCATATCCCCGACCCAAGGCAAAGCGGGCTGCCCCGTGCCCCCTGTCAGCGGATCAGGCAGCCCGTTGCCCGCAATCTGGTCTATCATCAACACCGGGCTGACCACCACCGACAGCCCGCGCGCACGCAGATCGGCGATCGCTTCGACCACAGCCGCGTCGGCGGGCGTGCCACCTGCGATAGGCACACCTTCCACTTCGGCCACCGTGCCAGCCGTGCCACGCGCCCACCCCGACACGACCCATGGCATCTCAGTTGCGTCCAACTGTCCCGCCACGACCTTCGGCGCAATCTGGCAGGTGCCACACCGCAGATCATCGGCAAACCACATCACCGGCACCATGACAGAGCCACAGGCGGGCAATTCTGCCTCAAGTGCATTCATCGCCACGGTAAAGTCACTGCCGCCCAACGGCGTATTCGTATTGACAGCCGTCTGTGCACCAAATTCGCTAGAGGCATAGACCTGCGTCGTCGCCAAGGCATAGGCACCCGCGTCCGGCATCAAGGCGACGCCCTGCACCAGTCCGGCCAGATCGTCTGTCGGGTCCTGCGCCGGTCGCATCACCTCAAATGTCAGTTGCGGGATACGGTTGCCAAACTGGCCCAATGCAAGATCTTCCAGCACCACATAAGCCGTCCCGCGATAGGCGGGCGTGTTCTCGGCCCCTTCGACGGCCGCGATCTTGGGATCGGGCAGTTGGGTCTCAGAGCCGACATAAAGACGCATGTTCAGCGCGTCCGGTGAAATCTCGGTGCCGTCCGCCCAAATACGGCCAACCCTGCTGATCTGCCCCTCGCACAGCGCCACAGCAAGGCTGACCGTATAGCTGTAACTTGTCGTGCGCGGTGTCGGGGCGCTGCCTTTGCCGCCGCCCGAGGTCGCAGAGGTTTCAAGAAACTGCGACGCCCAGATCACCTGCCCTGCAACACGCATCCGGCCATAGATTTGCGGGATGTCCGCACCTTCAGCCGCGCCTGTGACACGAAAGCGGTCAATCCGTCCGGTTTCCACCGAACTGCTACCGCTACCCAAAAGCTGCTGATCAATACGCCGCCCGATAGCGGCACCCGCCGCACGCCCGATTGTGGCCATCGACAAGCCAAGCACAGAGCCGCCGATCGAGCCGCCCAGCGCCATGCCAGCAGCGGAAAGTGCAATCGTTGCCATCAGTCGTCCCTTTCAATGAATTCAAACCGCGCCGCGATCCGCTTGCGCCACGGGGCAGACAGCGGGCTCTCAACCACGCCGTGCCCTTGGTAGGCATGAATGAACTGCGGTGTCCCACCCGCGTCCGAGACAATGCCCAAGTGCTTTGCCACTGCCCCCTGCCGCATCCGGAACAAGATCACCTGCCCTGCGGCCAGTGGTGCATGACTTACATCGCGCAAATGCCGCTGCGCGCCCGTCATCAGGCGCTCATCACCCTGCGGCTCAGACCAGTCTTGGGTATAGGCGGGGATGGCCTCGGGCTCATGCCCGTAAACCACGCGCCAAATCCCGCGTAACAGCCCCAGACAATCGCAACCGACCCCTTGCACCGACGCTTGATGCAAATAGGGCGTACCCAGCCAAGAGCGCGCAATACCAACGACCTGACGGTTCATCGGGACAAGCTTCCGCCGGTGTTTGCCTGATCCGCGCGCGGCACACTAACCAGCCAGTCATCCCCCGGCATATCGGGAAAGCCCTGAAAGTTGAGGAAATTGCCAAACTTTTCGCGGCAGGTCACCGGACGCTTGTCGCACCCCGCCGTAAGGCGCAAACGATCCCCCGGCCCCACCGGCGCGTTCAACGGCGACCAAAGCGTGATGATACGGTCAACCGTCCCCACGTCTGATTTGATCATCCCCTTCAGGCCTCGGGCCGCCCCGCTGAGCACCTCTAACTGGCCGCTTTCAAACCAACCTTCATTGAAGTTTTCCACCCCCAACAGTGAAAAGACCGGCCCGTCGCTTGGCGCATCAAGCGTGTAGTCCATGCGATACGCCGCTTGATCTACCGCAAACTTGCAGCGGCGATCCCCCAGCACTGCGCTGCAGGTTTTCAGATAGGACCGCCCCTGCATTTGGTTAAGCGCCTCGGTCAAACCGTGCAATTCGGCCTCGAACCCGCCAGCGCCGCGTGTGATTTCGCCCAGTGTGCCGCGAAACAGGGTTTTGCGCGCCGCGACGTTATCCCAACAGACCAGCCAAACCTGCACAACAGCGCCATCATAGCGCCCCGCCAAGATATCGGACTCTGCGATAGCGTCATCCGACAGCACGCCAAAGGCTTCGGTATTGTTGACCGACAAACCAGTCGTACTGGCAATGGCGCGGGCACTCAGCCCATGTTGCGGTGCGAATACCACCCCATCAAAATGCAGCGGCGCGTCATGGTCGGTAAAGCCCAGCACCACACCATCACGCCTGCGGATCAGCCAACAATGGCAGGTATGCGTGACGCCCGCGCGCAGATGGGCAGAAAGCAACTCTTCACTCATAGGCGCACCTCTACCACAGGCACATTGGGTACTTCGCCTGCCTGAAAGCTGGACACCGAGGTCATAATGGCGTCCGTGTCAAAGCGCACAGGTACGTCAAATTCAAATCCGGCGCGCACTTCCGCGCCGGTATCGGGGGCGGTGGCAAAGGTCAGAACCCCGCTGTTGTCATCGATGTCATAGTCAACGCCCGGCTGCACCAGATCACCGCCCACTGCGACACGCACCGACCCGGGCACCGGTTTCGTAATCGGGCGGCGGTAGACCGCTGTGCCGGACCGGTATGATTTGGTCAGCTGAAACACGCGTGTTGTTTCGTCACCGATTGCAATCAATTGGTCCGATGCTTCAACCGCACAAGACGGCTTGCACGACAGGTAATCGCTCCAGTCCTTCCAACGAAAGCCGATCAGCTGCCCTTGCCGCGCCTCGAAAAACGCAATCAACGTCCCGACATCATCCAAGGACCGCAACCCGCATCCGGCGTCATAGCGGCGGCGGGCATGCGCCCAAGGCGTGTTGCGTTCTTCAAACCCGTTGGCAAGCGTCACAATTTCGGTCCGGCGTTCCGGGCCACCCAACGCACCAAAGCTCAAGGACGCAGGAAATCTTACATCATGAAAAGTCATATCGGCTCCTATCTGTGACGCGCGCTACGGCCCAGCGCGCGGCTCATCTGTGCGGCGATCTGGCTGCGGCTGCGTTGAAACCCCTGCGCATCAGGGGTCGAGATGTGCATGTTCACAGTGACCGCGCCGCCGCCTGCGCCACGCACGCCCAAGCGGCCATCAGCGCCGCGCGCCAAGGGAATAATCGCCTCGGGCCCCGCTTCGCCCATCAGGCCAGTGCCGCCACGCATCGGGAATGTCGTCGGGCCACTGACCACACCACCCTTGGCAAAGGGCATCACGCGGCCTTGGGAAAACGAACCACCATCCGCAAAGGGCATCAGGCCCGAGACAACCCCATTCAGCCCATCGGCCAGCATCCCGCCAAAGTGGTTCGTCACCGGGTTCACTGCCGCTGAATAAGCGGTATTCACCATTTTTTCGGCCAGCCCACCCAGCACATCCGTCAGACTGCGCCCGTCCAGAACCAGCCCGTCAAAAGCCGAGCGCAACCCTTGGCTAAAGCCCCGCTCCAGATTGCCCAGATCACGGGTCGTGTCACTCAAAGACCCTTGCACGCTGCGCAACTGGTCCTCAAACGCGGCGGTCATTGCGGCCGCATCGCCAAGCGCCAGCTCCAACGCGCCCACATCGCTTTCCAGCGCATCAATCTTGTCGATGTCATCCATCTGTCT
>JALQUF010000123.1 GCA_023263855.1 Yoonia sp. | reverse complement strand
AGGCGAAAGCAGCCCTATGAAACCCTTCACAAGATCATAAATTACGCGACTTTGGTCGACGCTGCTCTTTGTGTTGGGGGACGCCGACATCTACTTCCTAACAAGGCAAAAGAAATATTTTCGTGGTAATATTTGGCAGAACAGATAGCCACACCATATAGCGGCCTGCCTTCACCAATCCTTTGATATATATCATGTGATGCAACAGTTATCGTACCACTCTGTATTTCGAGCCTGCTTTTTGAAGTAGCAAGCTGCCATTCTTTTTGGACTTTTCATAAGCATCTGGGCCTTCTGTCCAGGTGGATTGGAAGGCAGACCCCTTCATATTGCTGCCGTCATAAACAAGCGCAGCATCCGACACTCAGGGCTGATAGTGTTGAAAAACTCGAAAATTCGGCGCGCTCAATTTTCCGCCAATTTCCGTTTCAGCAACAAAGTGGATGCCACTTGCTCAGAGCAGGCCATGACAGCTGCTCACATTGCAAAGCCGGAGTTTCGGCCGACCCCCTGTGGGAAAATCTATACTGCTTCTCAGCGGACAACTTTTTCACCGAGATTTAGCAAAACTGGAGTTTTTCAACACAATCAGCCCAAAGCGGCCGTCGGCCGCCGTGCCTTGCTGCTGCGGGCGCAGCCCGCATTGTCGCCATTCGCTGCATACGCAAAACACGTTAATGGATGAACTCACTCTCTGCGGATTAAAGGGTTATTAGTCTGGCCATGAGATTGTTCCACTAATAGTAGTCCTTGTCTCTCCGGTGCGGGCGACCAACTCGTTTGTGTAATACCCTCGGCCGGAAATACCCTCATGTGCGCCAGTCCCACCAATTAGGTGATACGTCCCGTGTCCAGCTCCCAGCGCCACTTCGTCTAAGTTCCAAGCCTGTAATACTTTGTCGCCATTGACGTCAGTAAAGACACAATTTCCGCCACCATTTGGCTCTCCATTAATAATGATGAAGCTGCCAAAGCATCGTCCGCTTGCAATCTTCAGACGTGCATCGTCGGCATACTCGTAGCGGTCATAGGTGAAGTCAGATTTATACACCTGCAGATTACCAGCCAGTGCTTCGAAATAGTCATTTGACTGCCCGTAACCCACAGTTTCAATCTTGTATGCTTCTGCATTGGCGGTTTGCGCAAAAAACAGGAATAGAAAGAGTGACCGGCTGAGTGTCATAGAGTGATCTCCAATTGTTACCCGTTGCGGGTTTCATAACCTTCTATCACCTGCTGCCCCAAAACAAGGTTCGATGGGCTCACTGCCGCAATTAGATCGTTTGCTGCATTTTGCCTTTTGGGCGCCGCTATCCCAGGTAAGGACGGCCCCGACCGGACCTTCAGTCGATGGCCCAATGCTGAGTTGCAGCCGAGCGAAGCGGCCATTCGTGCATCGCGCAGCATCTCGTCGACTTGCAGGCTTTCGCAACGCCTGCTCCAATGGCCGCTCGCGCGCAGATAAGTCTCTGGTGCCAGATGGTTTTTCTGTCACATAAACGTCTTTTGCGCGGCACTGATCAGGCGGGCGTTTTCAAGTGCGATCACACTTTGTGCGGCGAATGTCTGCGCAAGTCGTGTGATATCATCAGAAAATGGGCGGACTGTTTGTCGGTAAATGGTAAATGCACCAACCAATCTATCCGCAGCCAACATCGGGATTGCGACGAAAGACCGAGCCCCGCCCAAATCAGCCGTAGCATAGCGCAAAGGATCGTCCGTGCGGTAAATATCTTCGGACTTAACATCTATGATATTGATCACATCACGCTTTTCATCCATCCGTCCCAATCCAGTCGCGGGGCTTACAGAAAATTCTCCCTGATCATCCAGCCAGTCTTTGAAAGGCTTCGCAATCCCGAGTGTGTGGCTCGCACAGAACCGGCTATTTCCTCGGTATTCAAAGAGAATTCCAAATTCGGCATCGCAGAGCTCAAGCGCATAGGTTAGTATGGAGGGGATAACCGCTTTGATATCTCCCTGCGCTTCGCTGATGATCCGCAAGACCTCACTGAGTGCCTTTTCGCGGCTGATCGCCTCTTCCAGACTGAGCGCCAGTTCTGAAATGACAGAGGTCAATTCGGTTTGGCTGCGAGGTTGCGGTGCGTCGCCCCGTAGCCGTGTTAAAAGTTCGAGCTTTGAGGACACTTCAAGCTTTCGGTAGATCGTCGCCAGATGCGTGCGCACCGTAGACGGCGCAATGTGCAGGTCATTGGCGATCCTTTGATAGGTCGCACCGGCGGCGTAAGATTGGGCGATTTCGAATTCTCGTGCGCTAAGATCGATGTGCGTTATCACCAGAAATGCTCCATTGAAATTCGTTAAATCTGATTGTGGATACAGCAGGACAAACAAGCGATCCTGCAACTGCTGTAGTTCAAATACCGCATGCGCAACGGTCAAATTACAGCATTTGCACGATACCATACATTGCCGATTCAGGAATAGTCTGACCCCAATGAAATCAACACAGAAGATATTCTGTATGTCACTTTATCAAAATGCACATGCCTTTTTTGAAGCTTGCGAAACCGGCCAGGGATGGAACGCTTGCGAGGCCTTTTGCCACGCGGATGCATCATTTGCATGCCAAGCGGGTGCTTTAGCAGAGACGGCGACTTTGGCGGCTTATGTCGACTGGATGAAAGGGCTTTTGACCCTGGTTCCCGACGGGCGTTATGTGATGAAGGCATTTGCGGTGGACGAGGCGCGAAACGCAGTCGTAGCAGCGGCAGAGTTTCATGGAACCCAAACCGGTGAAGGCAGGCCAGTCGCGCCAACTGGTAAAACTGTCGTTTCTGACTACGCTTATGTCATGGATCTCGATGGCGAAAAAATCCGCCGCATGACCAAGGTCTGGAACGATGTGCACGCCCTGCGCGGGCTTGGCTGGGCCTGATGCGCTGGCGCATCCTTGTGCTGTTGTTTCTGGCCCGTATTGGGACCGGCTTGCAGTTCCAGACACTCGGCTCTGTGGGCGACGATTTGATCGTCGCCTTCGGGCTCGATTACGGGACCATCGGCCTTCTCATCGGCCTGTTCATGGCGCCGGGTCTTTTTCTGGCCCTGCCTGCGGGGTTTCTGGGAGGGTATACCTCTGACCGGATGCTTGCTGTCGCTGGCCTTCTGGCTTTAGCCGTCGGCGGTTTTGTCTCGGGGTTTGCGACCGAAAGCTGGTTTGTTGGTCTGGGCCGAGTGTTGGCCGGTGCGGGCTTTCTTCTGATCAACCTATATTTCACCAAGATGGTCGCCGACTGGTTCGTGGGCCGCGAAATCGCGACCGCCATGAGCGTTCTTGTGACCAGTTGGCCAATCGGGATTGCCATGGGCCAGATTGGCCATGCCTGGCTGGCCCAGAGTTTCGGGTGGACTGCTCCTTTCCTCGCGGCGTCCACCTATTGCCTTTCGGCGGCGGTGTGCGTGTTCTTGTTCTACCGCGCGCCACACGTCAAAAAGGCGGCAGCATCGGCCAGATCCATAGCGTTGTCGGGCAAGGAATTGCGGCTGATCTTCTGCGCCGGATGTGCATGGGGCGTCTATAACGCGGGCTATGTTGTTTATCTGTCCTTTGGCCCCAAGATTCTGGAAGCGCAGGGATACACAATGCTTGCTGCTGCCGGGACGATCAGCGTCGCCAGTTGGTTGATGATCGTGTCCTTCGCGCTTTGCGGGTATATCGCGGATCGCTTCGGGCACCGGAACACAATCCTTGCCATCTGCATGACGTCTGCAGTCCTTTCGCTTTTCCTGCTTGGCGTGCCGGGCGCAGGTATTGCGTCAAGCGTGCTGTTTGGCCTTGTCGGTTTCGCACCGGCAGGTGTGATCATGGCTCTTGCCGGAGAAGCGATGCGGCCCGAGCAACGCGCCTTTGGAATGGGTGTCTTTTTTACCGTTTATTTTTCGATCATGATGGCCGCACCGCCGATTGCGGGGGCGGTTCTGGACGCGACAGGTAATATCTTCGCGCCAATCTATTTTGGCATGGTCCTTTTCGCAGCCGTCATCCCCGCCGTCTTTGCCTTTCGATGGTTGAAATCGTCTGACGTATCACCACCAATATAGGAAGCATAAACATGAATGCCCGCAAAATTGTCCTTAACAAGGAAACCGTTACATCAGACGAAATGGGCAGGACTTGCGCCCCGATCACACGGGTTGCTGCGATGGCGGTGGTGAAGAACCCATTCGCCAGGATCGATCAGGACGACCTATCACGCCTGTTCGAAATAGGGGCACAGCTTGGCGAAACCCTGACACCTCAGATCGTGGCGCTCCTGGAGGGCCCGCCAACCTGCTATGGCAAGGCCGCCTTGGTCGGAAGTGCTGGCGCGATGGAGCACGGAGGGGCAATGCTTCATCCTAAACTCGGAAAACCCGTTCGGGCCGCTGTGGGCGGTGGCGCATCCCTCATGCCGTCAAACGTCAAGGTTGCGGGCATGGCAACGGCAATTGATCTGCCCTTGGGACACAAGGACAACGCATGGTCCTTTGACCACATCGACACGATGACCCTCTGGCTGCCGGATGCACCCCGGGCGGATGAGATCGTTTTGTGTATCGCGGTGTCTGACGGCGCCAGGCCCAATCCAAGGGTCGGCAAAGGACCCGCGACCACAGGATGACCAACCTGACCGATTTCAGTCGGTCGGGCGTTTTTGTGCCTTTACACATGGGGTAGCCCCCCCGAAGTTAACCATATTGAACAAAGAGGTTTCTACCAATGCATGCTACCGAAAAAACTGTCCGCCAATTCCACGAGTCCTGGGATATGCGCGACCCAGAGCGAGGCGCAGCCGTCATCGCAGACGACTGCCATTTTGAGGATGTGGCGCGCGGCGAAAGCCAGATTGGCCCTGACGGCTACAGAATGGATTATGAGCGCTGGCGCGCGGCTTTTCCGGATGGCGAGGTGAAGGTGGTCAACGTAATTGTGGACGGTGACAGGGCCGTTGTCGAATTTATCAATCGCGGCACGCATACAGGGCTGCTGGTGTCTTCCCTTGGGACATTCGCACCGAGCGGCAAGTGGCAAGAGACGCGCTATTGCAGTGTAATGCGCGTGAAGGACGGCAAAGTCGTCGAAGGGCGCGATTACTACGATGCCGCGACGGTCGCGCGTCAACTGGGGCTGGTGAGCTGATTTTGAGGCCTTCCGATTTTGATACAAAAGGATAATGACTGTATTCGATAGAGGCGCGGCACGTGGATCTAACGACGATTTACGAAGTGCTTGACGGCACCAGTTTAGTTGATTGGTGCGGAAAAGCGATGTCACGGCTCTTGAGTTGGTGAATGCAATGATCCGCCCGACCCAACAGGTGAACTGCAATCACAACGACGTCATTACCCAAATATTCGATCATGCCCGCAGGGCTGCTAAAAGTGCGCCGCTAAACCGCTCTGAATGTCCGCTTTTGTATTGGTAGTCCCATGATACCGCACGTGCAGCGAATGCACATTTTCCGCCCCGAGGCGACAGCTTGATCTCCAACAGTAACAAAGTGTCTCTTGACCTCAATCAGTACCTTCAATACCTAACAGTTGTTAGCGCGGGCGTTGTGTAATGGTAAGACCCTTGCCTTCCAAGCAAGAGACGCGGGTTCGATTCCCGCCGCCCGCTCCAGTTCATCGAGACATCTGTTTGCACCTGCGGCAAATCTGTCCCCTTGACCCCAAGCGCCTCCCCGGCCAAGTAACGTGACCGTAAAGTCAAGGGAACGGAATATGGTGCGCAAAGCTGAAAATGGCGCCGACATGCTGGAGCGTGACAAGTCCAAGGACATGGGCGCGCTTGGCGAGCTTTGGCCATTTCTCAAACCCTACAAGACGCTGGTGGGCGCCGCCCTTCTGGCACTTGTTCTGACCGCGATGGTGTCTCTGGCGCTGCCATTGGCCGTGCGCCGGGTGGTGGACAATTTCGGTGTGGAAGACAGTGCGATTCTCGATCTTTATTTCATGGGCGCCCTTGGCATCGCGGCGTTGCTGGCGATCGGCACGGGGCTGCGCTATGCGCTGGTGACCCGGTTGGGGGAACGTGTGGTGGCCGACATCCGCAAGGCGGTGTTTGATCGCGTGATCGGAATGAGCCCGGCGTTCTTCGAAAAGATCATGACCGGCGAGGTTCTGAGCCGGATCACGACCGACACGACGTTGATCCTGTCGGTGATCGGCTCGTCGGTGTCAATCGCGCTGCGCAACTTTCTGATCTTTGTCGGCGGTCTGATCTTCATGCTGTTAACCTCGGCCAAGCTGACCGGGATGGTGCTGCTGATCGTGCCGCTGGTGATCGTGCCGATCCTGACCATGGGCCGAAAGCTGCGCAAGCTAAGTCGAGAAAATCAGGATTGGATCGCCAACAGTTCGGGCAATGCATCCGAGGCGCTTTTGTCGGTGCAGACCGTGCAGGCCTTCACCCATGAAGCCGCAAGCCGCGGGCGTTTCGCGGATGTGACCGAGGAAAGTTTCGATTCGGCCCGTCGACGTATCACGGTGCGTGCGGCCATGACGATGATCGTGATCTTTCTTGTGTTCACCGGAATTGTCGGCGTTCTGTGGATCGGTGCGAATGACGTGCGCTCTGGTGATATGACGCCCGGTTCGCTGGTGCAGTTCGTGATTTATTCGGTCATGGTGGCCGGTGCCGTGGCGGCCCTATCCGAGATTTACGGAGAATTGCAGCGTGCCGCTGGCGCTACGGAGCGACTTGTCGAATTGCTGCAGGCGCAGGACCATGTGAATGACCCGGCCAATCCCGTTGCATTGCCCCGCCCGGTGCGCGGTGAGATCAGCTTTGAGAATGTGCGGTTCGCATACCCGTCGCGTCAGGCCACCCCGGCGCTGGATGGCTTCGATCTGCACGTGGCGCCCGGCGAGACGATCGCGCTGGTCGGACCTTCGGGGGCGGGCAAGACCAGCGTGATCCAGATGATCCAACGCTTCTACGACCCCGATCAGGGGCGCGTCACCCTGGACGGCATTTCCCTTGCCGACATGGTGCGCCGGGATTTCCGGCAGGAGATGGCGCTGGTGCCGCAAGACCCGGTGATCTTCGCCGCTTCGGCGCGCGAAAATATCCGCTTTGGCCGTCTTGATGCCAGCGATGCCGAGGTCGAAGAGGCCGCCCGCGCCGCCGCGGCACATGATTTCATCGCGGCCCTGCCTGAGGGTTATGACACCTATGTGGGCGAACGTGGCGTCATGCTGTCCGGTGGACAGAAGCAGCGGATCGCAATTGCGCGCGCGATTCTGCGTGATGCCCCGGTGCTATTGCTGGACGAGGCAACCTCGGCTTTGGATGCGGAAAGTGAGCGCGCGGTGCAAACGGCGGTCGAGGCGATGGCCCGCACACGGACCACGATCATTGTGGCGCACCGTCTTGCCACGGTGAAAAAGGCCGACCGAATCATCGTCATGGATCATGGCCGTATCGTCGCACAGGGGACCCACGAGGCGCTGGTGGCCGAGGACGGGCTGTATGCGCGTCTGGCCAGACTGCAATTCACCGACGGTCAGGCGGCCTGAGCGACGTGCCGCGGCGCTCGATCCCGATGATCTGGTTCTGAAGGAAACACGACAATGAAGATCGCGACTGCGGCCTATCCTCTTGATCCGGTGCAGACTTGGGATGCTTATGCCGCCAAGCTGGATGCATGGGTGGCGGATGCGGCAGGGCAGGGCGCTGACCTGTTGGTTTTCCCGGAATATGGCGCGATGGAATTGGCGATGCTGGATGGCCCCGAGGCCGCTGGCGATCTGGAACGGTCCCTGCACGCGGTGTCGCGGTGGATGCCTGATGTGGACAGTTTGCATTCGGATCTGGCGGCACGGTATGGCGTTCATATCTGTGCGGCCTCGGCCCCAGTGTTCGATACGGATTACGGCACAAGACCGGTCAACCGGGCAAGACTGTTCACGCCGCAGGGGGGGTGTGGCCTTCAGGACAAGCAGATCATGACCCGCTTCGAGCGTGAAGACTGGGATGTTGTCCCCGGTGGTCCCTTGCGTTTGTTCGAAACAGACCTTGGCCGGATCGGGATATTGATTTGTTATGATGCTGAATTTCCCCTGCTGGCACGCGCCTTGTCGGAGGCGGATGTGATCCTTGCCCCCTCCTGCACCGAGGCGCTGGCGGGCTATTGGCGGGTGCGCATCGGTGCCATGGCCCGCGCGCTGGAGACGCAGTGTTTCGTTGCCATGGCCTCGACCGTGGGAGAGGCGGCCTGGTGCCCTGCGGTGGACGAAAACACAGGTATGGGTGGGATATTCGGCCCACCTGACATTGGGTTTCCGCCAACCGGAGTGATTGCCGAAGGGGTGTTGAACACGCCCGGCTGGACCGTTGCCGAGATCAGCCCCGCCGCGGTCACGCATGTGCGCGCCAATGGCGTCGTGCTGAACCGTCGTCACTGGGATGAACAGCCGGAACCGGCCGAGAAAGCCATAAACCTGCGTCTGCGTTGATTATGAGCTTGAAAAACACGGCGAATACCCCCATTTAGAGGCCGGTCCGCGCACAGGCGGATTCCATAACGAAGGAGACATCATGGCCAAGGAAGATACGCTCGAATTCCCCGGTGTCGTGAAGGAACTCCTGCCTAACGCGACATTTCGGGTCGAGCTTGAAAACGGCCATGAGATCATCGCGCACACGGCAGGCAAGAT
>JALQUF010000122.1 GCA_023263855.1 Yoonia sp. | reverse complement strand
AATTTGGAATGGCTGCTTCATGTTCATCAAAGGACCTGCGTCACGAACTGGACGCACGTCAACTTGGGAACCAGGCAAGAACGCAACCGCGCCGCCCAGATCAACAGTGAAACCACCTTTGACGCGGCCAAAGATGGCGCCGTCAACGCGTGCTTCTTCTGCGTATGCTTTTTCCAAACGATCCCACGCTTCTTCACGACGCGCCATTTCACGGGAAATAACTGCTTCGCCTTTTGCGTTTTCAGCTGCGCGAAGGAAAACTTCAACTTCGTCGCCAACAGCTACTTGGGGAGCTTCGCCTGGGTTTGCGAATTCTTTCAGATCAACGCGGCCTTCCATCTTGTAGCCTACGTCGATGATGGCCTGGCCCGCTTCGATCGCGATAACCTTGCCTTTGACAACAGACCCTTCTGCGGGTGTGTCCATTTCGAAGCTTTCGTTCAAGAGTGCTTCAAACTCTTCCATTGAATTAGCCATGTGGCGTCGTTTTCCTAACGTTTGGTTTTTATGCGGGCCGTGCGGTTGTCTCCGCCGGTCTTTGGATTTCGGTTTGGTCGCAAGCACGCTTGCAGGAATAAAACAACAGGGCCGGTTACTCACCGACCCCGCTCAAGTCTCACGCCCGCGCCTGTCTCGGCACTTCGACAGGGCGGCATATAGGCCTGTTTTGCCAATGATGCAAGGAATTTTGTGGTGTAGAGGCCGGCGAAATAGGTGCATCGAGCTGGCACGCTACGGGCGCGACAACACGAGCATCAGATAGGTGTTGTTTGCTGCAAAAAAGGCGGCGTTTCGTGTTTCTTGGTTTAGCCGTTGGTCAAGCCGCGCCCGTTTTCGTTCGCTGAGCAAACGCCGCATGATCCAATGACCGACACGCCGCATCCGCGGGCGATGCAATGCAAACTCGGCATCAATCCGTTTGCCCGCATAACCAATGACGTTGAACAGTCCCTGCTCAAGATCAATTGACGGGGCTACCTCTTGGGTAATGTCCACTTCTTGACTGACGACAAGCAACTGCTTTTCCACCAAATCACGAAAAGCTTTGATGGAGTGCCCCCCGCCGGTGGTTGCCTGAACCTTGTCAGGAGCAAATGACTCACTCCGGAAACAATCTGCTATCACGATGCGGCCGCCCGGCGCCAAGAGGGTCAGGCACTTTTCAATGCCCTGACCCAGTGGAATGTACTGAAAGCTCTCCGAAAAGAGACATACGTCAAAAGGGCCTACAGGCTGCGCGTCCTGAAACGTTGCCTCATGGACGACGGCTTGGGGTGCATTTTCGCGGCATCGGCTGGCGAGAAAAGCGCTTGGTATCACAATTTCGACTTGGTGGCCCAGCGCGACCAACTTGCGCGCGGTTTCCCCCGCGCCACCACCGATATCAAGGATGCGACAGGGTTTCTGCGGCAGTCGCTCGAACAAAAGATCGGTATAAGCAACCTGTGCTGCACCAAAATTCGCAGCGCAAACCTCAAGTCCCTCCCAATACCCGTAGTGCAGGTTCTCGGCCCCGGTCAGCCATTTTGAAAACTTCAGGCCGATATCCAAGCCAAGGCTTCGTGTATCTATCTTTTTTCCTGCCATAGCACTTCGGTAGGGCAAAATCCGGCACCACGAAAGAAAAAAATCCAGAAGCGATGCAGACCACTATACTCTGGTCAAAGCAGCCTGCACCGCGTCGAAATATGCCCCCACTTGCGCCCCATCGACCAGTGCATGGTGCACTTCCAACGTCATCGCCATGTCCCAGCGCCCGTCTTTTGCGACGATCTTGCCCCATGACACCCGGGGGATACAGTCATCTGGTCCCGGCAGGGCATTATTGATCGCCGTATAGTCCAGCCACGGCATGCAAGACAGATAAGCGAGGTCATCGCGTTCGCCGTTGTTGGCTTTGAGCGCACCGCCTTGCGCCACGTCATCAATCGAGGCTTTGGCCTGTGCATCGAATGTGCCGAAATCTGCAACAAACGGCACGTAAGCGTAGCCAAAGCTGCCACCCTCCGTCGGGACGGTCATCGACAATGTCACCATATCGTGCGCCACGACAACATCGTCGCGAAAGCGCATGCGCAACTCTGGCACCGCATGAAGCCCCGCGCCAATTCCATAAAGACACGCGCGATAAGGCGAAATGCCATCGGATTTGCGCGCCATCATATGCGTGACGTCCAAACGGGTGGTCGTCGCATAATGCGGCTGCTGATAGCTGCGGAAGAGATGAAACTGTGCGGCGCGCGGCCAAGTTTCCATGTCAACGATCTGATAGGTCATACGACCAGTAGTGTCAGATTTCCTGACCTTGCTCCAGTAATCTTTCGATCAACTCGCGTTGCAGATCACCGCTGTCACCGCCACCGAATTGCCCTGCACCGCTGCTGTAAAGCGAGCCATAGGACTTGGCGACATTCACCGTCTGCGCCACGCCTGAAATGAACTGATCACGCTCCAATTCCTTGAACGGATGCAGATAGACACCCCAAAACTGGCCTTGGGCCACAGCATAGCGCGCATCCAGTGCGCTATCGAAATTTGCCTGCATGACACGCTGCATCTGTTCGGGCGTCATCGTATGGGCTGACCGGATCGGCACCATCGCCCGCATCCGGTTGGCCCGCACATCGGTAACGATCAGAACGGGAATATCGTCAATGACCAGCGAAAAGCCCGGACCAGAGATCTGCGCATCGGGATCGAGCGCCAAGACGAGTTCAGCCATGCGGGGCAATGTCATATACCGCTCAGCCTCCTGCGCTTGGGCGGACAAGGGCAACAAGAACGCAATAAGGGCAAGGCTTCGCCCCTACCCTAAGACGGCCAGTTACCCCCCAACAACGCAAGCTTTGGTGAGGTTTTGCAACATAGGTCGCGTCAGCGGCGAGCGGCCGCGACCACATCGACAGCAGCGGCAATGGCCTGCGCGACTGTTAGATCAGAAGTATCCAGCATCACCGCATCCTCCGCAGGCACCAAGGGCGCAGCAGCGCGGGTGCTGTCACGTGCGTCGCGTTCTTTCACATCGGCAAGGACCGTCTCAAAACGCACATCAAGACCCTTTGCCACCAGTTCTTGGAAACGACGCTCGGCCCGGCACGCGGCACTGGCCGTGACAAAAAGTTTCACATCAGCCTTCGGACAGATCACCGTCCCGATATCGCGGCCATCCAGAACTGCCCCGCCCGCACGTGCAGCAAAACTGCGTTGAAAAGCAACCAACGCTTCGCGCACTTCGGGGATCACGGCAACTTCGCTTGCGGCTTGGGCCACTTCGGGTGTGCGCAGCGCGTCATTTTCCAGATCAACCGGATCCAATGCCAGCGCCGCAGCAACAGGTGCCGCACCAGCGATAACCTTGGCCCCGACGGCACGGTAAAGCAGCCCCGTATCAAGATGGGCAAAGCCGAAATGTGCGGCAACAGCCTTGGACACGGTGCCCTTGCCCGCAGCCGCTGGACCATCAATGGCGACAGTAAAGCTCATTCTTGGGTCCGCACCAGTTGCGCGCCCAAACCACCCATCAATTCCTCAAAGATCGGGAAAGACGTGGCAATCGGGCTACCATCGTCAACGCTCATGGGCTTTTGTGTGGCCATTCCCATCACCATGAAAGCCATGGCGATCCGGTGATCAAGCTGGCTTGCCACGGTCGCGCCGCCGGGCACATTGCCATGGCCCAAACCGGTAACTTTCCACCAATCAGGTCCCTCATCCACGCTGACGCCAGCCGCGCGCAGGCCCTTGGCCATCGCATCAATCCGGTCACTTTCCTTGACGCGCAGTTCCTTGACGCCCTGCATATCGGTCACGCCTTGCGCAAAAGACGCGACCACCGACAGAACGGGATATTCATCAATCATACTTGCAGCGCGCGCGGGCGGCACAGCAATGCCTTTAAGATCAGGCGAGAATTTCGCACGCAGGTCGGCGACTGGTTCGCCGCCTTCTTCGCGCATGTTTTCATAAACAAGGTCCGCGCCCATCTCCCGCAAGGTGGTAAACAGCCCCGCACGGGTCGGGTTCAGCCCGATATTTGGCACCAAAACGTCCGAGCCCGGCGTGATGATCGCCGCACAGACAGGAAACGCAGCCGAGGACGGATCGCGCGGCACGACGATAGTTTGTGGCGTCAACTCGGGCTGACCGTCCAGCGTTATCACGCGCCCTTCGTCGGTTTCTTCGACTGTCAGTGTTGCGCCAAAACCTTGCAGCATCCGTTCCGTGTGGTCGCGGGTCGCTTCTTTTTCGATCACGACGGTCTGTCCGGGCGCGTTCAGACCCGCCAAAAGCACCGCCGATTTGACCTGTGCAGACGGAACCGGAACAACATACCGGACAGGTACAGGATCAGCAGCCCCCACCAAGGTCATTGGCAGGCGCCCCCCGGCCCGGCCAACCGCCCGCGTCCCAAACAGCGCCAGCGGATCGGTGACACGGCCCATCGGACGCCCGTTCAGCGAGGCATCGCCAGTAAAAGTCACTGTAATCGGTGAGGTCGCCATCGCCCCCATAATCAAGCGCACACCGGTGCCGGAGTTGCCACAGTCGATGACCTGCTCAGGTTCAGCAAAACCGCCGACGCCCACACCCGTCACCGTCCATGCACCGCCGCCGTGGTTTGTCACGGTCGCGCCGAATGCTGCCATCGCCTTGCCAGTGTCCAGCACATCTTCACCCTCAAGCAGGCCGGTGATGTGGGTGTCGCCCACGCACATTGCGCCAAGGATCAGCGCACGGTGCGAAATTGATTTGTCGCCGGGCACATGAGCTTGCCCTTGCAAAGGGCCGCATGGGTGCGATGTCATTGGAATGGGCGTGCCGTGGCCAGACATGGGCGATCTTCCTTTATATTTCGGGCAGGTGATAGCGCAGGGCAAATCCGGCGTCCATCGCTCCCGCCCCTATCTTGACCAAAAAGGCCCCTGCTGATGGGTCACGACTTAGATCCGGCGAAACGTTAGATAATGCGGTGTCCTGCCTTCGCGCAAAGCTTTTTGCTCATACCGGGTCGACAGCCAGTCATCCCACGGGGTGCGCCAATCTGCCGGACCTTCAGCCAGCCATTCAAACCCATGTGCGGGAACTTGTTCCAGCGTTTGGCGTACATAGTCCTTGATGTCCGTCGCAACACGCAACTCCGCACCCGGTTTCATCACCCGGTGTAACGGGGCCAAATGCTCTGGCGTAACAAAACGCCGGCGGTGGTGGCGCTTCTTCGGCCAAGGGTCCGGATAGTTCAGAAACACCTTTGACAGCGTCGCATCAGGCAGCACGTCAAACAGATCGCGCACATCGCCGGGATGCACACGCAGATTGTCGACATCCGCCTTGCGGATCTTGCCCAAAAGCATCGCCACGCCGTTGATAAACGGCTCGCACCCGATCAGCCCGACGCTGGGGTAGGTTTCGGCCATGTGGATCAGATGCTCGCCCCCGCCAAAGCCGATTTCCAGCCAGATGTCTTTGTCGTCAAAGACAGCAGACAGATCCAGCGGGGTCCGGTCGGGGTTTTCGTCCCAACTGATTGGCCCGGGCGACAAAGGCGCAAGGTCGTTTTCAAGGTAATCGTGCTGCGAGGCACGGATCGTCTTTCCCTTGAAGCGGCCATAGAAATTGCGCCAAGGGGCGCCAGAGGGGTGATTGGTCTTGCTCATGCGCGGGGCTTTAGCAAGCGCAGGGCATTTGCGCAATCAGATGGGGTCTCACAGCCCCACCTGTTCAGACGCATCTGCGGATGTCAGGTGGATCGCAATCCACCCGCCACTTCTCAAACGGCGCGTTTCAGCGCCTCGACCAGATCTGTCCGTTCCCAGCTGAAACCACCGTCAGCGTCTGGTGCGCGGCCAAAGTGACCATAGGCCGCCGTGCGCGCATAGATAGGTTTGTTCAGGCCCAGATGCTCGCGAATACCGCGTGGTGTCAAATCCATCACCTGAGCAACGGCGCGCTCGATCTCAGCTGGATCAACCTCGCCGGTGCCATGGGTGTCTGCATAAATGGACAAGGGTTTCGCCACACCGATGGCGTAGCTAAGCTGGATCGTGCAGCGCTCGGCCATGCCGGCGGCAACCACATTCTTGGCCAGATAGCGCGATGCATAGGCGGCCGAACGGTCAACCTTCGTAGGATCTTTCCCCGAAAACGCACCGCCACCATGCGGGGCCGCGCCACCGTAGGTATCCACGATAATCTTACGCCCGGTCAGACCGGCATCGCCATCCGGACCACCAATCACAAACGTGCCTGTCGGGTTCACCCACCATTCGGTTTTCGGTGTGATAAAGCCCTCTGGCATGACCTCACGAATGTAGGGTTCGACAATGGCGCGAATGTCGTCGCTAGTCTGTGCCGCATCACTGTGTTGGGTGGACAGCACGATGGATGTCGCTTCGACCGGCTTGCCATTTTCATAGCGCAAAGACACCTGGCTTTTTGCATCAGGGCGCAGGGTCGGTTCATCGCCTGATTTGCGCACTTCGGCCAAGCGGCGCAAGATTGCATGCGCATATTGGATCGGCGCCGGCATCAACTCTTTGGTTTCAGTCGTCGCATACCCGAACATAATGCCCTGGTCGCCCGCACCTTCATCCTTGTTTTCTGCCGCATTCACGCCTTGGGCGATATGTGCCGATTGTTCGTGCAGCAGGTTCGTAATCTCGCATGTTGCGTGATGGAACTTGTCCTGCTCGTAGCCGATATCCTTGATACAGGCGCGGGCGATATCGTCGACATGCGCCATATAGGCCTTCAGCTTCGATTGATCCGACAGCCCCACTTCGCCGCCAATCACCACGCGGTTTGTCGTGGCAAAGGTTTCGCAAGCGACACGCGCTTCGGGTTCTTCGGTCAGAAAGGCATCCAGAATAGAATCCGAAATCCGATCACAGACTTTATCGGGGTGTCCTTCAGAAACAGATTCCGAAGTGAAAATATAGTTGTTGCGTGCCATGGGGATGTGCTCCGGTAAGATTCACTGCCACGTCAGGAAGCCGTTGTGACAGAATTGAAAACCCGCATAGGGTGTGCCTGCGGGAAGGTCAATCTCAATCATGTCGCACCGCCAGATAAGCCGCCATAATCAGTAAAAGCAGCAAGGCAAGAACCGGTGCATCCCCCCAACGGCTATAGGGCGTCGCTGCCAAGGCAGGCGGCAGCAGCACGTCAATAGCCCCGTCCACCCCCAAGGGGATTGCCGCCACGATCCGCCCTTTTGCGTCAATCATTGCGCTGATCCCGGTGTTGGCGACACGCACCATTGGCAAGCCTTGTTCAATCGCGCGCAATTGCGCCTGTGCCAGATGTTGGTGCGGTCCCGCAGCTTTGCCAAACCACGCATCATTCGTGATCAAAAGCAGCAGCCGGGGGCGGGTATCGCCGTATGTGATCTCTTCTGCAAAAATACCTTCGTAACAAATGAGGGGCACAGCCGAGCCAACCCCTGGCAAATCCACCGGCCCCGGCAACGCGCCGGGGGTGAAACCAATGCCAAGATTACGCGCCAGTCCAGTGGCGCCCAGTTGTCCCAAAAGCCGGGCGCCGGGCATATATTCCCCAAAGGGCACAAGATGACGCTTGTCGTAAATGCTTCTCACATCACCATCTGGGCCCAGCACAACAAGGCTGTTGTAGGCGTTCGCATCGGAGTCCAACCGCTGAATACCAAAAACCAATGGCGCGCCGCGCGCGGCATCTGACAGAAAGCGCATATCATCTTCGATGTGGTTAAGCAGATATGCGATTGCTGTTTCGGGCCAGACCACCAGATCAGGCACATCCCCTTCACGGCTTGATTGTAGCAAACGGCTGAGGAACACATCTGAATAGGCCGGATCCCACTTTTGATGTTGCGGCGCGTTGGGCTGGACAAGGCGGACAACGGGCGCGCCATCGGTCGGCGATAAGACCGGACCGGGGCGCAGGGCCACGGACAAAGCGAAGACCAACCCAAGTCCGACAAGGCCAAAAATGCGGGCCCGTGTGGTCAGCAAAGCAAGGGCCAGACCGCACAACACCGTTAGCAAAGACAGCAAATGCGGCCCGCCAAAGGCCGCAACCTGCCCAAGCCAGGTTGTGATCCACACATGCCCCAGCAAAGCCCAGGGAAAGCCCGTCAAGATCAATGAGCGCAGCACCTCTGCACCGACCAGCAGCAAGCCCAGCATTGCTGCACGCCCCGGTGCCAGACGCGATGCCACCCATGCTGCGGCGGCCCAGAACAACGCAGCCCCTGCCCCCATCAGGACCAGCGCAAACGGCGCCATCCAGCCATGGCGGGCGATATCAACCAAGAACGGCTCGATGATCCACCGCAGGCTGAATGCGAAATAGCCGAACCCGAAGGCCCAGACATAAAACGCAGCCTGCCTTGGCGTCTGGCTGATCGGGTAAATCACAAATAATGTGCAAAGCGCCAGCAAGGTCGCAGGCCACAGATCAAACGGCGCTTGACCCAGCCCTGCCAGCACACCCAAACACGCAAGAAACCCCAGCCGAACCCACGCGGGGCGCGCCGTAAACTGCGCCAGCCTGTCAGCCATTGCGCGCCGCAGGAAGGCGCACACGCACACGCTTCACCCGGCGCGGATCAGCATCAACAACCTCAAATTCGGGACCGGCCGGGTGCACAATCACTTCGCCCCGCGCCGGCAAATGGCCTGCCAGCATCGTGACAAGCCCGCCCAGCGTATCGATTTCTTCTTCATC
>JALQUF010000121.1 GCA_023263855.1 Yoonia sp. | reverse complement strand
CCGAATGGCGCCAACTCTGTTCCGCATAGCTTCAGGCTCTTGGCGGCAAACTGAGACTGGTTCGAATCCGTCTGAAAGCTCCGGTCTGACACCACCCCTGCCTCAGTTATTTTGTAGCCTCTTGTACAAAGCGGATGTGTCCCAACGCCCTCCGCCCATTTTTTGCACGTCCTTGTAGAACTGATCCACCAAGGCAGTCACTGGAAGAGATGCCCCGTTTTCGTTCGCCGTGCTCAGGCAAATTCCAAGGTCTTTGCGCATCCAGTCGACTGCAAAACCATGCTCAAAATGATCGTCGAGCATCGTTTTGTAGCGGTTGGACATCTGCCACGATCCTGCGGCACCTTGGCTGATCACTTCAACAACGGCCTCACCATCCAACCCCGCCATCGACGCAAAATGAAGAGCCTCTGACAGTCCTTGCACAAGGCCCGCAATTGCGATCTGGTTGCACATCTTGGTCATCTGTCCCGCGCCACTGTCGCCGATGCGCCGACACAGTTTGGCATAAACATTCATAACAGGCACGGCCCAGTCATAGTCTGATTGATCGCCGCCACACATGATCGACAATTGGCCATTCTCTGCCCCCGCTTGCCCGCCAGACACCGGAGCATCGATAAAAGCGATACCTTTGGCCCTTGCAGCTGCGTACAACTCAGCTGTTACAGCCGCAGAAACGGTCGTGTGATCTACAAATGTGCTACCTTCGGACATCGTCGCGAAGGCCCCGTCAGGGCCAAGGCAAACCGCGCGCAGGTCATCATCATTGCCCACACAGGCCAACACCATTTCAGCCCCTTCTGCGGCTTCTGCGGGCGTTTTGCAAAAGGTGCCGCCATGCTCTTTAGCCCAAGCCTCGGCTTTGGCCGTCGTGCGGTTGTAAACCGTGACGGTGTGGCCTGCTTTCGCAAGATGGCCTGCCATCGGATAACCCATAACCCCAAGGCCCAGGAATGCGAGTTTTGTCATCGATTTATCCATCATTGTGAAAGGGTATCCTGTCATTTCTAAAGGGTATCCTGTGGTGTCTTTCCGGCAAAGAACGCGTCGAGATTGTCCAATGCACGGAACCCCATCGCATCGCGCGTCTGCCGGGTCGCACTACCGATATGGGGCAACATGAAGACATTGTCGTAACTGGAGAACGCCGGATTGCCCCCCGGTTCCACCTTGAAACAGTCAAGGCCAGCGGCTGCCACGTGACCATTATCAAGTGCGGCCATCAGGGCGTCTTCATCAACCAGGGCGCCACGCGCTGTATTCACGACGACAGCGCCTTCGGGCAGAAGTGCGAACCGTTCGGAATTCATCAGATCGTTTGTCTCTGGCGTAGCTGGGCAATGAAGCGACAGAAAATCTGCGACCCCTAGCAGAGACTCGACCGTGTCATGATAAACCGCGCCCTGCGCTTGGTCATCAGGCAATGCGCTGCGGTTGAAGTAATGCACTTCCATGTCGAAGCCGCGTGCTTTTGCGGCGAAAGCCCGCCCGACACGACCCATCCCGACAATGCCCACACGCGCGCCTGTCACCTGCTTACCCACCATGAAAGCCGGTGACCAGCTGTCCCAGTTGCCCGTACGCACGATCCGATCACCGGCGACTGCGTGACGGGCAGCACCCAGCATCAACAACATCGCCAGTTCCGCCGTTGCGTCCGACAGCACATCGGGCGTATTTGTAACAACGATCCCGCGCCCTTTCAGTGCAGGCAAATCACAATGATCCACACCTACGGAATGGTTCGCGACAATCTGAAGCCGATCGGAAAATTGCGCGACGACGTCAGCACTGAAATGCTCAGAGTGACAGGGAATAATTGCATCAAATTCGGCGCTTGCCGCAATTAGATCCGCAGCGGTTCCGGGAGTATCGTCGTAATTGATGACGACGTCATAATCTCGCGCGGCTCGTTCCAGAGTTGCGTCAGAAAGGCGGCGCGTAATCCAAAGACGTTTCTTGCTCATTTTTTACGAACACATTCGTCCCAGAAATCATAGACCGCCATACCACAGACCACGATAGCAATGATCATGAATGGCAAGCCACCCGTGAAACCGGCGAAACCGCTCGAGATGCTTTGAGACAAACCGCCAATAAAAATGCACAGAAATGCGGTGCCTATTAGCCCTGCAATAAGTTTGACCCTGTATGACATTTCAGGTTCCTTTCTAATCTACTGTTTCAGCGAGATATTTCTGAAGCCATCGCGCTGTGCGCAAAAGACGGTCGTCTTTTTCTGCGGGGCCAATCAACTGCACACCAATGGGCAATCCATTTTCTCCCACCAGAAGAGGGAGTGTAACACAGGGCAGACCCGCCAAAGTCCACAGGGTGCAGAAAATCGGATCGCCTGTGCCCTCACCAAACATTGGCGCCTCTCCCGCAGCGGACGGCGCGATGATGGCATCATAGTCGAGAAAGAAGTTCGCAAAAAATGCTTCGGCTGACGCTTTGACGGCCAACGCATCTTCATACTCGACCTTAGTGATCTTGCGCGCGCGCCTGATGATTGTCTTTAGTGTATCGCTAATCTGGTCCCAGTTTTGGTCGAACACCTCAGCCTGATGTTGCGCGATTTCGTATTCGTGGATGCGGGCTTGCACTGTGACAAGGTCGGCCAATGTGTCAGCCGGTTGCATCCGCGTAACTTGTGGGCCAAGGATTTCCAGAACGGCCTCGATCCCGTCGCGGGCGTCGGCGGCCAGTCTATCGTTGAAAGGGAGATCGAACCAAGCGAATTCAGGTGTCACTGGCGCATCCGCCTGTGCACCGGACAACATGTTGGGCCGCGGTCGGGCTAGGCTGACGGTATCGTACTGATCATAGCATCCAAGCGCATCTGTCAAAAGTGCGATATCAGCGAGGCTGCGGCCAAAGCAGCCGACTTGATCAAGAGAAACTGACGTTTGAAGGACACCACTTCGCGAAATCATACCACGCGTCGGCTTGAACCCGAAGGTCCCGCAAAATGACGCTGGCCGGATGACGGACCCATTGGTCTGCGTCCCGACCGCCAGGGGTACATGGAACGCGGCCACAGCGGCGGCTGATCCGCTTGATGACCCTCCGGGGCTATGATCCGGATTGTGCGGATTGCGGGTCTCATTGGCATGAACAAAGGCCAGTTCCGTAGTGACGGTCTTGCCCAAGATAACTGCGCCCGCTTCGCGCAGTCGCTCTACCAGGCGCGCTACATGATCCGTCTGGCGACCAGAGAAAATCGGAGTTCCACGCTGCGTCGGCATTTTGGCCGTATCGATGATGTCTTTAAGCCCGACTGGAATGCCATGCAACGCACCAGTGGCAAGGCCTGCCTTGCGGATCCGGTCACATTCCTCTGCTTGCGCCAACGCCACGTTGCCATCCAGAAACGCCCACGCCTTGATACTGTCATCCGTCGCCTTGATCTGCCCGATACAGGATTTCACAAGTTCGACTGAGCTAAGCCGGCCCGAGGCGATGGCGGCCAGCGCCTCGGATGCAGTCAGTTTGTAGCTGTCTTGGATCATGGAATATAAGGACCAAACAGATAGTCAGGGAACCAAAGTGCGATGCCTGGGAAGCTGTACATCAAGACCATCGTCAAGATCACGATCCCCAGATAAGGCATGATGCCACGGAAAATCTCCATCAGCTCGATCTGGTTCTTGAGCACCCCTTTGAGATAGTACGCAGACATGGCCATGGGAGGCGTCAGGAACGAGGTTTGCAGGTTCAAAGCGATCAGCATCGCAAAGAAATAAGGATTCACGCCAAACACTTCGAGCAGTGGCAGGAAGATGGGGACGAAGATGATCAGAATCTCGGACCATTCCAAAGGCCAGCCCAGCAGGAAGATGATGATCTGCGCAAGAACAAGGAACTCCCACGGCTCAAGGTCCATACCGCCAACCCAATCCGCGATGATGTCGTGACCGCCAAGGTAGGAAAAAACAGACGCGAAGGTCCATGATCCAACGAACAACCAACAGACCATCGCCGTGGCCTTCGCTGTCAGAAACACGCTTTCTTTTAGCTTTGTCCATGTCATGGAACGATAGATGACGGCCAATACCATGCCACCCAAAGCCCCCATTGCAGCCGCTTCAGCGGGCGTAGCCAAGCCGCCGAGGATTGAGCCGAGCACCAAAGCAATTAGGACGGTGAGCGGCACAAAACTGACTAGAAGGTCTTTGTATATCTCTTTAGGTGGGGGCGGGTTTTCAGTAGTCGGCTTTGGTGCAAGCGCCGGATTTAGGTAAACGCGGATCATGACGTAGACGATGTACAGCCCCGCCAGCAGCAATCCAGGGAAAACCGCAGCCGCATAAAGACGCAGCGGCGACAAATCAGCAATCGCCGCATAGACAATCAGCATGATGGACGGCGGGATTAGAATGCCTAGCGTACCACCCGCACAGATCACACCCGCAGCAAAGCTTTTGTTGTAGTTGGCGTTAGCCATTGCAGGAAAGGCCAGTAGACCCATCAGCGTTACAACCGCCCCCACGATACCAGACGCGGTCGAGAACACCGCACAGGTCAAAAGCGCGGCAATGGCAAGGCTGCCCGGCAGATTACGCGCGGCCATGTAAAGCGAGAAGAACAATTTGTCGATAATGTTCGCCCGCTCGACCACGTAACCCATGAATAAGAACAACGGGATCGCCACAAGGATTGGGTTCTCCATCACCGAGTAGGTGTTCTGGTTCAGAAGGTAGAAAATATTGTTGTCGAAAATATCGCTGAAATTTTCGATCGAGCCTCCACGGTGATAGGCGTAATAGCCAAACGCCACACCCATCGCGAGCAACGTAAAGGCAATCGGGAAACCAAGGAGAACGAGAACGATAAACAGCCCAAGCATCAACAGGGCGACTTCGGGATTTGTCATCTTTTTCTTCTTTCTAGAAGCGCTTGAAGGCGGTCATTTTTGGGAAGGAGCGACTGCTGCGATGGCGTCTAGGTCCGCATCGGTCAGCAGGTCTTCTGTTTCTTTCACGTCAGCAAGCCGTTCGGGCCAAACCCCGGTGCGCATAGCCATCACACACCGCACCAACTCGGCGATGCCTTGGATCACAAGTAATGCACCGGATAACGGGATCAGAGACTTGAAAAAATAGATCTGGATAGAGGCCGGGCTGTTAAAGCTGACCTCTTTGTAGCGCCAGCTGTCGGACGCAATCTCGTAGCCATACCACGCAAGCGCGATAATGCCGGGAAAGAAAAACAGGAAATACAGCACAAAATCCAGGCCTGCCTGAGCCCTGACAGGGAACAAACGGTACAGGACGTCGGCCCGCACATGGGTATCTTGCGCCAATGCGTAGGCCCCGCACATCAAGAACAAGGCGCCATACATCTGGATCATCATATCGAAGGCCCAAACGGTGGGTGAGTTCAGGACATACCTTACGAAGACCTCATAAGACACTGACAATGTCAGGATCAGGATACACCACCCGAAGGCGCGACCGACCCAAAGGCTTAGTCCCTCAATTGCATGTACGAATTTCATCTTCTGCTGCTCCCCTCACAGATAGAATAGGCGTTCTTCACGACCCCCAAAGTTACAAAGCCCGGACACCTTCTGGTGGCCGGACCTTGCCGTCAGTTTCAGCGATCAGGAGAAGTAGTGATCGTAGGCCAGTTTGTAATCCGGCTGGTTCAGGTTCAGGTAGCCCATGACCTCGCGTGCGTAGGTCTTCTGGGATTCCATTACGCGAGCGAAGAAGGGGTCTTCGCTTGCGATGCGATCAGCAACTGTGTCCCATGCCACCAGCTGTGCCTCAAGGACAGCTTGTGGTGTGCGGTGTACGTTCACGCCGTCCTGCTCTTGCAGCTTGATCAGGTCATCGGAGTACCGCTTAGTGTTGCCCCAGTAGAAACCGGAGTTTTCAGCCATGGATGCGTTGCGGATGATCGCCTGATGTTCTGGCGACAGACCGTTCCAGACGTCTTTGTTGATCGTAACCTCAAAGCACTCTTGGCTCTGGTGGTATGACGCAAGCATGTAGTCCTTAGACACATCCTGCATACCAAAGTCGCGATCAGACGTCGGGTTGTTGAATTCGGCTGCGTCAATCAGACCTGACTTCATGGCCGGCTGGATTTCGCCACCCGGCAACTGAACAACAGACATGCCCATTTCCAACATTACGTCCGCGGCAAGACCCACGGTGCGGTACTTCAGACCATTCATCTGTGACGCATCCGTAATTGCCTCGCTGAACCAGCCAAGGGGCTGTGCAGGCATGGGTGAGTTGAAGAAGGACACAACATTGAGCTGCAACTCTTCCATCAGCTCATCAAAAAGTTCCTGGCCACCACCTGCGTGGATCCATCCCAGCATTTCCTGGCTTGACCAACCAAAGCAAGGTCCAGTGCCAAAAAGAGACGCGGACTTGGATTTGCCGTACCAATATGCGGAAACATAGTGAGCTGCGTCGAGAACGCCGCGGTGAACCGCGTCTTGCATCTGGCTTGTTTTCACGACGGAATCGACAGACAAAACCTCGATTGTCAAAGAACCACCGGACATTTCATTGACGCGATTTGCAAAGGATTGCGCATTTTCCAAGAAAATACCGCCACCCCAAGCCGCTTGCATTTTGATGTTTGTGCCGTGGCCTTCAGCGACCGCTGGTGTCGCCAACGCTGCAGCACCGGCAACTGCCGTTCCGCGCAAGAACTTTCTTCGGTTGATAGTGTTTGTCATGTTTCCTCCCAAGGATTGATGCAAATTGAGTTGCCTACAAAAGGCAATTCAAACTTATGAGCCTCGGGCGCGAAATTTACATGATGCTTGTTCCTCCCAGACCAGCGCCATGCGTCGCTTAAGCCCGCGAACCAGTGTTAGCCTAGAAGAAAAAAATTTCTGAACAAGCATTTAGTGGCAGAAATTCCTGGCAAGCGTGCGATCTCGCCCAATCCCATCCGCATTAAGCGCGCAGTACTGGATTCGTCTTGCAGCACGTATTCAAAGAAGGTTTTGTGTGGAAAGTTCATACTTTTCATAGTGTTGAAGCATTTTTCGTTTGACCGCTCATTCTCAGATATTCCGTGAAAATTGACGTTCAAAGTTCACAGATACTACAGATGTTTTAGTGTCATGCACCCAGGCGGCATCGAATTCGAATCGCCGACATTGCGACTGATTGAGGTGTCGCGCTAGTCTTGCTGACGGAGTTCAGCGAGACGCTCCACAAAATCCACACGGCTCAGGCGATTTAAATCCGACTTTTGTCCTAAACGTAGAATATCTGCTGTGTTACATTCAGAATAGAAAGGTTTATCACATCATCGGATTCAGTCTGGCGGGTTCGCTACACCAGCAGAGACGCGGCAAGCGCTGGTCCAATGAAATGCCACTAAGGGAACCCCACATGGGCACTAAAACAGCAGTAATCGGTCTTGGATCAATGGGTTATGGCATGGCGACATCCGTGCTGCGCGCGGGGCATACGACATATGGTTTTGACATCAATCCAGCCACAACAGCTCAATTCCAATTCGAAGGCGGTGCGTCAGGTGCGCTTTCTGACATCGCAGGATCATTGGACGTCGTTGTCATTGCTGTTCTGAACGCATCCCAGACAGAGGATGTTTTGTTTGGGAAGAACGGTGTGGCCGCCCTGATGAAAGAAGGTAGCGTTGTCGTATCCTGTGCCACAGTGGCCCCCGAATTCGCAAAGGCCACGGCCATGCAATGCGAGGCGCTGGGAATACACTATCTTGATGCGCCCATATCGGGCGGGGCCAAAAAAGCTGCCGACGGTGCACTCAGCATAATGGCATCTGGCAGCAGGGATGCGTTTGTGGCAGCCCGTGCAGTGCTTGACGCGATGGCGGTCACGGTTTTCGAACTTGGCGACGATGCAGGTGCCGGATCGGCGATGAAGGCCGTCAACCAGATGCTTGCAGGTGTCCATATCGCGGCGATGGCCGAGGCGCTGACCTTTGGCATGACCCAAGGCGTGACGCCCGAGAAGTTCGTTGAGGTGATCAGCCAATGCGCGGGCACGTCATGGATGCTAGAAAACCGCGCACCTCATATTGTTGCGGGAGATTACACTGCGCATTCATCCATTGATATCTGGCCCAAGGATCTGGGCATCGTGCTCGACATTGCGAAATCGGCAAAATTCGGTGCGCCGTTGACCGCTGCGGCGCTGCAGCAATTCCTTGCTGCCGCAGGTTCTGGTCTAGGCAGCGAAGATGACGCTGCCGTCGCAAAGGTCTACGCACGCAATGCCGGCCTGACCCTTCCGGGAGACCACTAATGCTGCTCGGATGCATCGGCGACGATTTCACAGGCTCGTCCGACCTTGCCAACACATTGTCCAAACAGGGCATGCGTTGTGTCCTGTATTGCGGTGTTCCCAAAGTCCCCGCCGCGAAAGATGTCGAAGCGGGGGTGATCGCACTGAAATCGCGGTCCATTGATCCGCAAGACGCTGTCAGGCAATCCCTGGAGGCCTTGGAATGGCTACAGGCGCAGGGCTGTGAACAGTACTTCTTCAAATACTGTTCAACGTTCGATTCAACGCCGGACGGCAACATCGGGCCGGTTGCGGATGCGCTGGCGGATGCGCTGGACGCCCACAAAGTGATTGTCTGCCCCGCTTTTCCTGGCACCGGACGCTCGATCTATAAAGGGCATTTGTTCGTGAACGATACGCTCTTGAACGAAAGCGGCATGCAGAACCACCCGCTGACCCCGATGACTGACCCCGATATTCGGCGTTGGCTGGTCCCCCAGACGAAGAACGCGGTAGGGCATGTTGATGCGGGGGCAGTCCTTGACGGCGCACATTCAATCAACGCGGCACTTGAAGCCGAACATCACGCGGGCAAACGGCTAATCGTGGTTGATGCCTTGCGTGACGCTGACTTGATG
>JALQUF010000120.1 GCA_023263855.1 Yoonia sp. | reverse complement strand
CGCCTCCTTGCAGGTGGCTTTTTTATTTCCGGCCGGCACATTGTCTAAGTGATTGACCTTTGACGCATTATTCATGATCTTGCCTGCCAGCAAGGCTGCTCAAGACGAGTCGCCTTCACATAAAACATCGTAACGAGTGAGGAGACACTTTATGTTTACGAAAACAACGGCCTGCGCGGCCGCCATCGCCCTGTCCGCTACAACCGCCTTTGCAGGTGGCCTGTCCCCCGAGATTGTTGAAGCAGTGCCTATGGAAGAGGTTGTTGCGCCAGCCGGTCCATCGATCAACCCGACATATATCGTGGTCGGTGTATTGGCCGCGCTTTTGATTGCAGCAGCGGTCAGCGACGATGACAATGAGGTCTCTGATAATCCGGACAAAGATCCTGGCGATATCCAGTTAGATCGACGCCTTGAGGGCTAAGCGTCCAGCGGTCTTTGTGGCAGAATAGAAAAGGCAGTGGTATGAAACGTACCGCTGCCTTTTTCCATTTGGCCCTCAGGCGGTTGATCACGATGAAGTCGCTTCTCTAGTGAACCGGATGGCGCCTTGCCGCAACGGCCAAGGGCACCACGCTCAAGAGCAGCAGCGCAACCGCCAGAAACGCCATGCGCAGGCCAAAGGCCTCGGACAGCAGCCCCATCAGCATTGGCGCAAAAAAGAACCCCGAAAAGCCGATCACAGCTGTGCGGCTGATTGCTTCTGTGCGCAAATGCGGGGCAACCAGTTTGCCGACCAGCGCCAGCCCGATGGGGCCAATGACCGACACACCCAAGCCCAGAATACCGAAGCCTGCGTAAGCGATGAAAGGTGTTGATGCGCTTGCCGCGATCACAGCCCCTGTCGCAGATACCAAAGAGGCCCCGATCACCAGAGGGAACTCGCGTATCCGTTCCGCCACAGCCTGTCCCGAAAACCGCCCGAACGCCATTGTCAGCCCGAGCATTGCGGGCCCAAGCGCCCCTTCGGCAGCACTGCCGCCCAGCGTTCTTTCGACGTGCAGGGCTGACCATGCTTCGACCGTGGCCTCGGACATAAAGGCAACAAGCACGATCGCACCACAGATCACGATAGGCCAAAGCGGGTAGCGCCCCGTATAGCCCTCCTCGGCGGTGACATAGGTGACATCCATCCGCATCAGAGGCAGCAGCAAAAGGGCGACCAGCCCGAATCCGGCAAAGACAGGCGTTGGCGGCAAACCTGCCTCGCGGGTAACGCCAACGATCATCGCACCACAAGCATAGGCGACCGAAAACATCGCGTGATTGGCATTCATCAAAGGCCGGTTGTGTTTGGCCTCAAGCTCGCTCACCCGGGCGTTCATGATGACGTCCAGCAGCCCAGAGGCCAGCCCGACAAAACCCATCGAAAGTGCAAAAACCAAAGGCAGCGTGACTTGACCCGGCAAAAGCCATGCAAGTGCCAAGAGCGCCGCCCCCACCTGCATACCACGTGCCCCCAAAATGCGGTGGGCGCGCGGTGCAAGCCACATTGACGACACCAACCCGGTGGCCGATCCCAGCAATAGCGTGCCGAACAACGCATCGGACGCCCCCAATTGGGCTTTTATCACAGGCACATAGGCTGCAAAACAGCCCCAGAACATACCCACGACCACAAAGGCTGTAGCCGGGCGACGCGAGATGGAAAGAGCATTCAGGATCGACATACCAGCCTGCCTGCCGCGCAAAAGCTTCCAAAGCAAGTTTCAAAGTGCAGTGCAGATACGAAAACGTCTTTTCAAAAGACCGAATCCCCCCTATACGGCGGGCTTCATCGGGCTCGGACACCCTTGGAGGCGGGCCCCTACATTAAGGAATACTACTATGGCTGGAAAGATCCCAGATCTTAACGCCAAGGTACGCGCGGGGACAGGCAAGGGGGCCGCCCGCCAAGCTCGCCGTGACGGCGACGTACCTGGCATTGTTTATGGTGGCGGTGTTGACCCGCAATCCATCAGCATCCCATTCAACTACCTTCTGACAAAACTGCGCAAGGGTGGCTTCATGTCCACGCTGCACAACCTTAAGATCGAAGGTCAAGAAGACGTCCGTGTGATCTGCCGTGGCGTTCAGCGCGACGTGGTCAAGGACTTGCCAACACACATCGACCTGATGCGCCTCAAGCGCACAAGCCGTGTGAAGATCTTTATCCCTGTTGAGTTCCTCAACGCGGATACATGCCCCGGCGTGAAAAAAGGTGGCGTTCTGACTGTTGTGCGTAACGAAGTCGAACTTGACGTTCTGGCTGGCGACATTCCTGAGCACATCGAAATTGATCTGGCGAACGTCGAAATCGGCGACACCATTTCGATCAGTGATGTGACACTGCCTGAAGGTGCGACACCTGCGATCACTGATCGTGACTTTGTCATTGCCAACGTGCAGGCACCACGTGCCCTGCTGGCTGAAGATGATGACGAAGAAGAAGTTGCAGCTGACGAAGTGCCAACAACCAGCGACGACGACGCGTAAACACTGTCGCGATACTGATATAGAAAAGGGCATCCCCAACGGGATGCCCTTTTTGTTTGGTGCAGCGCTGTTAGCTACGCATCCGGGCGAACGTCGGATCGTAGGGTGAAGGCGCGATGACTTGCGCACTGACCAGTTCGCCCAAATGATCCAATTGCATTTCACAGCCGACTTCTGACAAAGCAGGATCGACAAAGGCATATGCAATGTTCATGCCGACGCGATGCCCCCAATCCCCCGATGTGATGGTTCCGACAACTTTGTCGCCCTGCATCAATGAGGCCCCGCCATAAGCCGGTGCATGGGTGGCATCAATCGTAAGTGTGACCAGTTTCTTGCGCAGACCGGCTGCTTTCTGCGCAACCAAGGCAACCTTGCCGATAAAGTCACATTTATCGAGTTTCACAAATCGATCCAAACCCGTCTCAAGCGGGGTGAATTCGGTGATCAAGTCGGCTTTCCAATGCATGAAGCCTTTTTCCATCCGCATCGCATCAACAGCGCGCGCACCGAAAAGTTGAAGTCCATGCGCCTTGCCTGCGTCGCGCAGTGCCAGATAAGCAGCATAGAGCGACGCATTCGGGATATGGATTTCATAGGCCAATTCGCCACTAAAGCTGACACCCATGACGGTCGCAGGGACAAAGCCGATAAAGCATTCGCGCACGGACAGCCAAGGGAATGCCTCTTTCGACCAATCGGCGCGGCTGACCGCCTGCAACACATCGCGCGACTTGGGCCCTGCTAGCACAAGGATCGTCTGGTCGTTGGTCAGGCTCTTGATCTGCACGTCTTCATCGGCAGAAATATGGGCAGTTAACCAATCCATATCATGATATTCAGACGCCGCAGCCGACCCGTACCAAGCCCGCTCTGGCCCACGGTCGGATGCGGGCAGGTTTGCGATGGTCGCCTCGCCTTTGACCATGCCGTGATCATTCAGCAAATAGCCCAGACCAACGCGCCCCTCGCGCTTGGTCACATTGCCGCAAAACATCCGGTCAAGAAATTGATGGCGGTCGGCGCCCGTGATCTCGAACCGGTTAAAGCCGCTGACCTCGCACAACCCGACGTTCTCTTGGACGTTGCGCACCTCTGCGGCGACCACGTCAAATGTTGCGTCAAAATGGAAATCCAGCGTGTGGTGGAAATCAGGCGCAGGCTTGATGTAGTCCACCCGCTCCCAGCCATTCACGACCGTGAACTCTGCCCCTTCTGCCGCCAGAATCGGCGTCAGCGGTGTTGTTTTGGCGGGGCGGCCCGCTGGGCGGTGTTCGTGAGGGAAGTGGAAACGGAATTCGTTCTGGTAATCCTCAATCGCCTTCAGCGCCGTCAGCTCGACATTGGTGTGACCCGTGAAGCGGCGCGGATCAATGCACCAAGTGTCATAGCAGGCTTCGCCGTGTACAATCTGCTGGGCGAGCAGCCAACCATGGCCGCCACCTTCGCCCAAGCCCGCACGCAGGCCAATGATGCAGAAGGCATTGCGCTTTCCCGGGATCGGGCCAACCAAAGGCGCGCCGTCAATCGTGTAGGTGATCGGGCCGTTCACGACCGTATGAATCCCCGTTTCCATCAGCGCAGGCATCCGCTCGAACGCGCCTTCCAGCACGTCGGTCACACGGTCCAAATCATCAGGGCAGAGGGCATTCACAAAGTTCGGATCAATCCCGTCCATGCCCCATGTCTTGCAGTCCTGCTCATAGAAACCCACCAACAACCCGTTCTTTTCCTGACGGCAGTAGTAGTCACTGATCGGGCAGCGCAGCAACGGCATCCGGTGGCCCGCTTCTTTGATTGCGGGGATTTCTTCGGTCAGGAAATACTGGTGCTCCATTGAGGCAACCGGGTGGTGCACGCCCATCATCGCACCCACTTCGTTCACGCGGTATCCGCCCGCATTCACCACCACATCGCAATCAATATCGCCGTGCTCGGTATGGACCGTCCAGGTGTCGTCCTTATGCTGGGTCAGTCCGGTCACGGGGGTGTTGCGATACACCTCGGCCCCGGCCTTGCGCGCACGACGCGCCAAAGCCTGACACAGCTGGGCAGGGTCGATATCACCGTCCATCGGATCCCACAGGCCGCCGATCAGATTGTCCGTGGAAATCAGCGGGTGGCGGCGTGCACATTCTTCTGCGTCGATGACCTCAAATTCTACGTCCATACCGCGCGCCATGGATGTAAAGTGGCGATAGCCCTGCATCTGCGCTTCGGTATTGGCAAGGCGAATACCACCGTCGCCGTGATGGTAATTGATCGGATATTCAGGATCGTCAGCCAGTTCTTTATACAGGTTGATCGAATGGGTCTTCAGCCCCACCATTGTCTGGTTCATCCCGAAATTTGTGACCTGTGCCGCCGAATGCCAGGTAGTGCCCGAGGTCAGCTCATTGCGTTCGACCAACACAACATCGGTCCAGCCTTCTTGGGTCAAATGATAAAGCGTGGAACAGCCAGCAATGCCGCCCCCGATCACAACGGCTTTGGTGCGCGATTTCATAGAACTTCTCCTGTCAGACACTGCCGGAACAGGGCTGCATTTTTGCGCCTGTGGCAACTAGCGCCAATGCATATCGCAAAAATTAGAAAAGCTGTTTCGATTATTCGAAAACTGCCAAGCTTCATTTGCCTCACCGACACAAAACGCCGTTCACTGAGACCAAATGAAAGGGGGGCACATGTGCGCAAAACGAGCATTGGGGAGCGGGCGAAAAGGACGCTTGGCAAAACGTGCTGCAAAGCCGGTTCTTGACCCCTGCCCGCCCGGCCAGATCGGCGGCACCTACAAGCCGCTGACCGAGGCCGAAGTTGCGCGGATCTATGACACCGCCCTGACCCTGCTTGCGCACCTGGGCTTGGGTGAAGTTCCTGAACGCTTGCATGCCGATTTGTGCAAAGCAGGGGCGATTGACGACGGTGCGGGGCGCATCCTGTTCCCCCGCACGCTGGTCGAAGACGCCATAGCGGACGCCGCCAAGAGCTTTGTTTTGCATGGCCGCGACCCGGCCCGCTCTATCGAGGTTGGCGGTCAACGGGTCCACTTTGGCACCGGCGGTGCAGCTGTGCAGACCCTGGACATCGACAGCCGGTCATATCGCCCATCGACGCTGGAAGATTTGCATAATTTCACCCGCCTGCAAGACACGCTTGCCAATGTCAGTTGGTACACGCGGTGCTGCGTCGCCACGGATGTGCCAGACATATTTGATCTGGATGTGAACACCGCCTATGCGTTGATCAAGAACACCACCAAGCCCACGGCCACTTCTTTCACGCTGGCCGAAAACATTGCCCCGATTGTCGAGATGCTGGATATCGCCGCAGGCGGGCCCGGCGCGTTTTCAAAGCGCCCGTTCATGAAGGCCCATATCAGCCCGATCATCTCGCCCATGCGGTTCGGCGAAGACGCGGTGGATGTTGTTTACGAATGTATCAAGCACAATATCCCGATTTCATGCATCACCGCCGCGCAGGCAGGGGCAACCGCGCCAGCGACATTGGCCGGTTTTCTGGCGCAATCTTTGGCTGAAACGCTGGCCAGCCTTGTAATGGTCCATGCCATCAAGCCGGGGTTCCCGATGGTCTTTTCCAACTGGCCTTTGGTGATTGACCTGCGCACAGGCGCATTTTCAGGCGGCAGCGGAGAAAGTGCTGTGCTGAACGCTGCATCTGCCCAGATTTCCAATTGGCTGGGCCTGCCTTCGGGTGTGGCTTGCTCGATGACCGACGCCAAAGCGATTGACGCGCAATACGGGATGGAAAAAGGCCTTACATCCCTCGCAGCCGCCTTGGCTGGCGGGAACCTGATTTACGAAAGCTCAGGCATGACCGCATCACTACTGGGGGCCAGCTTTGAAGCCTTTATTCTGGATGATGAAATGCATTCCCACACCTACCGCGCCCTGCGTGGGATTGAGGTGACTGACGATAATCTGGGCTATGAGGCAATCATCGAAGCCGTGAAAGGTGACGGCCATTTTCTGGGCGGGGCGCATACTCTTGCTGCGATGGAGCGGGATTATTTCTACCCCGCGCTTGCTGACCGCGACCAACCCGTCACATGGGCGGAAAATGGCAGCAAGGATGCGTGGGACATAGCCCAAGACCGCGCGCGCCATATTCTGGCAACCCATACGCCAGAATATTTGACACCGGATCAAGACGCCGCGATCCGTGCCAAATTCAATATCCTGACCTAGGTGGGATCGACCAACGTGAAGTGATCCTTCAACCAGGGCGTCGCCTTATGGCGTGGCATGATCACATGCTGGCCCAAAGAGGCGCGTATCTTGGCATCGACAAGGTCCAGCACAGAGGCAGTGCAATCCTGCGTCGATACCAATGACAAGCGACGCGAAAAACTTTTGCCGGGGAACGGATGTAGCTGCACTTGCCCGTGAAACCGCTTGGCGCGCGAAAAAAGCAGTGGTGTCGTGATCGTCCATCCGGCGCCTGAGGCAACCATCCCCATCAGCGTCTGGTTGTTGTTGCAGGCAAACTGATGCGCCAGCAGAATACCCAGCCGGCGCAGTTGCGCTTCAATCTGCTGGGCGATGATCAGTTCACTGGAAAACCGCAGAAACGGTAGTTTATTTCCGCCTCCGGTGATATCAGGCAATGCATGGTCGGTATTCCCCGGAAGCACCAGAACGAACGGGTCGCGCAGCAACGGTGTTTCATGCAAATCGCTGTGCCGGTCGAGCGGGCTGGTTGTGATGCCAAGATCCAACTGCCTGTTGCGCAGCATGTCAATAATCTCGTGGCTGGTGGCCGTATGATAAAGAAAATCACAGCCGGGCATTTCGCCCGCCAAATGCACAGCCAGCTCCGGCATGATATCGCTATCCAAATCCTCAATCGCCCCAATGCGCAGGTATCGGGCCTCATCCACATTGCCCGATGACGCGTCCGCCTTTGCTTTGCGGATTGCCAGTAATGCATCATCAATGTTGCGCAAGAAAGCCCGCCCCTTTGGGGTCAACACAATCGGACGGCGCGAATGATCCAACAGGTCGACGCCCAAGTGCTCTTCAAGGCTTTTGAGGTGATACGAGACCGTACTGATGGACAACCCCGTTTCTTGTGCCGTCGCCTGCAAAGAGCCCTTTCTTGCGCAGATCTGAAACAGCTCAAGCCATTTGAGGCTGAGTCCTTTGCGATTAAAGTTGGACGGCATAGGAACGGGGCTTTCAGTCGAAGGGCTCCCTTCAGTTTCGAGAACCAGACGACGGAAATCCAGAAAAATCGAACTCTGCCTTTTGACCGTCGCAAAGTCACTCTGGCGCTGCACTGCGGCATAAGCTACACTGAACGCTATGAAATTACTTGTCGGCCTTGGAAATCCCGGAACGAAATACGCCCATAACCGCCATAATATCGGCTTTATGGCAATGGATCAGATCGCGGCAGACCATGGTTTCAGCGGCTGGCGGTCCAAATTTCAAGGGCAGACCTGCGATGGGCGCTTTGGGTCAGAGCGGGTGACGCTTCTGAAACCTGAAACCTTCATGAACCTTTCAGGCCAGTCCGTGGGTGAGGCGATGCGCTATCTCAAGCTCGCCCCGGAAGATGTGATCGTATTCCATGATGAAATCGATCTTGCCCCCGGCAAAGTCCGCCTGAAAACAGGTGGCGGGCATGCAGGGCACAATGGTCTGCGGTCAATCCACGGTCATATCGGGCCTGACTATCACCGCGTGCGCATGGGTGTTGGGCATCCGGGGCACAAAGATGCCGTACCGGGCTATGTCTTGCGTGATTTCCCCAAGGCCGATCAGGCATGGCTTGATGATGAGTTGCGCGGCATCAGTGACGGGATCGCAGATTTGATTGCGGGCGACGGGCCCAAGTTCCTCAACGCGATTGCTTTGCGTGTGGCCCCGCCGCGCTCCTCAAAATCAGCGCCTAAACCCCAGCCCCCCCCTCCGACATCTGAACCCGAAACCGACACACGTTCGCCCATGCAAAAACTGGTGGACAAGTTTCGTTGATGCCGGCACGGCTCCGGGGCCGTGACAAAATGCTAAGCGTACATACCCCTTGTTCGACGGGCCGAACCTAGGCGCCGCCCCCTATGGCAAATCCGGGAGGGACCCCTACATTAGACTGGACGGACAGAAAGGCGCGTAGACAATGGAAAAAGATCCCTCATTCAATGTTCTGGGCAGTACACTGGTGCCCTGCTCGACCGACCCGATGACCGGTTTTTTCCGCAACGGGGCCTGTGACACCTGCGCGGCCGACCAAGGCAGCCATACGGTGTGCGCCGTGATGACAAACGAGTTTCTGGCCTTTTCCAAATACGTCGGCAATGACCTGAGCACTCCGCGGCCGGAATATGGGTTTCCAGGACTGAAAGCCGGTGATGGGTGGTGCCTTTGTGCCAGCCGGTTCCTGCAAGCCCATGAAGAAGGCTGCGCTCCGCAGGTGAACTTACACGCAACCCACGTGCGGGCCTTGGAAATCG